>JARLJC010000145.1 GCA_031291435.1 Alphaproteobacteria bacterium | reverse complement strand
GTTCAGCACCTCGCTCATATCCTTAACTCCACACCCAGAAAATGCCTTGGCTTCAAAACCCCCGCCGAGGTATTCTCCTCCCACCTCCAACTGTTGCACTTCAAATGTGAATCCACCTCCCGGCTTGCGCCGGGATGACGACTTTGGCTTAGAGCTTGTGCAGATTCTCGCCTTCAAGCTTCCACGTCGATCCCAGATCGCGGTTATCGTCATGTTCGGGGAAGGTGATGTAGAGAGCGCCTTCATCGACGCTGGCTTCATAAGCGCGGGTGCAATTGCCAATATCGAGCATTTTTGTGCCGCTGCCGCCCAGAACGAGGACGTGATTTTTGTACATGCAGCTGCCGTCGCCGGGGCTGTAGGTCGTGAAGATCACCGCGTCTTCGTTGGTCAGCATATAGGCCTGCGAAACGCCGACCACGGTGGGTTGGCCGTCGGCGACCAGAACCGGCTGGCCGTTGACGCTGACATCATAGCGTTTATCGGAGCCAGAACCGCTTTCGGCAACATCGACGTTACCGAAGCGGGTGGTGACTCCGCGTCCGCCGGGCGGCGTGAAATCGGGATTGACCGTTGTATCGGACGGGGCCGCGGCGATGCTGTCATGGGTTCTGAAGGTGCCCTGCCCCACCACCGGCTGCGGCTTATCCGCGCGCGCCAGAGCGGCATTGGTCTTTTTGCCCAAAACGCCGTCGGCTTTCAGCTCATGCTCGCGCTGGAACTGCTTGATGGCGCGCTTGGTGGCCGGGCCCATAAGGCCGTCAATAGAGCCGTTGTAATAACCGAGATTGGAGAGATGGCGCTGGGCCACTTTGACAATCGCGCTGCCCTTTGAGACATGGCGGGCATGATGGTGTTTGGTATGGTGATGCGCGCGCGCCTCGGCGGGCTGCGCCCCCAGCACAAGCGCGAAACAGGCGGCGGCTGCGGAAAAAGTCAGTTGGCGGGCCCATGCGGTCATCTGAAAATCCTCGGTTTGATTCTTCCTTGTGAATCAAAGCCAAAAAGCGGTTTGGCGCAAGAGGAAATGCGTTTATACAGGGGGCCATGAATTACAGGCACATCTTCCATGCGGGCAACCGCTGCGACGTCGTTAAACACGCGGTTTTAACGCTTATCGTCGCCCATCTGCGCGCCAAGGATAAGGCGTTCGCGGTCATCGACACGCATGCGGGCGTGGGGCTTTACGACCTCGCCGACGAACGGGCTTTGAAAACCGACGAGGCGGCGCAAGGCATCAAGGCGTTGCTGAACGCCACTCCTTTGCCCCAGCTGGCCGATTTTTATGCCGTCTTACGCAAACTCAATCCGGTCTGGGACGGCAAAAGCGCCGAAGGTTTCCGCACTTATCCGGGGTCGCCTTTGTTCGCTTTTCACATGCTGCGCGAACAAGATCGGCTCGCGGTGTGCGAATTGCATGCCGATGATGCGGCGTCGCTGCGTATCGCTTTGCCAGCGGATAAACGCGCGCAGATTCACCGTCGCGATGGGTATGAGGCGCTGGGCGCATTCCTGCCGCCGCCCGAACGGCGCGGGCTTGTGCTGATCGACCCGCCTTACGAGGAGCCGGACGAATTTACGCGCATCGTCGAGCATTTGAAAGAAGCGAAGCGGCGCTGGCCGACCGGCATTTATATGGTGTGGTATCCGATCAAGGATCGCCCAACGATCTGGAATTTCCATGCGCAGCTGGCCTCGACCGGGATGAGCGATATTCTGTGCGCGGAATTCATCTATGACGAAGAAACCCGCGCCGACCGGCTGAACGGCAGCGGGTTGATTATCGTCAATCCGCCGTGGAAACTCGATGAGCAATTGCGGGATTTGTTCCCGGCCCTGCACAAGGCGATGGGAACAGCCTATCAGGGCGTCACGGTCAAGGATTTGATCACATGAAAGACGCAGAAACGCTGTTTTTCGACCTCGACGGCACGCTGACCGATTCCAAGCCGGGGATTATCGCCGGTATCACATATGCGTTCGAGCAGATCGGCCACCCCGTCCCCTCATTCGATGATGTAACCCAATTCATCGGCCCACCTTTGCGGCATACTTTTGCAGCGCGGCTCGGCGAGGAGAAAACCGAAATCGCGCTCGCGCATTATCGCCGCCATTATAGCGACGAAGGAAACGGCCTCACCGGAAACAGTTTGTATGAGGACATCGTCCCGGTGCTGGAAAATTTGCAGGCGCAGAAACGCCGCATGTTCGTCGTCACCTCGAAACCGCGCCCCGTGGCCGAAGGCGTTGTCGCGTATTTCCGCCTCGACAGGTTTTTTGAGCGCGTCTATGGCCCCGAACATGACGGCACGCATAACGACAAAGGCGATTTGATCGCCTATGCGCTGAAACAGGAAAATCTGCGACCCGAAAACATCGTCATGATCGGCGACCGCAAGCACGATATTCTCGCCGCCAAGGCGCACGGCATCGACAGTATCGGCGTATTGTGGGGGTACGGCCCCGAGGCCGAACTGCGCGAAGCAGGAGCGACCTACATCGCCGCAAAACCATATGATCTATTGAGGATTTTGCTTCATTAGCTCTTTTTTAATAGACAAAATGAGAAGCTAAAAACTCGATGGTGGCATTTATGCCCTTGCTAAAAAACAAGGAGATAAAATGAATATATTTTTGATGTTGCTAGCCCTCGCTTTGAGTATTGCGTCTCTTGTGAGCGTTATTTTGTGGCCTGTAATGATTGTCCGGGCGGCAATTAACGACAGTCTCAGCAAACCGAAGAAAGCATTATGGATTCTGGGGCAGGTTTTTTTAATTTTTCCCGCTACATATCTCTACATGGTTATCGTGGAAAAGAATCGTAAATTGCATAACACGGGGATAGTGTTTATCGCGATAGTAGTCATATCCCTCATCATTCCGCACACTAGAAATATAATATTCGGGGCATTTCAGAACCACCCCAACGGGGTATCGACTCCACCGGAATTACACGGCTGACTTCAGGTCGGGCGGCAAGGCTTCGACAGTATCGACATGCTGTGGGGCTATGCGCCGGAGGCCGAACTGCGCGAAGCCGGGGCGACCCGCATCGCCGCAAAACCCGGAGATTTGCTGGGTATTTTTAGAACGCCCTGATAGGCAGAGCCGTCATCCCGGCGTAAGCCGGGATCCAGTACGACAAGTGCCATAAGTACTGTCTTGCGGGTGCTTCGGGACTGGATCCCGGCTTACGCCGGGATGACGGCACCGGTGAGCTTAAATGGCAGGCTTCAGGTCAGGCGGCAGACATTCAACGGCAATGCTGTTTACGGCTTCGCCCAGCGACATGATATCCTGCGCTTCTCCGCCAAACCGGCGGATGGCCACGGTTTCGCCTTCGGCTTCTTTCTTGCCGACGACTAAAATCAGCGGGATTTTCTGCAACGAATGATCGCGGATTTTGGCGTTGATCTTTTCCGGGCGCACATCGATCTGGGCGCGGATACCGGCCTTGGTCAGCACGGATAAAACACGGTTGGCGTAGATTTCGGCGTCGTTGGTGATGGTGCAGACCACAACCTGAACCGGTGCCAGCCACAACGGAAATTTGCCCGCGCAATCTTCGATAAGAATGCCGAGGAAACGATGCAGCGTGCCGAGAATGGCGCGGTGAAGCATAACGGGACGGTGTTTCTGCCCATCCTCGCCGACATACAGCGCGTCGAGCCTTTCCGGCATGTTGAAATCGACCTGCAACGTCCCGCATTGCCATTCGCGGCCGATGGCGTCGCGCAGGTAGAATTCGATTTTCGGCCCGTAAAACGCGCCATCGCCGGGATTCATGTCATAAGCCAACCCGGCGGCCTTCAACGCGCTGTGCAAGGCATTCTCGGCCTTGTCCCAGATTTCGTTGGAACCGGCGCGAACGGCGGGACGATCGGCCAGACGCACGCGCGCCACCGAGAAACCCAGATCGCGGTAAACGGATTCCAAAAGCTCGCAGAATTTCAGACTTTCATTCTGAATCTGGTCTTCGGTGCAGAAAATATGCGCGTCGTCCTGCACGAATTGCCGCACGCGGATGAGGCCATGCATCGCGCCATGCGCCTCGTTGCGGTGGCAATTACCGAATTCCGCCATGCGCAAAGGCAGGTCGCGGTAACTCTTGATGCCCTGCTTGAAAATCTGGACATGGCCGGGGCAGTTCATCGGCTTGAGCCCCAGCATCTGCGGATGTTCGGGATCGGCTTCGTTTTTCAGCGCGACCTTGAACATATTGTCGCCATACATATCCCAATGGCCGGAAGCCTTGAAGATCGAGCTGTCGTAAAGCTGCGGCGTATGGACTTCGACATAACCGGCACCATGGATGCGGCGGCGCACATAATTTTCTAAAGCACGATACAGCGTCCAGCCCTTGGGATGCCAGAACACGCTGCCCGCCGCTTCGTCCTGCATATGGAACAGATCGAGTTCCTTGCCGATCTTGCGGTGATCGCGCTTTTCGGCTTCATCGACCATCGTCAGATAGGCTTGCAGTTCCTTGTCGTCGCGCCACGCCGTGCCATAGATACGTTGCAGCATCGCGTTGTTGCTGTCGCCGCGCCAGTAGGCGCCCGCCAGTTTCGTCAGCTTGAAAGCGGTGCCGACCTTGCCGGTCGAAGGCATATGCGGGCCACGGCATAAATCTTTCCATTGCCCTTGCGCATAAACCGTGATGGTTTCGCTGCCCGGCAAATCGCGAATCAATTCGGCCTTGTATTTCTCGCCTTTGGCTTCGAAAAATTTGATCGCGTCATGGCGATCCCACACTTCGCGCACGAGGGGTGTGTCGCGCGCCACGATCTCGCGCATTTTCGCTTCGATCTTCGGGAAGTCGTCGGTGCTGAACGGCACATCGCGCGCGAAATCGTAATAAAATCCGTTTTCGATATTGGGGCCGATGGTCACCTGCGTGCCGGGGAACAATTCCTGCACCGCTTCGGCTAGAATATGCGCGGTATCGTGGCGGATCAGTTCCAGCGCTTCCGGCGATTTGCGGGTGATGATTTCGACTTTGCCGTCTTCCTCGATCAAGCGCATCAGATCGCGCATCTCGCCATTCCATTTGACCGCAAGGGCTGCCTTGGCGAGGCCAGCGCCAATCGACGCAGCGAGATCGAGCCCGGTGACAGGGCCGGAAAATTCTTTGACGTTACCGTCGGGCAATGTAAGGCGAAGCGGCATGTTTTGGCTAAGTGTCTGTTGCATGAGTCATTTCTCGATAAAATCCTTTTCTGTTCTACCCAATGTGAGTCTTTCATGCAACGCGGATCGGAATTCAGGCACAGGGCGGTTGACCGCATGAATCCGGCCCCGTTAGAGTGGCCCTGCTGAATCGCTCCCTTCCCCGCATCCCGTCAACCAAGGTCAGAAAAGATGAACCCCACCACGGTTTTATTCCTTTCCACCGGCAATGCCGCACGCGGCATATTGGCCGAGGCCCTGCTGCGGCACAAAGCCGGGGACCGTTTCGTGGCCATGAGCGCCGGGTACAAAATGCTGCCCGCGGTCGATGCGCAGGTGCTGTCGATCCTGAAGGCCGAGGGGATTTCCACCGACGGCCTCCACACCAAGGGCTGGCAGGAATTGTTCGCCGCCCCGCAATCGATTTTCGTCGATGTCATCGTGACATTGTCGGAAGAAGCGCGCGGCAGTTGCCCGCAATGGCCCGGCGACCCGGTGCGCGTGCATTGGCCGGTGGACGATCCTTTGGCCGCGGCGAATGAGGATGCCCGCGACTGGAAATTGCGCAAATGTTTTTCGACTTTGCAGAACCGCGTCGATGCGCTGATTAAGCAGCGGCGGACGGAAAACCCGGCCGAATTGATGCTGCAACTGCGCGGGATTGCGGCGGTGGTTTAGACTGGCACTTCATCCAACCATTCCTTCACCCTCCCGTCGCAAGGGCGACGGGAGGGTGAGGGAATGGTTGCCATTGCGGCCCTACGCCACTTTCGCCAGAACCGCCGCCTGCTGCGTGTGCAGGGATGGGAACATGAGATGTTCATAAAGTTCCATCATGCCGTTGAACCAGTTGGCCTGCGGGAAATGATCTTCGATGAAGAAGCGCGTGTTATCGGCAAGGTTGACACGCTGATCGGTGGTCATGCGCGCGGCCTCGCGCAACGCCTTGGCCAGCGCCGTGACATTGTCGGGCGGAATGACCCAGGCTGTTTCGCCCTTGGCGACCATTTCTTCGTTAGCGCCGACGGCAGTGACAATAACCGGACGGCCCAGCGCCTGCGCGCCGATGATTTCCATGCTTTGCCCGCGCGATACGATATTGGGGGTGACGACGACATTGGC
>JARLJC010000144.1 GCA_031291435.1 Alphaproteobacteria bacterium | reverse complement strand
AGTCCAAAATTCATCGGCTTTGCCTTGGCGTAAAAACTGGCGACCGATGTCGAACCACATCCGGTCATGCGTGAGAATGATGACCTGCCAGTCCTGAAAATGGTCCGAGCAGACATCCAACACCGGCACCCGGTTTGCCTGATCCAGCCCTATCAGGATGTCATCAAGCACCATAATGCGCGGCATATCGTTTTGAGCCTGATTTTCGGCTAGCTTTCGCCCAGCAAAATAGATCGAAAGCGCGAGCGCGGAGAGCCGCGCTTCGTTCAGAAAAAGCTGAGGACGTTCCACCGGTGAAGCGCGAAATGTAATTTCCGGTACGACTTTGCAGTCATCGTAATCTCGCAAGTCCTTAGAACTGGAATTGTTGTAGGCAATCCGAGACGGTGTAAGGGCAGTGACCCGAATTTCTGGATAGCCCAGCCCATCCAGAAATGGATTAATCAGTGGCAGCACCGCCTTGACCGCTTCCTCAAGACCATCGTTGAAAAGGCGGCTGTCATCATTGATTTCCTGAAGCTGATTCGCGCGAATTTGGCCGAGTTCCAGCTTGTCGGTCAGTCGCTTCCATATGTCGCCGAGCCGATCCCCGGTTACCGTCACATGGTCACGCAGGAGGTGATGAACGCAGACGTCAAACAGGTTTATCTCATCATCGCCGTGGTTATAATTTGTTTCCAGTAGGGAGCGATAATCGAGGATGGCCTTTGCCCACGCCGCGTTGACGATGCGCGGATCGGCGGGGCCTTTGTCGGTATCTATCGGATGGCCAGCGGCGGACCAGATGGCAGCATCCTTGCCATCATCATAAGTGATCGACACGCGGGCGGTGCCTTTGTGATCAGCGCCGGTGAAGCGGTTTGCTTGGCGCTCCAATTCTTCGGCGTTCTCTTCCGGCGTCCAATTCACGGCGAACATGCCGTCAAGCGCCTGAAAGACAGATGATTTGCCGACACCGTTTTCACCGTAGAGAAACAGGTTCTTTCCGCTCAGCTCGATGGTGACGGGGGCCGGCCCCGGAAAGGCCCGGAAGTCGCATATTTCGAGCGTTTTGATGCGCGGGCGGGTCATGCCTTGCCCTCAATAATTCGCACGACATCCAGTGTCTGGAGGTCTGACAGCATCACCCGCAGGGGTTGGCCGGGGGCGAGGTGTTCGCGGGTGAAGGTGGCAGCGGCCTTCGTCAGGGCGTCACCCTCCAGCCCGGCGAGGGCGGCGAGGCCCGCTGTCTCAGCGGCAGCAAAGAGGTGGAGGCCGCGCGCATGGAGGTCGCCTTCGAAATAGAGTTCGTAAACGAGCGCGTTGAGGAGTTGTTCGAGGGCGGGGTTTTGAGCCTTACACAATGCACCGGTCAGGCAGTCGATGAGCGCCATGTTGTTGGGGGAGGTTCGGGCGATGGGCACGTGCTGCATCACTTCGGAAAAGGCGCGGAGATAGCCACCCCGAATTGCGCTCGATACTTGCCGATAATACCACTCTATAACAGGACTGTTGAGAACGCCGCACATCCATCGCTGGTCAGTTGGAATGAAATATGCGGTGTTCGCGCAATAGGCTCCCGTCGAATCCCAAGCATAACTTTGATGCTCATAAATATCGGGATAGATTATTTTGCCGGTTTCAAATTCGTTGAAATAGGCAATGTTATCCTGAACCTCAAACCACTTATATGATCCGGCCTTACGTCCCGGCCATTCCGGCACAGCGGCGGATGCCTCCCAAACAGCAGGCTTCGGCTCCAACGCCGCACGGAAATATTCGAGGTGCGCTTTGATAGCGGGATAGGCATCAATATCAGTCCCACGCCGCGTGAAAATCAACCACAAATCCTGCGGCTCCACACGCCACCGCTTCACATCCCGCCCACGCAGATAAGGTTTGATGAGCTCTTCTGATTTGGGGTCGGCGGCGATGAGTTCGGCGCGCTTGCCCCCGTCGATCACGAAAGCATCATTGTAGCCAGTGAGGATTCCGCGATAGAAACGCCCCTCGACATAATCGCCCAGCGGCACGCCCGCCGCGCGGATGCGGGCGAGCAGGTCGCGCTTCACCGTCGGTTCAATCTGCCAACCGGTCTTTTCCAGCGAGTATTGCGGCATATTGAAGCCTGATTGCTCGACAAGTGCGGGGAAAGATTCCTTGTCCACATCATCGCCCAAGTCCTGCCAATTGAGCGCGCGGAACTGCTCAGGGCCATATGGTCCGCGCGTCTCACGCCGTTCGGCGATGATGATCGTGGGATAGGCGATGGCATCGAACACATCGGCATCGCCAAAATCGATGATGGTTTGCAGGATGCTGTTTTCATTCATCCAGACGCGCAGATTCTCGCCATATTTGGCGCGATACCATTTGTTCGAGGTGATGTAGCCAAACGCGCCGCCCTGTTTCAGCAGGCGGATGCCGCGTTCGATGAAATAGACGAACAGATCGGCGGTGCCTGCATAACTGCCAGTTGGCTGACCCGTCGCTGCATTTTTCTGCCCGTAAGCTTTTTGCAGCGCAGGTTTTTGATCCTTGATCTTTTCTTGGCGCACATAGGGCGGGTTGCCGATAACGATATCAAAACCATCGTGCATCTGGAACATCCACAGCGGATCGAAGAATGGCGCGCTGGCATTCTGATCGAACGGATTCCACGCGGCAGCCATCTTGGCATCACCTGCCTT
>JARLJC010000020.1 GCA_031291435.1 Alphaproteobacteria bacterium | reverse complement strand
TTTCGGTTACTGCGCCCGTAACGCAGCCTGTGGCGCCTGCCGGGGCTCCCGCCGCGCCGGCCAAGTAAGCGGGACGCCATGCCGATTAACGATGTCGTCAATGGTCTGAATAATCTGGCCGCCGATCAGCAGAAGCTGGCCGAGCTTGCCTCCTCGCTGGCCAAACAGGCCGCGGCGGCGGCAGGGCAGATGCCTGTGGCGGGCCCCGGATTTTTCATCACCGGTTTGACGGTATTCATTCTCGCCTGCTTCGTCGGTTATTATGTCGTGTGGCGAGTGACGCCCGCTTTGCATTCGCCTTTGATGGCGGTGACCAATGCGGTTTCATCGGTCATCGTCGTCGGCGCTCTGCTGGCGGCAGGTCCCGCCGATTTAACGGCGTCGAAGGAACTGGGGCTGGGGGCTGTGGTGCTGGCCTCGATCAATATCTTCGGTGGCTTCATCGTGACGCAGCGCATGCTGGCCATGTATAAGAAAAAAGAACCCAGCGGCGGCGCGAAGGCGGCGAAAAAATGACGATGCTGGTTTCCCTCGCCTATCTGATATCGGGCGTCTGCTTCATCCTCGCTTTACGGGGGCTTGCCTCACCGGAAACCGCGCGCCAGGGCAACTGGTTCGGCATTTTCGGCATGGGTCTGGCGGTCGCCACCACTTTGTGCCTGATCGATAGCGGCTCGTTATGGATGATCGCCGTCGCGGTGGCGGTGGGTGGCGGCATCGGCGCCGTCGTGGCGCGCAATATCAAGATGACAGCCTTGCCGCAGCTGGTGGCGGCGTTCCATTCGCTGGTCGGCCTTGCCGCCGTTCTGGTCGCCTCGGCGGCGTTTTTGAATCCCGCCGCTTACGGCATCGTCGATGGCGACGGCATCCAGATTTCCAGCCTGATCGAAATGGGCCTCGGCGTGGCCATCGGCGCGATTACCTTCAGCGGCTCGCTGGTCGCCTTCGCCAAATTGCAGGGGCTGGTTTCCGGCAAGCCTTTGCAGTTCAAATTCCAGCATTATCTTAATCTCGGCCTTGGCATCGCGATTGTCGTGTGCCTTGCGCTGCTGCTGATTTTGCAGGCGCCTTACGCCTATTGGGGCATTGTTGGGATTTCCGTGCTGCTCGGGTTCCTGCTCATCCTGCCGATTGGCGGGGCGGATATGCCGGTGGTCGTCTCGATGCTCAACAGTTATTCGGGCTGGGCGGCGGCTGCCACAGGCTTTACCCTCGAAAACCCGCTCCTCATCATTACCGGCGCGCTGGTCGGCTCGTCGGGCGCGATCCTGTCCTACATCATGTGCAAGGGCATGAACCGGTCGATCTTCAACGTCATTCTCGGCGGGTTCGGCACCGATGCCGGGGCGAGCGCCAAAACGGGTGCAGCCGGTGATCGTCCGGTCAAAGTCGGTTCGGCGGAAGACGCCGCTTTTGTCCTCAAGAACGCCTCCAGCGTCGTGATCGTGCCGGGATACGGCATGGCCGTGGCGCAGGCACAGCACGCCTTGCGCGAAATGGCCGATCATTTGAAGGCCGCAGGGGTGCAGGTGCGTTACGCCATTCATCCGGTCGCGGGCCGCATGCCGGGGCACATGAATGTTTTGCTGGCCGAAGCCAACGTGCCCTACGACGAAGTCCTCGAACTCGACGAAATCAACCGCGATTTCGGCCAGACCGATGTGGCCTTCGTCATCGGCGCCAACGACGTGACTAACCCGGCGGCCAAAACCGATCCACAATCGCCGATTTTCGGCATGCCCATCCTCGATGTCGAAAAAGCCAAGACGGTGCTGTTCATCAAACGCTCGATGGCGGCGGGCTATGCCGGTGTCGAAAACGAACTGTTCTTCCGCAACAACACGATGATGCTGTTCGGCGACGCCAAGAAGATGTGTGAGGATATCGCCAAGGCGATGGAATCTTGAAAGTTTTCGGGATTGTTTTTTATGGAATAATGTTTTGTGCTTTGTTGGATGCTGGTACTAGCTACGCAGACAATAAAGCGAATAACGTAATGTTGAAATTCTCTTCCTCTGAGCAAGCGATATATTTGGGAAAAGCTGCAGGATGTATTGGCAAAAAAGCTTTCTATATGGGGATTGGCACAAAAGATGAAGCTAAAGACGAAGCCTTTTGGAGCCTTAAATGTACGAATGGCAGCAGCTACATGGTATCAATAAAACCTGATGCTATGGGAAGCACCCAAATTCTTGAATGTGCGCTTCTAGAGTATATGCACGGCGGGAAGTGCTTTAAAAAATTTCCTGACGAAAAATAAAAACCCCGCGATGTAAATCGCGGGGTCTTTCTTTTTTGACCGTCTTACGTTGAAGCCTTGAGATTCTCGGTGATCTTCTCGAGGAACTGGCGGGTGTTGAGCCATTTCTGATCCTTGCCGACCAACAAAGCCAGATCCTTGGTCATATGGCCTTGTTCGACGGTCTGGATGCAGACGGCTTCGAGGCGTTTGCCGAAATCGACCACGTCGGGCGTGCCGTCGATCTTGCCGCGATATTGCAGGGCCTGCGTCCAGGCGAAAATCGTGGCGATGGGGTTGGTCGAAGTCTCGCGCCCGGCCTGATGCTCGCGGTAATGGGCGGTTACGGTGCCGTGGGCGGCTTCGGTTTCGATAGTGTTGCCGTCGGGGGACAGCAGCACCGAAGTCATCAGCCCCAGCGAGCCGAAACCCTGCGCCACGGAATCCGACTGCACATCGCCGTCGTAATTCTTGCAGGCCCACAGGAAACCGCCGTCGCCGCGGATGGATTGCGCCACCATATCGTCGATCAGCTTGTGCATATAAGTGATGCCCGCGGCTTCGAACTTGGTTTTGTAATCGTGCTCGTAAATTTCGGCGAAGATGTCTTTGAAACGCCGGTCATAGGCCTTCAAAATCGTATTCTTGGTCGAAAGATACATCGGATATTTGCGGTCGAGCGCATAGTTGAAACACGCATGCGCGAAACCCTTGATGGATTCATCCTCGTTATACATGCCCATCGCCACGCCAGCGCCCGGGAATTTATGCACTTCATGCGTGGTGGCAGGGCTGCCGTCGGCGGGGGTGAAGGTCATCGTCAAAGTGCCGGGGCCGCCGACCTTGAAATCGGTCGCCTTATACTGATCGCCGAAAGCATGACGGCCGATAACGATGGGCTTGTGCCAATGCGGCACGTAATGCGGCACATTCTTGATGAGGATCGGTTCGCGGAACACGGTGCCGTTCAGGATATTGCGGATGGTGCCGTTGGGCGATTTCCACATTTTCTTGAGGCTGAATTCTTTGACGCGCGCTTCGTCGGGGGTGATGGTGGCGCATGTGACGCCGACGCCGTATTTCTTGGTGGCTTCCGCCGCCTCGATGGTCACCTTGTCGTCGGTGGCGTCGCGATGCTGCATGCCGAGATCATAATATTTCAGGTCGATATCGAGATAGGGGAGGATTAGCCATTCCTTGATCATCTGCCAGATGATGCGGGTCATCTCGTCGCCGTCCATTTCGACCAGCGGGTTTTTGACTTTAATTTTGGCCATTTGAAACTCTCAGAAAAAAGTGTGGAATGGGCTCGAATTCTGGGAAATTTAAGTTAAGATAGACTTAATGAAGAAATCGAGCATCCCCAGCAAGTTAACAGATATCGAAGCCTCGGCGCAACTGGCCGATTTGGCGCGCCAGATCGCACATCATGACCTGCTTTATCACCAGAAAGACGCGCCCGAAATTTCCGACGCCGCATACGATGAGCTGCGGGCGAAATATCGCGCTGTGCTGGCCGAGTTCCCGCATCTCGCTCCGAAGGATAATCCCGAAGCGCGGGTAGGGGCCGCCCCTGCCTCCGGCTTCGCCAAGGTCGCGCATGCGGTGCCGATGCTGTCTTTGTCGAACGCTTTCTCCGATGAAGATGTGACGGAATTTGTCGGGCGCATAAGGCGGTTTTTATCGCTGGCTGACGATGCCGTGCTGGAATTCATGTGCGAGCCCAAGATCGATGGGCTGTCATGCTCGTTGCGATATGAGATGGGCGAGCTGGTCGTGGCGGCCACGCGCGGCGATGGTGCCACCGGTGAAAATATCACCGCCAATATCCGCACGGTCAAGGATGTGCCGCAGAAACTGCGCGCGCCCTTTCCGGAAATTCTCGAAATCCGCGGCGAGATTTATATGAACCGCGAGGATTTTCTCGCGCTCAACGAGCAACGCGCAAAGGACGACGAACCGCTGTTTGCCAATCCGCGCAACGCGGCGGCGGGCAGCGTGCGGCAATTGGACTCGTCGATAACGGCGACCCGTCCTTTGAAATTTTTCGCCTATGCGCTGGGCGAGGTGAAGGGCGATTTGCCCGACACTCAATCAGGCCTGCGCAAACAGATCGCGCATTGGGGATTCAAACTCAACGAACCTTCGCGCCTGTGCAAAAACGAACAGGAAGTCATCGCCTATTATCACGACATCGAAGAACAACGGCACAAACTGCCCTTCGATATCGACGGCGTTGTGTACAAACTCAACCGTTTCGACTGGCAGGAACGGCTGGGCTTCGTCAGCCGTTCGCCGCGCTGGGCTATCGCCCATAAATTTGCGGCGGAGCAGGCGGAAACCAAGGTCAACAACATCATCGTGCAGGTCGGCCGCACAGGGGCGCTCACGCCCGTCGCGGAACTGGAACCGGTAACGGTCGGCGGCGTAGTGGTCAGCCGCGCCACCTTGCATAACGAAGACGAAATCGCCCGCAAGGATATTCGGGTATGCGACGTGGTGCGCATTCAGCGTGCGGGCGACGTTATTCCGCAGGTGGTCGCAGTCGATCTGAAACAGCGTCCGAAAAATTCAAAACCGTTCGCGATGCCGACCCATTGCCCGCAATGCCATTCGCTGGCAATCCGCGAGGAGGGCGAAGTCGTGCGCCGCTGCACCGGCGGGCTTATCTGCCCGGCGCAGGCGGTCGAACGGCTGCGCCATTTCACCAGCCGCCTCGCCTTTAACATCGAAGGTCTTGGCGAGCAGCGCGTGCAGGAACTGTGGGCCGACAAGCTCATCCATTCCCCCGCCGATATTTTCGACCTCAAAAAACACAAAGCCGATCTCGAGCAACGTGAAGGCTGGGGTGAAAAATCGGTCGAGAAACTGCTGGCCGCCATCGAAGCGCGCCGCAATATTCCCTTCGACCGTTTCATCTATGCCCTCGGCATCCGTCAGGTCGGCGAGGCGACCGCCAAACTTCTCGCCCGCCATTATATCGATCTGAAAAACTGGCGCGAAGCGATGATCGCCGCGCACAAGGAAGATTCCCCGGCCCGCCGCGATCTCGACGATATCGACCAGATCGGCCCCAGCATGGTCGATGACATTATCGGCTTTTTCGAGGAACCGCATAATCTCAGGGTGCTCGACGATCTCGCCAAAGTCTTAACCGTTGTGCCTTATACTAAACCGGCGGGCGGGCATGCGCCTCTGGCCGGCCAGACGGTCGTCTTTACCGGGACGCTGGAAAAAATGAGCCGCGCCGAGGCTAAGGCCCGGGCCGAAAATATGGGGGCCAATGTCGCCGGTTCTGTCTCGGCCAAGACCGATTTCGTGGTGGTGGGGGCCGATGCCGGCAGCAAGGCGGCCAAGGCGCAGGCGCTAGGGGTTAAAATCCTCAGCGAAAACGAATGGATAGAGATGTGCGAGGCCTGAGACTTGTTTCAATAGGTATAGACGTTGCCAAGCGTTCCCCGCTGGCTTAAGAGATTCAACGGTTCAATAAGCGAGAATCAATGTGACTGACGCCGTTCTTTCCCCCAAAGCCGAAATACTGGCCCAGCAGGCCTTTCAGGATATGGCGCGCTATGACCTGCCGCCCACGCCGGAAAATTTCGCGGTGTTTTATCACTATCATTCCGGCGTCTATCCCGCGCTGAAAACCACCATCGATGAAGTGGTGGGGCAGGGCCGCAAGGTGACCGCCGCTTTCGCCATGGAGTGCTATCAGGAATATCTGGGTGTGTACGCCAATAATCAGCTGCTGGTCGAGAACAACAAGCAGCTGGAAGGCGAACTCAAAAAAGTCATGGAAATGCTGTCCTCGGCTTTGACGGGTTCCGACCGTTTCGGCGAAACGCTGAACGTGTTTTCGGGGCAGTTGAATACCGCTTCCTCGCTCGAAACCATCCGCACCGCCGTCACCAAGGTCATCAAGGAAACCGCCGCCATCGCCGAGGAAAACAAGAAACTGCAATCGGATCTCAGCGAGACCGTGGGGCAGCTGGCCGAAGTGCGCACCAGCCTCGATCAGGTGCATAAGGAATCGCAGCTCGATCCGCTCACCGAAATCGGCAACCGCAAATTTTTCGACCGCGAATTCGCGCAGGCGCTGGAGAATGTGCGCGCCGACGGCGGCATGCTGTCATTGCTGATGGTCGATATCGATCATTTCAAGAAATTTAACGACAGCCACGGGCATCTGATCGGCGATCAGGTTCTGCGCCTCGTCGCTCGCACTCTGGTCGAAAATCTCAAGGGCCGCGACATCATCGCCCGCTATGGCGGCGAGGAGTTCGTTATCCTGCTGCCGCTCACCCGCGTGCAGGATGCGGAGCGCGTTGCGAACCAGCTGCGCGCCACCCTCGCCACCAAGCACATCAAACGCCGCGGCTCGAACGAGGTTTTAGGCGTGGTCACGATTTCGGTCGGCGCTGCCGAGTATAAAGCCGGTGAGGATGGAGACACCCTTATTGCCCGCGCCGACGGCGCGCTTTATAAAGCCAAGCAGGACGGGCGCAACCGCGTGGTTTGTGCCTGAGGCATGAGAGAAGTCCCAGGCGCCAATAAAAAGGCCGTCATCCCGGAAAGATTGCTTTTGAGGCCGCGCCTGCGCGGAGGCAAATGCAATCTTGTCCGGGATCCAGTTGGCCTTTGGCATGAGCCGCCGTTTGAGTGGTGAGGCGGACTGGATCCCGGGTTCATTTGCATTTTTACAAATCATCGGGGATGATTTGTAAAAAAGCAAACGCCCCGGGATGACGGCTCTTTTTATCGCCGTGTTTTTAAACGAATGACAGAGTTGATGCATGACCGAAAGCGCATTGCCCAAAGATAATTTTGCAGAACCCGCCTACTGGCGCGGGCTGAACGCCGCCCAGCGCGCCGCCGTCGATGCGCTCGACGGCCCGGTGCTGGTGCTGGCGGGGGCGGGTACCGGCAAGACCAAGGTGCTGACCTCGCGGCTCGTGCATTTGCTGGCCACGGGTAAGGCGGTGCCGGGACAGATTCTGGCCGTGACTTTCACCAACAAGGCGGCGGGCGAAGTGCGGGCGCGTATCGCCGCCATGCTGGGGCGCTCGGTCGAAGGCTGGTATCTGGGAACCTTTCACGCGCTGGCGGCCCGCTTGCTGCGCCCGCATGCGGAACTGGTGGGATTGAAACCCAATTTCACCATTCTCGATGACGACGACCAGACGCGCCTTATCAAGCAATTGCTCGAAGCCGAAAATATCGACGATAAAAAATCTCCGGCCCGCGCGGTGCTTGGCGTCATCAGCCGCTGGAAAGATCGCGGCATTTTGCCGCACGAAGTCGCGACGCACAGCAAAAGCCAGGGCGGCCAATTGGCCGACGGCAAGGTTCCGAAAATCTACGCCGCCTATCAGCAGCGGTTGCTCGAACTGAATGCCTGCGATTTCGGCGATCTGCTTCTGCATCACCTCACCATCCTGCGCAATCATCCCGACATTCTGGCCGAGATGCATAACCGCTTCCGCTATATTCTGGTCGATGAATATCAGGACACGAATACCGTGCAGTATCTGTGGCTGCGCTTGCTGGCGCAGGCGCGCAAAAATATCTGCTGCGTCGGCGACGAGGATCAATCGATTTACGGGTGGCGCGGCGCGGAAGTCGGCAATATTCTGCGTTTCGAGGAAGATTTTCCCGGCGCCACCGTCGTGCGGCTTGAACAGAATTACCGTTCGACCGGGCATATTCTCGCCGCCGCTTCGCATGTTATCGCCAACAACCAGATGCGCCTCGGCAAAACTTTGTGGACTTCCGCCGATATGGGCGAGCCGGTGCGGGTGCAAAGCCTGTGGGACGGCGAAGAAGAAGCGCGCTGGGTCGCCGACGAAATCGAGAGCCTGCAAAGGCGCGGTGTCGGCTTGAACGAAATCGCGGTAATGGTCCGCGCCGGGTTCCAGACCCGCGCTTTTGAAGAACGTTTTATCCAGCTTGGCATTCCCTATCGTGTCCTGGTCGGTGCGCGTTTCTATGAACGCGCCGAAATCCGCGACGGTATGGCGTATTTGCGCCTGCTGGTGTCGCCCGAAGACGATCTCGCTTTCGAGCGCATCGTCAATGTGCCGAAACGCGGGGTAGGGCCGGCGGCCATTCAGCAGCTTTATACTTTCGCGCGGGCCGAGAAAATCTCGCTGCTGGAATCGGCGGCGCGCCTTGTCGAAACCGACGAGATGAAACCCAAGCTGCGCCAGACCATGCGCGGCCTCGTCGAGAATTTCACGCGCTGGCGTGGCCTCCTGCAAAATCTGCCGCATCCCGAAGTGGCGCAGATCGTGCTCGACGATTCAGGCTATACCGGCATGTGGCAGGCGGATAAATCGCCGGAAGCGCCGGGGCGTCTCGACAATCTCAAGGAACTCATCGGCGCGCTGGCGGAATTCGATACGCTGCCCGCGTTCCTCGAGCATGTCTCGCTGGTGATGGAAGCCACCACCAACACCGAAGGCGAGCAGGTCAGCCTGATGACGTTGCACGGCGCCAAGGGACTGGAGTTCGACATCGTGTTCCTGCCTGGCTGGGAGGAAGAAATTTTCCCGAGCCGCCGCTCGATCGACGAGAACGGCACCGCCGGGTTGGAAGAAGAACGCCGCCTCGCCTATGTCGGTATCACACGGGCCAAGGAACGCGCTTTCATCTCGCATGTCGCCAACCGGTTGCTTTATGGCAGCTGGGTCAATGCCTTGCCCTCGCGTTTCCTTGAGGAATTGCCTGACGCGCATGTGCTGCGCCAATCAACCATCGGCAATGGCGCGTCTTCGGGTATGCGTTTCGCGCAACAGGAACGTAAAGAACGCAGCGTGCCGCTGTGGCAGCAATTGCAGGCGGGCCAAAGAAAAAGTGGGGGGGATCATTTCACGCGCTCATCTTCGCCGCGCGATATCGAAGGCCACGCGACCGTTATCCCCACCCCGCGCCGCGAGGGCCAGCCCAATGTCGGCGACAAAGTGATGCATGAAAAATTCGGCATCGGCACGGTGAAGCGCGTCGATCACGATAAACTCGAAGTCTATTTCGATAAAAAAGGCTCGCTCAAGGTTATGGCCGGATTTGTGAAACCGGTCTGAGCATAGGCTTGTATGGCCCATCCAACGGCCCGCCGACCCCGTTTTTCATCATATAAAATCGTTATATATCAGATAGATAATGTGTCTTCTTCGGAGAGCGTTCTTTCCGTGTTTGCAACGAATTATTAACCGATCCGGGCTATGATTAGATCATATTTTATATAAATAGCCCGGATCATTTTTTTGAGCAGCGCACAGAACCAAAGTCAGGATATCGATCAGCAACCGCGTTATCTGCTGGATGCGCTATTCGCGCCCCAGCATCAGGATCCCGTTCATGCGCCGCGTCTGGACGAGCCGCGCCGCCGCGCCGCTGCCTTGCGCGCGCTGAAAGAACACCAATCGGGCGATACTCAGCAGGCTCAGGAAGCCGACCCCCGCCGTCAGGCCGAGATACTCCGTGAAATCTAATGGCAAAAACAACAGGCTCCCCCCGCGGCAGCCGAACGGAGGCGCGAAGCTCTGGCGGCGCGCCGCGCCGCCGCCGAA
>JARLJC010000143.1 GCA_031291435.1 Alphaproteobacteria bacterium | reverse complement strand
TGGCGGAGATTCAACATGACACAAGCAAGCAAGCCATACGTCACTCTATATAATAATCAGGTTTACAATTCAGGTTCATATTCTGTTTACATAGCTCCGTTCAATGTTGGGTCGCTGGTCTATGGAAAGGACTATTCCGAAACAATGCAACTCGATTCGAGCTCGCCAAATTCCGGCGTGACGGCGAACTGGAGCTTTCCGACAATAACAGCCGGGAATATAAAGTCATTTTTGCACATTGATTATGGCGACTACAATTACGGATCGCCACAAAAACCAATAGCATCAAGTAAAATTAAAGATATAACGACGTTGAGTGAGTCAATAAATTTCACAATGTCGGGCAACACCCAGGGATCTGACGTCATTATGGATCTTTTCCTGACCAAGGTCGCTGGCCAAAGCTCGACCAATGCTGCTGAAGTCGAAGTACTCTTGCATTCGCCGACTTATTCGCAAACCTGGGTCGCTTCGCTACATCAATTGGGCTCTTTCACGACTAACGGCGTCACATGGAAGGTCGCCGAGACGACCATCGCCGGCAACCCGGATTATGTTTTCATGCCGGCCAATGGCGCGGATGTCACGTCCGGCACGATCAACGTCAATGCCATGCTTCAATATCTCGTAGCGCACGGCGGCCTGAACAGTTCGCTTTATTTCAACGGACTGGCCAACGGCGTGGAAACGAGTAGCGGAAGCGGGTCCTGGACGATGAACAATTTCAGCGTCGATTACGCCACGAAGGCGCCGGTCCCGACTGTAACCGTGGGGCTCGCAAAACAAACCGGGAAAACAGTCAATGCTATCGAATATACCTATAACCCGACTTTGACCGGCAAGGCTGACGCGAATTCGACCGTGACCCTTTATGATAACGGCTCTGTCGCAGCGCATGTAACGGCCAATTCATCGGGAGTCTGGACTTATAGCGCCGCGTCGCTCAGCGATGGATACCACGATTTAAAAGCAACAGAAACAAATTCCTATGGCAACACTGCTTCTTCGTCGGTCGCGATCCAGCTATCCAGAACGCCAAATACAATAAATGAGATTATTCAATATGTGGCCGGCCAAGGCCAGAAC
Organism: Alphaproteobacteria bacterium; assembly: GCA_031291435.1. Taxonomy (GTDB): domain Bacteria; phylum Pseudomonadota; class Alphaproteobacteria; order UBA9219; family UBA9219; genus CAIXLI01. The sequence goes on along the minus strand of JARLJC010000143.1, from coordinate 1,113 downwards.
GGCGTCTATAGCGCCGATCCAAAAATATACGGGTGGACAGCTCCGAATACCGACGTCACGATCAGCGACTTGGGCAAGCAGATTGCCGATGTCATATCAAACTCCTCGGGATACTACTCATATCAGACGACACACCTTGCGCCAGGCGCTCACGATATTGCCGTATCTGCGGCAAATATCTACGGCAGCACGGCGCACTCATCCCTACATTTGAATTTCGTCTAAAGCCTATTCGGCGTCGGGGCGGCGATATGGGTCATCCTAACGATGACGTCGCCGCCCAAAAAGCCTGGGCATTCGAGAGCGCCGTCATCGCAATGGCCGACGCGCCACGGTGATCGAGCCGCGCCAGATCTTCGGCGCCGGACGATAAACTCAATGAGATAGGATGGAGCGGGCGATGGGAATCGAACCCACGACATACAGCTTGGGAAGCTGTCGTTCTGCCACTGAACTACGCCCGCGCAGCATCTTTTCATAGCTGCATTGTCGCCCGCCTTCAACGGGGCGTGCGAAAATGTTTCGATAATTTGAGGCCCTGCGCCTGATAATTCGAGCCGAGGTCGGCGCCGTAAAGCTCGTGCGGGACCTCCGCCATGCGTTCATAGACGAGTTTGCCGACGGCCTGGCCATCTTCGAGGATGAACGGCACGTCATGCGAGCGCACCTCGAGCACGGCGCGGGCGCCGCTGCCGCCGGGCTCGCTCAGGCCGAAGCCGGGGTCGAAAAAACCGGCGTAATGGACGCGGAACTCGCCGACTCCGGCGTCGAAAGGCGTCATTTCGGCGGCGTGGTCGGACGGCACGCGGACTTCTTCCTTCGAGGCCAGAATATAGAATTCGCCGGGATCGAGCACCAGCTCGGCGCGGCCGCGGGAATAAACCGGCTCCCAATAGTCGGCGGGGTCGCACGAATTTGGCGCATCGACGTCGATGAGCCCGGTGTGGCGCTTGGCGCGATAGCCGATCAGCCCGCCCGAGCCAAAGCCCGACAAGTCGATGGAGATCGGCACGCCGCCGACGAAGGAGGGGTTCTCGGTCGAGACGAGATTCTCGCGGGCATGCAGCGTCGCGTGTTCGGCCTCGTCGAGCCGGGCGAGCCCGCGGCGAAACC
>JARLJC010000142.1 GCA_031291435.1 Alphaproteobacteria bacterium | reverse complement strand
CCCTGCGGATATTTCATCAAAGGCTTGAGGAATGGAAGCTGGTTGTTTGAAGAACCGCCCTCTCTGTTAGTCATTCCCGCCGGCGGGGGAATGACGCGGCACGGGTGTTTCTTACTTGCCAATCGCGCGCCAGCCGATATCGCGGCGGCAGAAACCTTCGGGCCAGTCGATCAGATCGACCGCCTGATAGGCGCGTTGCTGGGCTTCAGCGACGTTCGCGCCGATAGCCGTGATGCACAATACGCGCCCGCCATTGGCGGTGAGGGTGCCGTCGGGTTCGGCTTTGGTTCCGGCATGGAATACCATCGCGTCATCGACCGCATCGGCGCGGTCAAGACCTTTAATGACGCTGCCTTTGCCATAGGAACCGGGATAGCCTTTGGTCGCCATGACGACGGTGAGGGCCGCGACATCATACCATTCGATATCGATGACATCGAGCATCCCCTTGGCGCATCCGTAGAGCAGCGCCAGCAAATCGGATTTCAGGCGCGGCACCATCACCTGCGTTTCCGGGTCGCCAAAGCGGGCGTTGAATTCGATCACGCGCGGGCCGGATTTGGTCATCATCAATCCGGCATAGAGAATGCCGCTGAAAGGCCGCCCCATCTCGCGCAGCCCGTCAAGCGTCGGCAGAATGATCTCGTTCATGATCTGGATGCGCAAGGCCTCGCCGACAATCGGCGAAGGCGAATATGCGCCCATGCCGCCGGTATTGGGGCCTTTATCGCCGTCGCCCACCGCTTTATGATCCTGCGCGGTGGTGAAAAACTGCGCGGTTTCGCCGTCGCACAGCACAAAGAAACTGACTTCCTCGCCTTCCATGAATTCTTCGATCACGACCGCGTTGCCCGCGTCGCCGAAAGCATGGCCGGTCATGGCGGCGTCGATGGCGGCGAGGGCTTCGTTGACGGTGCGGGCGACGGTGACGCCTTTACCGGCGGCGAGGCCGTCGGCTTTGACGACGATGGGCGCGCCCCCGCTTTCTTTATTCTTTTCGCGGACATAAGCGCAGGCGGCATCGACATCGGTAAAGCGCTGGTAGGCGGCGGTGGGTACGCCTTGCCGGGCGCACAAATCTTTCATGAAGCCTTTCGACCATTCGATTTCGGCGGCGTCGCGGTTCGGGCCGAAGCAGGGCAATTCTAATTCGCGCACGGCATCCGCCAGGCCCTGCTCAAGCTGCGCATCGGGGCCGATCACCACGAAATCGATTTCGTATTTTTCGCAGGCGGCGATGAGGCCGGTTTTATCGTCGGCGGCGATGGGCAGGCATTCGGCCACCGCTGCTATACCGGCATTGCCGGGGGCGCAGTACAGCCCGTCGCACAAAGGCGATTTGGCGATACCCCAGCACAGGGCGTGTTCGCGTCCGCCGCTGCCGACCACTAGAATCTTCATTACGTATCTCCCGATTGATTTATTTATATACCCTCCGCTTGGTCTTTCCCGCAAGGCCCCCCCACCCCCCGTGGAGCGGCAACCGCCAAGCGGACGGCGGATGAAGTTCCGCGGGGGGTGGGGGGCCTTGTTGCGCGTTTCATTTATAAGCAAAATGCGCTAAAGGGTTTTTATGGCGAAATCTGAAACACAATCCTCACTCTTTGACACTCCACCCGCGCCCACCAACGCGCCGGAATTCTCCGTCAGCGAAATTTCCGGCCTTGTTAAAAGGACGGTCGAGGAGACGTTCGGCCATGTCCGTATTCGCGGCGAAATTTCCGACTGCAAGATTCACAGCAGCGGGCATATGTATCTGACGCTGAAAGAAGGCAATGCGGTGCTGGCTTCCGTGTGCTGGAAAGGGCAGGTGAGTAAGCTCGGGATGCGCCCCGAGATCGGTATGGAAGTGGTCTGCACGGGGCGGCTGACGACTTTTCCCGGCCAGTCGAAATATCAATTGGTGATCGAGCAGATGGCGCTGGCGGGTATTGGCGCGCTTTTGAAGATGCTCGAAGAACGCAAAAAGAAATTGCAGGCGGAGGGGCTGTTCGACGCTTCGCGCAAACGGGCTTTGCCGTTTCTGCCGCGCGTTATCGGCGTGGTAACTTCGCCGACGGGCGCCGTCATTCGCGACATTCTGCACCGGTTGGGCGAACGTTTTCCGCGCCCGGTTCTGGTCTGGCCGGTGGCGGTGCAGGGGCCGGGGGCTGCCGAACAGATTGCGGCGGCGATACGCGGATTTAATGCGCTGCCGGAAAGCGGCGCGATTATGCGCCCCGATATTCTGATCGTCGCGCGCGGCGGCGGCAGCGTCGAAGATTTGATGCCGTTTAACGAAGAAATCGTGGTGCGGGCAGCGGCGGAAAGCAAAATTCCGCTGATCTCGGCGGTCGGGCATGAGACGGATACCACCCTGATCGATTTCGCTTCGGATTTGCGCGCGCCCACGCCGAGCGCGGCGGCGGAAAAAGCCGTGCCGGTGCGCGAGGATTTGGTCGCACAGGTTTATGACGACGGCGCGAGGCTGTTTCAGGCGCTGCGGCGCATGATTCAGGAACGACGCGAACGGCTGCATCTGACGCAGCGCGCGCTGGGCGACCCGGCCCGCGCTATTGAGCCTCTGGCGCAACGGCTCGATGAAAAAACCGAAAGGCTGGCGCTGGCCTGGCGCGGTTATTATGACCGGCGCGCGTCGCGCGTGGGGGCGGCTTTGCTGCGGCATCCGCGCGATATCATCAAGGATGCGGCGTTGCGGTTGGCCAACATCGACCAGAAAAGACTGTTCGCGTGGAAAGAAATTTATACCCGCAAAGCCAACCGGGTCGAAAATCTCGGTTCGGTGCTGGGGCATCTGTCGCCGCGCGCGGTGCTGGGGCGCGGCTATGCCCTGGTGCAGGATGCCGAAGGGCGCGTCATCACAACCGCCAAACAACTCACCCCCGGCGACAAAATCGGCCTCGAATTCGCCGACGGCAAAGCCAAAGCGGCGGTGGAGTAGCGCATGGGCTTTCTGTTCGAGCATTGGCAGGGCGATTTCAGCGTGAGCAAGGCTGTGTGGGTGAGTGGGTTGATCGCGCTTCTGGTCTGCCTGCCGGTCAGCATTCTCGACGTCTATTGTTTTATGGTCGCCAATAATATCCACGGAGTTGCCGATGTCATGGCGCGGGCCGAAGGCGGCGATATGTCGTTCGTACAGCCGCCGTTGTTTCTGCGGGCGTTCGAACAACTGCTCGATACCGCGACGATGGTGTGGTGGTCGGTCGGCACCTGGCGATCCTGCGCCAATCCCGATGCCAAAGGTGTTGTGCGGGTGCGGGGCTTTCTTAAGCTCTCGATTATCGCCGGCGTGCTTTATGGCGCTTATGATTTGTTCGATTTCGTGAAAACCGCGCTGAGCGCCTGACGGTGTTGGTTAACGGGCGTCTTTGTTTCGAGCGTGACGCAAGTAAAAATCGGCGATACGCTTGCTTATGTACTGGGCCTATTTCGAGTCTCAAAAATGAACGAATTTTCCGATGATCCCGAGGATGCTGGCCCCCTTGGCGAAGTGCAGCAGGTGCTGTTCTGGCTGGAAAATCATGCGGCGGCAGGCGATTGCGCCGCGCAACTCGAATTATCGAAAGCTTACGAAGAAGGGTTGATGACGCCCGCGCGCCCGGGCGACGCTCTCGCATGGGAAGACAGATCCGCGCAACAAGGCTATGCGCCGGCGATGATCAGTCAGGCCATGCGCAGGCTCGAAGGCCGGAATATTTTGCAGAATACTTTTACCGCGCTCCGCCTCCTTGATGAACTCATGGACGCCGACCCCAATCAGAAAAAGGGCCATGCCCGGCTGATCCTCAACTGCGCGCGGGACTATCACGAAGCCGTCCCGGCGAATGACGCGGCGGCTTATCTCGTGGCGTTCAATTTTCTCCATTCCCGCGTGGTCACTTCGGCGCAGAGACGGGCGGCGGAAACTCTTATCGATCAGCTTGAGCCGCGTGCCGTGCGCGACGGCGTTTTCATCAAATATGATTTTGCTGCGCCCGCCACCGGCTTGATCGGCGCGGGCACGGGCATCAGGGGGCTGCGTATCGTTCCGGCTTATACGCTTAATATGCCGCCGCCTTATCGTCCGCATGACAAAGCCGTCGTGGGCGGACATCCGATAGCAGCGGCTAAGCCTTAAGCAGCCGCAGCGCCGCCGGTTCCAGCTCGTCGCGCAGGCGCTTCATCATTTCCTCGCGCGGCAGGCCCGGCGGGATCGGCGGCAGGAATTCTACCGTGACGGTGCCGGGCTTTTTGACGAAAGCGTTTTTCGGCCACAGCAATCCCGAATTCAAGGCCATCGGCACGATCGGCAGATTCAAATCCTGATACAAGGCCGCGACGCCGCTTTTATAGGGGCGGCTTTCGCCGGGCGCCGCGCGGGTGCCTTCGGGGAAGATGACGATGGGGCGGCCTTCGGCTGCGGCTTTGCGGGCCGCCTTCATCATCGCCGATAAAGTTTTGGTGCGCCCGGCGCGGTCGATGGGGATCGAGCCCGAACGGCTCATCCACCAGCCGATGATCGGGATGCTCAGCAGTTCACGCTTCAACACAATCGCCGGATCGTTGACCAGCAGATGAATTTTGAATGTTTCCCATTCCGACTGATGTTTCGAGGCGAGGATGAAGGCGCCTTTCGGAATATGCTGGCGGCCCACGACGCGGTAATCGATGCCGCCGCAATATTTCTCGACCCACGCCACCGTGCGCAGCCAGATGTAAACGCCTTTGACCACGCCCTTGCGCGGCAGCAGGATCAAAGGCGACAGCCCCACCGACATCACCAGATTGATGCCGTAGAACACCAGATTGAACCAGACCGCCCGCATATATTTCATGGCCCCATTACCTTGACCCGCACGAAGGCGGCCAGATATTTCATATATTCTGTGACCAGCAGATCGACGGTGCCGGGATGCCGCCACCAATCGTCGAGCTTGACGCTGTCCGGCACCACGGGATGCGGCACGATGACGATGTCGGGCATGGCGGCGTGGAAGACCAGCAGGCTGCGCGGCATATGGTAATTGGCGGTGACGAGGCGCAGCGAGCGGTAATTCTCCAGATTCATCCAGATATCGGTTTCGTCGGCGTTGCCGAAAGTGCTGCCCGCGAGATGGCCAAGCACGATGCAGCAGCTGCGCAAATTATCCGGCACCGGCTGCGAGCCGACGATGCCGTCAAGCGTCAGGCCTTTATGCACGCCCGAAATGAAAAGTTTCTTGCCGCGCCCGGATTCGAGCAGTTCGAGGCCGGTGGTGACGCGCTCGCTACCGCCGGTCAGAACGACAATGCCGTCGGTGATTTGCAGGTTGGTATCGACGGTGGGTTCGCGCATGGCGTCGATGGAGCCGACGAACACGACAAGCCCGCCGAGCCACGCCGCCACCGCGAGAAAGCCGAAAAAGAGGGTGACGCGGCGCATCATGGCAAAGCCCGGATCAGTTTCATCACCGTTTCCCGCGCGGTGAAGGCGGCAATGGCGATGGCGGCCACGGGGACGGCAAGGGCGGCGGCGACCAGTTCGATCCAATGGCTGAGATGCAGCGTGGAAAGATCGGCGATATGGCGGGTGGCGAACATCAAAGCGGCGGTGACGGTCAGCGCCCCGGCAAAACCGATGCCCGCCGCGCGCAGGGCTATACGTTCGGCCTGCAACTGGAAATGACGGGCGATGTCGCGATCGTCGGTGCCGAGGGTGTGGAGGAGGGCCACGGTTTCATGCTCCGCCGCCATCACAGCGCGGCACATCAGGCTGACCGCGATGACAAGCGCCACGCCGGTCAGCGTGATCATAAGGCCGCCCAGCATGGCGAGGCCGTGGACAAGCCGCCACACATCCTGCGTCCAGGCGCCATGGTCATCGACCTTGGCGTCGGCGACGACATCTTTGAGGACATCGGAAATCTGGGCCGCCGTAAGATCGGCCCCCGGTTTGCGTTCGACATCGATGAGCGTGGGCAATGGCAGCGTTTTGAGCAATCCTGCATCGCTGAACCAGGGCTGCAGAAGTTTTTCGACTTCGCTGTCGGACAGAGGCAGCACGAGGCCGGTTTGCGGCAAAGCGCGGATGGCGGCGATCGCTTGCTCGACCCGGGTGGATTGCGGCGTGGCGGCTTCGTCGTCGACGGCGGGGATTTCGACCGTAATGCGACTTTCCATCGTCTGGCCCCAGTTATAGCCGAGCGCCAATAATCCCGCCTCGGCCACCGTCGCGAAGCTGGCGATGAAAACCATGATGCTGACGATCATGCCGAAGGATTTGCCGAGATGATGATGGCGAAAGGCGGGCGTGAAAAGATGGCGGGGCAGGGACATCAGGCGGCCTTCGATGGCGGGGCGGAAATCAGGCGGCCGTCAAGCAAGCGCAAAGCCGGCTTGCGGAAACGGTCGACCAGATAATGCTGGTGGGTGGCGAGGATAACCGCGGTGCCGATTTTGTTCAATTCGTCGAACAGGTGGAAAAGTTTGAGGGCGGTATCGTCGTCGACATTGCCGGTTGGCTCGTCGGCCAGCAATAGGCGCGGGCGGGCGACCACGGCGCGGGCGATCGCCACGCGCTGCTGCTCGCCGCCCGAAAGTTCGTGCGGATAGGCGTTCATGCGGTCGCCGATGCCGACCCAGTCGAGCAGTTCACGGGAATGGCGGTGGATATAATCCTCGCTGGCGTCGGTCAGGCGCAAAGGCAAAGCCGCGTTTTCGAGGGCGGTGAGATGGGGAATTAGGCGGAAATCCTGAAAAATGACGCCGATCTTGCGGCGCATTTCGGCCTGTTTGGTGCGGTTCTGGCCGTCGAGCAGCTCGCCGAACAGGAAAATGCGGCCGCTGGTGGCTTTTTCGGCCTGGTAAATCAGGCGCAGCAGCGAGGATTTGCCCGCGCCGCTAGCACCCGTCAGGAAGTAAAAGCCGTTATCTTCAAGGCTGAAATCGACCTTATCCAGCACCCGGTGATGGGGCGGGTAAGAAAGGCTGACATTTTCGAAAGTTAAAAGCATGAAACCCGGAACTCGACGACAAGGATGGAAGGCACAGGGTAGAGGAAAAAGCCGCCGGAGGGAATCGCCATTCTACGTTAACCCCTAGCCTCTACCCCTTGTTCTCTTTATATATATTTGTATGATTCTTGAGTGCCCCGCCTGTCACGCGCGTTATCTCGTGCAAATCGGCATCTTCGCCCAAGGCGGGCGACAAGTGCGGTGTGCGCGCTGCAAACAGGAGTGGCATGCCGAATTGCCCACTAATATTGATGTGTTCACGCCGCCCCCACCGCCTGTCATGCCTGCCGCCGAGGGGCTTTATTCCACGGCGACAAGGGCTTCGTCCCCGGCTTCGGCTTTTTCGATGCCACCCGAGGCCGCGCCGATGACCTCGCACGGGGCGATGGACGCCGCCGCCGCTTCTTTCGCCTCGCTGGCCGACAGCGTGGTCGCCAATCTGCCGATGGTCGTGCACCACCTTAAATGGAAACGCTATGTTTATAGAATTATTGGCGGAATTGCCATTCTGGCGGCGCTTATCTCCTGGCCTATTCTTGCCCGGCAGCAGATTACCGAGGTGATGCCGTCCCTGCGTGGTTTTTATGAAAATCTTGGCCTCGACATCGCTCATTCGGGGAGCGGCCTTATCTTCGATCAGGTCAAATCCGAACTACGCTATGATGGAGGCACGATGCGGCTGTATGTCGACGGGGTTATCCATAATACCACCCCGGAGGCGCAGCTTATCCCGGATATCAAAGCGAATGCGCTGGGGCCCGACAGTCATGTTATTCAAAGCTGGTGGGTTGATGCGCCAGCGGCTACTGTAGATGCCGGAGGCGAGGTGCCTTTTCACACGGAGATCAACGCGACCATGACGCAAACGATCGCAAGCGTTTATCTTGAATTTCATGCGCGGGATGAAAAAGCCGGTGCCGCCGAGTAACCCGCCCCTTCCCGAAATTCCGGCCCATGTCCTGGTGGCCGAGGACAATCCTGCCGTGCGCGAATTCATTACCCGTTCGCTGCAATCGGTGGGTTATCAGGTGACGGCCTCCATCGACGGGCAGGATGCCCTCGACGCCCTCACCAAGGATAAATTCAATGTGCTGGTCACCGATATCGTGATGCCGAATGTAGACGGCATTGCGCTGGCCATGAAGGCGATCCGGCTGTTTCCCGATCTCAAGATCGTTATGATTTCCGGTTACGCGCAGGAACGCATGCGGGCGCATAATCTTGATGCGTTGGTTCACCGGATTATTGCCAAGCCTTTTTCGCTCGAAGAGATATGCGAGGCGGTCAAGAACGCGTTGGCTTTGCCGCCGCAGTCGATCTGACGCGGAACCGCGGGCGTTGTTTTATGAATTTTTCACGAACCTCGTCGGCAACGGCATCGAAATGCTTTTCGATAGCCTGGCCTGCAAAAGAAATGCCGATTAAAACACCTAAAGTTTCCCCCATCCCTATGCCGCAAAGATTTGCCGTAGGGCCATATCCTTGGAAAATCTCAGCGGCCGCCAAGCCAGCGGTGTTCGCCGTAGCCCACATGATTCCTAAACCCGTTGCAATGGAATAAAATTCACTGCTTTGTGCAAAATTATTCTGGAACTTTCTCTCTAAGGTCATTTCCAATCTGGCTAAGCCATAATTGATGCCCAAACTGGCCAAGGGGGCAAGCACCAGCCCGGCTTTTGCCAAGGAGTTTGTTTGTTCGTCGGATAATTGTTCATGTACGCCGATATATAATCCTGCTACGGCTCCAATGGCCGGGGACAGAAAATTTGTAAGGGTGGCGACGCTACGTGTGCCATATTTCAGAGTCATATAAGTGCCGGCGGCGGCAGCTTGCCCGACACTCCCGATGAAATTCCAGGCGGACGTACGAATTGATTGATCCGTCACAATTTATTCTCCAAAAAACACAGGGAAAATCAATAACAGCAGAAAAATCTCCCTGTCAAATCATTTGATTTTAAAGCCTGAAGTGGTATTGCGTTGCAGCGCAACAGCTAACGAGCATGTACAAGATGAAACAGCCCATCCGCAAAGCCGTGTTCCCCGTTGCCGGTCTCGGCACGCGCTTTCTTCCCGCCACCAAGGCGATGCCCAAGGAAATGCTGACGCTGGTCGACAGGCCTTTGATCCAGCACGCCGTCGATGAAGCGCGTGCGGCGGGCATCGAGCAGTTTATTTTCGTTACCAGCCGCGGCAAGGGCGCGCTCGAAGATCATTTCGACAATAACAATGATCTGAAACGCCAGCTTGAAGCCAAGAAGAAAATCCACGCGCTCGAATTGCTGAAAACCACCGACATCGATTCCGGCCAGCTGCTGTTCACGCGCCAGCGCGAGCCGCTCGGTCTGGGGCATGCGGTATGGTGCGCGCGGCATCTGGTGGGCAACGAGCCGTTCGCCGTTCTGCTCGCCGACGACGTGGTGCTGGCCAAAAAACCCTGCCTCAGGCAGATGATGGACGCCTATGACAAAGTGGGCGGCAATGTCGTGGCCGTGGTCGATGTGCCGCGCGATCAGACTAATCGTTACGGTATTCTCGATGTCGAATCCGACGACGGACGGATCGCCAAGGTCAAGGGCATCGTCGAAAAGCCCGAACCGGAACAGGCCCCTTCGACGCTTTCGGTGATCGGGCGTTATATTCTGCAGCCGGAGATTTTCGACGAGCTGGAAGCCAAGCGGGTCGGGCAGGGCGGCGAAATTCAGCTGACCGACAGCCTCGCGCGCCTGATCGGCAAGCAGCCTTTCCACGGCGTTCGCTATGAAGGCACGCGTTACGATTGCGGCGACAAGGTCGGATTTATCGAGGCCAATGTGGCGTTTGCGCTGGCGCATCCCGATATGGGCGATGCGGTGCATACGGCGTTACAGAAAATCATAAGGAAATAAAATATGAAAATCGTCGTTCTTGGCGCCGGCTATGTCGGCCTCGTTTCCGCGGCATGCTTTGCCGAATTCGGCGTGCAGGTGAGCTGCGTCGATCAAAGCAAGGAAAAGATCGAGGCTTTGCTGCGCGGCCAAATTCCGATTTTCGAGCCGGGGCTCGACGATCTGGTGGCGCGCAACGCCAAGAACGGGAATTTACAATTTGCTACCTCGATGGTACCCGCGATCAAGGAAGCCGACGCGGTGTTCATCGCGGTCGGCACGCCGACGCGGCGCGGCGACGGGCATGCGGATCTGTCTTATGTTTATGCCGCGGCGCGCGAGATTGCCGCCAATATTTCGCATTACACCGTGATCGTTACCAAATCGACGGTACCGGTGGGCACCGGGCATGAGATCGCCCGCATCGTGCGCGAGGCTAATCCCAAACTGAAACTGGGGGTCGATTTTGACGTCTGCTCGAACCCCGAATTTCTGCGCGAAGGTTCGGCTATCGGCGATTTCATGCGGCCAGACCGCGTCGTAATCGGCTGCGAGAGCGAACGCGCCGCCGATGTGATGCGCGAACTTTATCGTCCGCTTTATCTGATCGAAACGCCGATGGTCGTCGCCAATCTCGAAACCGCCGAGCTGACCAAATATGCGGCTAATGCTTTCCTCGCCGTCAAAATCACCTTCATCAACGAAATCGCCGATTTGTGCGAGAAGGTCGGCGCGGATGTGCAGACGGTGGCCAAGGGCATGGGGCTCGACGGTCGTATCGGGCGCAAATTCCTGCATGCCGGGCCCGGCTATGGCGGTTCATGCTTCCCGAAAGATACGCTGGCCCTCGCGCGCACCGCGCAGGATAAAGGCGTGCCGCTGCGGCTGGTCGAAGCGACTATCGACGTTAATGACAAGCGCAAGAAACATATGGCCGAACGCATCAAATCGGCGATGGGCGATAACATCAAAGGCAAAACGGTCGCCATTCTCGGCGTCGCCTTCAAGCCCAACACCGACGATATGCGCGACAGCGTGAGCCTCGACGTCATTCCCGCCTTGCAGGAAGCGGGCGCCACCGTGCGCGCCTTCGATCCCGAGGCGATGAAGGAAGCCGCCAAGCTGCTGAAGGATGTCGTGTGGTGCAAGGATGCCTATGACGCGATAGAGGGCGCCGATGCGGTCGCCATCCTCACCGAATGGAACGAATTCCGCGCGCTCGATATCGGGAGGGTCAAGGCGGCGTTGAAATCGCCGGTGATGGTCGATCTGCGCAATGTCTATAAACCCGACGATATGCGCGAGGCCGGATTTACTTACGTCTCCATCGGTCGCGCCTGACTTGCGCTTGGGGCAGGGCCTGCTAGCCTTAACCCATGCCGTCTTTTGATTCTGCCCCGCATCTGGCTTCCGTTGCCGCGCTTTATCGCGCCGATGAAGATGCCTGCCTGAAAAATCTTGTTCCCGATGCCGGGCTGGAGCCCGAAGCGCGTCGGCGCGTGACGGCGCGCGCGGCGGGGTGGGTCGAGGAAATCCGCCGCAACCATAAACCTTCGGCTACCGTCACCGACATGCTGGCGCGGTTCGGGCTGACGTCACAGGAGGGGCTGGCGCTGATGTGTCTGGCCGAGGCGTTGCTGCGCATTCCCGACCGCGCGACAGCCGACGCCCTGATCCGCGACAAACTCGACGAGGCGCATTGGGATAAGGCGTTTGCCGTCGATGCGCCGTGGTCGATGAATGTTACCGGCTGGGCCTTGTCGCTGACCGGCAGGATTATCGGGCTTGACGATGCCACGCCGGGGGCTTCGCTCGGCAAGTTGGTGTCGCGGCTGGGGCAGCCGGTTATCCGCGAGGCCATTCGCGCCGCGATGCAATGGATGGCCGATCAGTTCGTGATGGGTGAGGGCATTGATGCTGCGCTGGCGCGGGCCGAGGGGCCGATGCGCGAAGGCATAAGGTTTTCATTCGATATGCTGGGCGAAGGGGCGCGGACGGCTGACGATGCCGCGCGGTATCTGGCGGATTATGAACAGGCGATAGACGCTATCGGCGCGCATCAAGCGCAGAATCTTTTCGCGCGGCCTTCGGGAATTTCGGTCAAATTGTCGGCGTTGCACCCGCGTTACGAGATGGCGCAGCGCGCGCGGGTGATGTCGGAACTGGTGCCGCGCCTGGTTGCTTTGTGCGAACGCGCGGCGCGGCAAAATATGACATTGACCGTCGATGCCGAGGAAGGCGACCGGCTGCAATTGTCGCTGGAAGTCGCGGATGCCCTGATGGAACGGATGAATGTAGGGGCGTGGCAGGGGCTGGGTTTCGCGGTGCAGGCTTATGACAAACGCACGCCGGCGACGATAGAGTTTTTTGCCGATCTGGCGGCTGCGCATCAAAGGCGATTGCATCTGCGGCTGGTTAAGGGTGCTTACTGGGATACCGAAATCAAACGCGGGCAGGAACGCGGCCTTTCTGATTTTTCGGTTTATACGCGAAAGGTCAACACCGATGTCGCCTATATGGCCTGCGCGCGGCGGTTGCTGGCCAAACGCGACTGGATCAATCCTGTGTTCGGGACGCATAACGCGCTGACCGTCGCGCATATCTGCGAAATTGCCGGGGATACTAAGGGTATCGAGTTTCAGCGGTTGCACGGCATGGGCGCGGAATTGCACGAACTGATGCGCGATGCCGATTTGCATACCTGCATTTATGCGCCGGTTGGGGCGCATGATGTGCTGCTCGGTTATCTCGTGCGGCGCATTCTGGAAAACGGGGCCAATAGTTCTTTCGTGCATCGGTTGCTGGACAAGGATATTTCGGTGGGCGAGTTGACCGCCGATCCGGTTGCGCAATGCCTTGCCAATGCGACGATATACCATCCTGCCGTCAAGTGCGCGCCCGATCTCTATGCGCCGGAACGCCGCAATTCGGCGGGGCTGGAGCTGGCCGATCCTTTTATGACCGAACCGCTGCTGGCCGAGATTGCGAAATTCGAACGTGTGCCTGTGGCGCAACCCGCGCCGGATGTCGATGCGCTGTTTGGACAAGCGCGTGCCGGGTTCGAGGTGTGGACAAAAATCCCGGTCGATTTACGCGCGGCATGCCTCGAAAGACTGAGCGATGCTTTGGAGAGAAATGCTGCCGCGCTAATGGCGCTGATGATTCATGAGGGCGGGAAGACGATTCCCGACGCACTCGGCGAAGTGCGCGAGGCGGTCGATTTCTGCCGTTATTATGCGATGCGCGCGCGCGTGGATTTCGCGCCGATGGTTTTGCCGGGGCCGACCGGCGAGAAAAATTATATGCGTCTTGTCGGGCGCGGTGTATTCGTCTGCATCAGCCCGTGGAATTTCCCGCTGGCGATTTTCCTCGGCCAGATTGCCGCCGCACTCGTCGCAGGCAATGCCGTCATTGCCAAACCCGCGCTGCAGACACCCGAAATCGCCTTGTTCACCGCCCGGCTGATGTATGAAAGCGGCGTTCCGCGCGAGGCGTTTCATGTTGTGACCGGTGGCGCAGATGTGGGCGCGGCCTTGGTCGCGCATCCTCTGGTGGCGGGCGTGGCTTTCACCGGTTCAACGGCGGCGGCGCGCAACATCAACCGCGCTCTGGCGGCCAAGGACGGCCCCATCGTGCCGCTGATCGCCGAGACCGGCGGGCAGAATGCGATGATCGTCGATAATTCGGCTCTGCCGGAACAGGTCGTCGATGATGTGCTGAACAGCGCCTTTCGTTCGGCGGGGCAGAGATGCTCGGCCCTGCGGATTTTGTGTTTGCCCGAGGAAAGCGCCGAGCGGATTATCACCATGCTGCGTGGCGCGATGAAGGAGCTGGTGGTCGGCGACCCGGCGAAATTATCCACGGATGTCGGGCCGATTATCGACGCGCAGGCCAAGGAAAGATTGGCGGCGCATGTGATGCGTTTGCAAAAGGAAGCGCGCGAGATTTTCACCGTGCCGGGCGAGATGCAGGGAAATTTCTTTGCGCCGCAGGCCTGGGAAATTCCGGCGATCACTTTCCTGACCGGCGAAGTATTCGGCCCCATTTTGCATGTGCTGCGTTACAAGCCGGAAAATCTTGGCGATCTTATCCGCGATATCAACGCCACGGGTTTTGGCCTTACTGGTGGACTTCATTCGCGCATTCAGAATACGGTCGAACGCGTCGAAGATGCGCTGCATGTCGGGAATTTTTATGTCAACCGCACCCTCATCGGTGCCGTGGTCGGCGTGCAGCCTTTCGGTGGCGAGGGGCTTTCCGGCACGGGACCCAAGGCGGGCGGCCCGCATTATTTATTGCGCTTCGCCGCCGAGCGCGTGACGTCGGTCAACACAACGGCGGCGGGCGGCAATGCCTCCCTGCTGATGGCCGCGTCTTCGTAATCAGTTCGGCTCGCTTGTTTCGCCGCCGGGAGTGCGCCGCGCCTTCGGCGGGCGTGTCACTTCCAGCTTTATGGCTGCTTTTGGCGTGAGGCCGCGCCGGGCTTGGTGGGCGGCATAGGCAACTTTGTCGATAATATCTATTTTCTCGCCCGGCTTCTGTCCGATGCTCAACACCACGAATTCCGAATCCTGACGCGGCATTTTGCCGGAAAAATTCTTGTCCGTGTAAACCAGAGGCACGCTATCGACAATCACCCTTTTGATCCGGCCCCTGTTTTTGACGTCGCGGGCAAGCTTGCTGGGCGAATAAAAATAGAAACGAGCGCGCGCCGCACGATCAGCGGAAGCGGAGTCGATGACGAGAAGCGTGGTCGGGCGCGGGGCCACGACAATTTCTGCGGCGGCGGCGAAAACGGGTTTCATGGAAAAGTCCTTTCCGTAAAAAGTACTTAAGGCCACTACCCGATGTGCGCCGCAGCAATCAACCAAAAAATGTTAGTCAAAATGCTTAAGGCTGGCGCGCCAGTAATCCCACGCGGTAATTACCGTAATGGTGCCCGCGATCCACATGCCGACATCGCCTATGGATGTAGAGGGAATCCATGCCGGCGCGTAACGCCCGACGATGAGGAAGCCGAGCGCCAGCATCTGAATCGTGGTTTTCCATTTGGCGAGGCGCGTCACCGGCACGCTGACTCGCAGTTCGGCGAGGAATTCGCGCAGGCCCGATACGGCCACTTCGCGCAGCAGGATGATGACGGCTGGGAATACGCTGGTACCGCTGATCTGGCCCGTGGAAACCAGCACCAGAATGACCGAGGCGACCAGCAATTTGTCGGCGATGGGGTCGAGGAACTGGCCGATTTTGGTGACTTCGTTATCGCGCCGCGCCATATAGCCGTCGAGATAATCGGTGAGCCCCGCAAAGGCGAACAGCACCAAAGCGACCCATGCCGCCCATGTTTCCGGTATCACGAGCAGCACCAGAATGACCGGAATGACCAGAATGCGCGAGACGGTCAATTTGTTGGCGAATGATTTGAACATTTATTTTTTCGGGCAAAATCCGCGATAGGGTTTGAGCGGCACGACGGCCAGCAATTCGAGCATACCTTTTTCGTGCATCGGCAGGGTGTGGAGTTTTTCGCGCACATCCTCTTCGCTGTCGGCTTCGATGATCCAGCAGGAACCGGGCACGTCGCCGCGCATCCATATCTGACGGCCGAAACCTTCGGCATAAAGTTCGCGCACACGTTCGGCTTCGGGTTCGAGCAATGCGGCGAATTGCGCGTCGGTGAACTGGTCGATCTTGCGGCGGGTCAGGGCCATAAATTGCATATTTTATATCCTTGCTGCGAGGCCTCTACTCTAGCGCCCCTCGCGGAAATAATCATGGATTTTCTGGGCCGTGCTGCGGCTGACGCCCGGCGCACGCATCAGTTCTTCAAGGCCTGCGGCTTCGACCGCTTTGGCCGAGCCGAAATGATGCAAAAGCGCCTTTTTGCGGGTCGCGCCTACGCCCGGAACCTCGTCCAACCGCGATTGGCCGATGGCTTTGGTGCGCCGCGCGCGGTGGGTGCCAATGGCGAAACGGTGGGCTTCGTCGCGCAGGCGTTGCAGGTAATACAGAACCGCGTCTTCGTGCGGCAGGCTGAGGGGCGGCTTGCCCTGCATAAAAAAACGTTCGTTGCCCGCATTGCGATCAACGCCTTTGGCAATGCCGACGATGGTGATATCGGGCAGGCCAAGTTCGCCCATCACCTCGATAACTTTGTTGAGCTGGCCTTCGCCGCCATCGATGAGGAGGAGGTCGGGCCACATGCCCGATGTGCGCGCCGGGTCTTCGTCGATCAGGCGGCGGAAACGGCGGGTCAGCACTTCGCGCATCATGCCGAAATCGTCGTTGGTCTGCGCCTGCTTGATATTGAATTTGCGATAGGTTTTTTTGAGGAAACCTTCGGGCCCGGCGGCGATCATCGCGCCGACGGCATGCGCGCCCTGAATATGCGAATTGTCGTAGACCTCGATGCGTTTGGGCGGTTCGGCGAGGCCGAAAATATCGGCGACGCGTTGCAGCAACCGGCCTTGCTCGTCGCGTTCGGCCAGAGAGCGCGCCAGATATTGCTGCGCGTTCTTTTGCGCCATATCGACCAGGCGTTTTTTGTCGCCGCTATGCGGCACCAGCAGGCGCACTTTATGCTCGGCGCGTTCTGAGAGAGCCTGCGCCAGAAGAGTTTGTTCTTCGGGCAGGGTGTCCAGCAGCAGCGTCGGCGGTGCCGGCTTGTCGGCATAAAATTGAATCAGAAAGGCGGCCATCACTTCGGCGGGTTTCTGGTCTTTGTCATGCGTCGGGGTGAAAGTGCGCGCGCCATAATTGCGGCCCTGCCGGAAGAAGAATACCTGCACCGCGGTTTTGCCGCCGTCACGATGCATGGCGACGATATCGGCATCGTTGAGGCCCGCGACATGGATGCTTTGCTTGGTCTGCATGCTGGTCAGGATTTTGATGCGGTCGCGCAGTTTCGCGGCCTGCTCGAAATTTGTGACGTCGCTGGCTTCCTGCATCTGGGATGCCAGTTTCTGCTGGATATCCTGATTGCGGCCTTTGAGGAAATCGACGGCATCCTGCACCTGAACCGCGTAATCCTCGCGCGTCACGCGGCCGACGCAGGGCGCGGTACAGCGTTTGATATGATATTGCAGGCAGGGCCGTGACCGGTTGGCGAAGAAACCGTCGCTGCAGTTCCGCACCATAAAACCACGCTGCAAAATCGTCAGCGTTTCCGTGACGGCTCCGCCCGAGGCGAAGGGCCCGAAATACCAGCCTTTGCGTTTTTTGGCGCCGCGATGCTTGGCGATCAGCGGGAAATCCTGCGGATCGGGTTTAGCGCCGTTGCTCGCGGGTTCCTGCGGTTTGGTGATGAGAATGTAAGGATAACTTTTATCGTCGCGCAGCAGGATGTTGAAGGGCGGCAAAAATTTCTGGATGTAATTGGCTTCCAGCAGCAGCGCCTCGGTTTCCGTCGGTGTGACGGTGATTTCCAGATTGACGGCCCGCGCCACCATGCGCTGCAGCCGCACCGGCAGGCGCGCACGCTGCGTATAAGATGAAACGCGCTTTTTTAGGTCTTTGGCCTTGCCGACATAAAGCGGCGTGCCGTCCTTGCCTATCATGCGATAGACGCCGGGCTGGCCGGGCAGGGTTTTGATGTGGGCGCGCAGCATGGCGGCACCGGCGTCGAAACTGGTCGCGCCGCGCTTTAATTTCCTGGTTTCCGACGATCCGGTCGAGTGACTCATTATTTGTGCATCCTTGAGCGTCTCTTTATCCCCGAAATCTGTGGATAAGTCTGTCAGTAATTCATCCTCTTTATGCCGAATCGCCCATAAAAAGGGGCCTTTTTACGGGGTGCCCAAAAAAAAGGCACAATGCAACAAGTTATTGTTTTTTATGAATATATTTGTGGCGAAAGTGGGGAAATCGAGCTTTTTTGCGGAATCTGCGTATGTCATCGCATCCAATGAGACTGCATGTGTACAAACAAAGACCGCCTCTGCGATAGGGTTAAACCTGAGTCAAGGGACAAAGTTTTTCGCCTGCTAAAATTTGTTAGTTGACGGGTGCGGATGTATTCGTTCCGCCCGCTACGGTGACGATTTCGCCGGTAAGGCCGGGCGACTCGATCAGGCGGCGCACGGCGCGGGCGATTTCTTCGGGCGATACAGGCGTTTTTTGCGGGGTCGCGGCTACCATTTTCAGGAAGGCTTCCTCGCTCTGGCGTGGGCCGGGCAGCACATAACCGGGGGCGACGCCGTTGACGCGCACCTGCGGCGCGAATGATTTCGCCATATTGAGGGTGAGCTGGCGCAGGGTCTCTTTGCTTTTGGCATAGGCGGAGAGATGGGGCGGCATCGGCGTGGCGTCAAGCAGGTTGACGATAATCCCGCTTTCTTTTTTCGGCAGATGGTCGCGGAAGGCTTTGCTCAGCAGGCGCGGCGCGTCGGCATTGAGGGCCATGTGGCGCGTGCCGTCGGGGTCGTCCTCATCGGTATCGAACAAAGCGGCGTTGTTGACCAGCGCATCAATCATGCCGATTTCCTCGGCCAGCGAGGGGATCAGGTTTTCGGCATAGGCGGCATCCGACAGGTCGATTTCGGCGAGGCAGGCATTGCGGCCCAGCGCATGAATGGCTTCCGCCGTTTCGGCGGCGGTTTTCTGCGATTTGTGATAATGCACGACGATATCCCAGCCATGCGTGGCGAGTTCGAGGGCGATCGCGCGGCCGATGCGCTGTCCCGCGCCCGTGACCAGTACCCAGCCTTTCACGAATGCCCCCCGCGCTGGCCTTTAGCGAGGGCGGTCAGCACGCCGTGCCAAGTGCGCACTTCCTGATCGGTCATGGCGGCGCGTTGCAACATGTTCTGGAGGCTGCGCGTCATGGTCGGGCGCATTTCCTCGGTCACAAAAAATCCGGCTTCATCGAGCAATGTTTCGAGGCGGTGATAGAAATTCAGATAATCTTCGCGCGTGGCCGGGATGCTGGATGCCGTATGGACGATATCGGGGGGCGTTGCGTCCTGCGCCTGATACCATTCATAGCCGATCAGCAACACAGCCTGCGCCAGATTGAGCGAGGTATGTTCGGGGTTGAGCGGAATGGTGATCTTGGCATTGGCCAGCACGATATGGTCGTTGACCAACCCCGTGCGCTCGCGTCCGAACATGACGCCGGTTTTTTCATCGTTACCGGCGCGCGCGATCATATCGGGAATAGCGGCGCGCGGCGTCATAATGCGGTTGACCATGTCATGCGTGCGCGAGGTGGTGGCGTAGATATAGTTAAGGTCGGCAATAGCTTCCTCGACTGTATCGAACAACCTCGCGTTGACGAGGATCTCGTCGGCGCCCGACGAAGCCGCCGCCATGCGCTGCTGATGCACCTCGCCGAGCGGCCACGGGTCGCGCGGGCTGACCAGCCGCAACTCTTTCAGCCCGGTATTCATCATGGCGCGCGCCGTCATGCCGATATTTTCGACCAGCTGCGGTTCGACCAGAATGATGACGGGCGGCGGTTGCATGTTTTCCTCGTAAGCGCGGGTTTCTAGCACGCCTGCTGGCAAGTGGGCCAGCCTTTAGCTGTCGAATACGAGGCCCTCGGCCGTCATCCGGTGATCCGCCGCCGGGCAGACGGGCGTCCGCTGGATAGTTGTCGCGGGCCGGTTGGTCTGTCGCCCGGTCGTGCCGAACAAAGCCCCGATTCCATGGGCATTATCCATCAGGCAGGCGAAGTGAGAGAAGACATGCCCCAGTCTTTCTTCGTGGCTGGCGCCTCCGGCATAGACGGGCAGCTCGGCCAGTCTGCCAAGTTCCGGCTTAAGCGCATTGGCGAAAGCGCCGTGCCAGGCGCTGTATTCGTCGCCGCCTTCCCAGACCATGGCGCGTTCCTTGCCGCCTACTTCGAGAGTCACGAAAGCAAGATGTTTCTGGTCATAGTCCATTTCGCCGTTTTCGGCGTTGCGGCGGGCGATGCCTTCGCTTTCCATTTTGTAGCGGCGCAGGGACATCCATTCGTTTTCAAATATAGGCATTAATCGTTTTCCTTATATCAAGGGTGTGTTGCAAATCGGTAATGTGGGTGAGGCCGCGCTGTTTTCCTGCTTACGCAGGAATAATAATGCCGGCGATGATAATGATCGCGGACGCGGCAAACCCGGCCGCAATCGCGGCTTTCATCGGTTGGGTTTGGGCGTACTCAAAGCGCATGCGTGTGAATTTATGCAAATCCGCGCCGTCTGTAAAGTTTTATTAGCCTGTAGGACCGTTGGGGCCGGCGGCGGGGGTGCCTTTTTTGGGCGCGTGCTTGGGGATTGGTTCCAGTTTTTCGGCAAAATGGTTAAAAACCTGCGTGACCATTTCAATGTAGGATTCTGTTTTTGGATAATAAGGCTGTGGATAGGTAGAAAGTCCTGCGGCGGTAAATTCCGGTTCCAACGCTTCAGCCATGGCTGCGTGAAGCGCCTCTGCCACGTTTTCGCCGGGGGCATCTTTTTGCCGGAGTTCACCGTTGACCTCGAGTGTAACGAAAGCCTTGCAGCTGACAGGATGTGTCGGCTGCGACCTTCTGTATGTGAATATGGCTTGTGCATCCTCAAGGATCATCGACCGGCTTTTAAGCAAATTGGGCATGCGTTCCTCTTGCCTTGATCTGTCTAGTTGCGCCGCCAGGTGGTGTTGCCCGCGCTGTCTTCCAGAATGATGCCCTGCGCCGCCAAAGCATCGCGGATTCTGTCGGATTCCGCGTAGTTTTTGGCTTTGCGGGCGGCGAGGCGGGCTTCGATCTGCGCCTGAATTTCTGCGTCGGTGGGGCCGGACTGGCCCGCCGGTTTCCAGCGCGACCATAATTCCGGTTCCTCGCGCAGCAATCCCAACGCGCCGCCTGCCGCCAGCAATTGCGCCTTGAGGGCGGGCGAGGGATCGCGGTTCAATTCATTAACCATCTCATGCATAGCGGCAATGGCGAGAGGGGTGTTGAGGTCGTCGAGCAGGGCTTCTTCAAAGGCGCGCGGCAGGGTTGCCGGTTCGGTCTGCATCGCCGAGGCGTTGCGTAACGCGCCATACCATTTATCGAGCGTGGCCTTGGCGGTCTGCAAAGCCTCGAGAGAAAAATCGAGCGGCTGGCGGTAATGGCCCGAGAGCAAGGCAAGGCGCAGCGCTTCGCCGGGGGCGACCGCCAGCAATTCGCGCACGGTGAAAAAGTTTTTCAGCGACTTCGACATTTTATCGCTGTTGATGGTGAGGAAGCCGTTATGCATCCAGTATTTCGCCAGCGGCGCGCCGTTATGGCTGCAGCGGCTTTGCGCGATTTCGTTTTCGTGATGCGGGAAGATGAGATCGAGCCCGCCGCCATGGATATCGAATGTCGTGCCGAGATGTGCTTCCGACATGGCCGAGCATTCGATATGCCAGCCGGGACGGCCGCGGCCCCAGGGGCTGTCCCAGCCGACTTGTTCGGGTGAACTCGGTTTCCACAAAACGAAATCGGTCGGGTCTTTTTTGTAAGGGGCGACTTCGACGCGCGATCCGGCCACCAGATTGTCATGCGTGATGCGCGACAATTCGCCGTAATTTTTCATCGAGGGGACGTTGAACAGCACATGCCCGTCGGCGGCGTAGGCGTGTTTCTTCTTGATCAGAGTTTCGATCATCGCGATCATCTGCGGGATATGCTGGGTCGCGCGCGGCTCGATATCGGGGGGCAGGGCGTTGAGCGCGCCCATATCGTCATGGAAGGCTTGCGTCGTGCGCGCGGTGATCGTGTCGATGGGCTCGCCGGTCTCTTTGGCTTTGGCCATGATCTTGTCGTCAACATCGGTGATGTTGCGGACGTAAGTCACTTTCGGATAATGGCGGCGCAGCAGGCGGTTGAGCGTGTCGAACACCACCACGGGCCGCGCGTTGCCGAGATGCGCGAAATCGTAAACCGTGGGCCCGCACACATACATGCGGATATTGGCGGGGTCGAGCGGCTCGAACTTTTCTTTCTGGCGCGAGAGCGTGTTGTGGATGTGAAGGTCGTTCATGCCGCTCTCCCCGCCAATAAGTCGCGCGCGCGTTTTTCGCCGATGAGGGGCAGGAGATATTTCATTTCCGGCCCGTGGTCATAGGTGGTGAGGGCGAGGCGCAGCGGCATGAAGAGTTCCTTGCCCTTGCGCCCGGTTTTGGCTTTGAGCGCGTCGGTCCATGCGCCCCAGCTATTGTCGTTCCACGGCGTGGGCGGCAGCGATGCGGCGGCTTCCGATAAAAAGGCGGCGTCGGTCACGATTGGCGTTACGGGGCCTTGCGCCACCTGCCACCATTGCCGGATATCGCTGAGTTTCGTGATATTGGCGCGGGCGAAGTTCCAGAATTTTTCGTCGATGGATGAGAGGCCCAGCGCGGCGAGGCGTTCGCGCACCGCCTCGAACGGCGTGATATGCAGGATTTTGGCGTTGAGGCTTTTGAGTTCGTCGAGATCGAATTTCGGCGTCGCATGCGAGATTTTGCCGATATCGAATTCCTGCGCCAGTTCATCGAGCGTGAGGCGCGGCGCAATCGCATCCGAAGTGCCGAGCTTGGCGAGCAGGGCGTTGATCGCCATTGGCTCGATTTCCATTTCATCGCGCATCGAGGCAATCGACAAAGTGCCGAGGCGCTTGCTCATTTCGATGCCGCTGGAACTGACGATCAACGGAAAATGCGCGAACACCGGTGCGGGCGTCGATGTGATCGCCTGCCATATCTGAATCTGCACGACGGTGTTGGTGACGTGATCTTCGCCGCGGATGACATGCGTGGTGGAATCGTCCACATCATCGACCACCGAACAGAAAGTATAAAGTGGCACGCCATCTTCGCGCACCAGAACCGGGTCGGACAGCGACGATGCGGCGAAACTTTTATGCCCCTGCACCATATCGTCCCACGCCACTTCGGTGTGGTCGAGTTTGAAACGCCAATGCGGTTTGCGCCCCTGCGCGGCAAGCGCGGCGATATCGGCCTCGCTGAGTTTCAGCGCGGCGCGGTCGTAAACCGGCGGCAATCCACGCCCCAGCTGCGTCTTGCGTTTGAGGTCGAGTTCGGCCTGCGTCTCGAAACACGGATAGGCGCGGCCCGATAATTTCAACTGTTCCAGAACTTCGGCGTAACGCGCGAGGCGGTCCGACTGCCGCCCGAATTTGTCCCAGTTCAGCCCCAGCCAGCCGAGATCGCGCTTGATGGCGTCGGCGAATTCCTGGGTCGAACGGGTGGCGTCGGTATCGTCGAGGCGCAGCATGAAAGTGCCGCCCATCCGCCGCGCGAACAGATAATTGAACAAAGCCGCCCGGATATTGCCGATATGGAGCAATCCGGTGGGCGAAGGCGCGATGCGAACATTAACTGACATGACATTGTTTTAGCATGGTTTTTGCCGCCGCCAACCCCATTTTGGGTAAGCGTTGAAACTATTTATTGGCATATTATCTGATATACTCGCGCCGCCACAAATGATTTGAAGGAATTGAGCCATGCCGGAGACGAAGCTCCCGTTGAACATCCTCGGATTTGATGACAAGGAAGTTGTGCTTGGTGGATTGCAGCTTGCCGCGAGGGGGCTTGGCCACAAATTTATCGGTATAGAAATTCTCGATACCGACGATATCGCCGCGCTGACCAAAGAAGATTTCAAGGGTGTCGATGCCGTCATTACCGACATGGATATGGGCGATCCGGTTGCCGGGCTCAAGCTGATGCGCAAAATCAGGGAATTGGCCCCCGATATCAAAATCATCCTCAATTCGGGCAGCGCTACCCCTGAAGAGGAAAAATTTTTCGATGCCGTACTCAACAAAACCGGCAGCGCGAAGGAACAGCTGCACGAAGCGTTAATCAGGCTGTATGCATCGCCAACAGACCTTCCGCCTTTCCAGCCCCGGCAACCCCAACCGGCAGCGCATACCCATAAATAGCCGCCAATATCCACGGTTGCCGTTTAATGTACGGCTTCCTATATACGTTCCATGACCTTTCCCATTTTCGCCGATATCGCGAGGCCGGAATTTCGTCCTGAGGCAGGGCGCAAGTTCGAGTTGATTTCCGACTATCGCCCCGCCGGTGATCAGCCGCAGGCGATCGAGGCTTTGTCGCGCGGGTTAAGCGAGGGGGAACGCGATCAGGTTCTGCTCGGCGTCACCGGGTCAGGCAAGACATTCACCGTCGCCCATACGATTCAGAAGTTACAGCGGCCTTCTCTCATCCTTGCCCCCAACAAAACTTTGGCGGCGCAGCTCTACGGCGAAATGAAATCGTTTTTTCCCAACAACGCGGTCGAATATTTCGTTTCCTACTATGATTATTATCAGCCCGAAGCGTATGTGCCGCGCACCTATACTTTCATCGAAAAAGAATCGATGATTAACGAGCAGATCGACCGCATGCGCCATGCCGCCACGCGTTCGCTGATCGAACGCGACGATGTGATTATCGTGGCGAGCGTATCGTGCATTTACGGCATCGGCTCGGTCGAAACCTATCAATCGATGGTGCTGGGCCTCGCCAGGGGGCAGGAGATCGGGCGCCAGACTTTGCTGACCTCGCTGGTCGAATTGCAGTACAAGCGCAACGATATCGCTTTCGGGCGCGGCGATTTCCGCGTCAAGGGCGACACTATCGAAATCTTCCCGGCGCATTTGGAAAGCACCGCGTGGCGTCTTGTGATGTTCGGCGACGAGATCGAGCAGATTGTCGAGATCGATCCTTTGACCGGCGAGAAGGGCGAGAGTTTCGACGCGGTGAAATTATACGCCAACAGCCATTATGTGACGCCGAAACCCACGCTGACGCAGGCGGCGGCGCAGATTAAAATCGACCTCAAACTGCGCTGCGACGAATTGCTGGCGCAGGGCAAATTGCTGGAAGAACAACGCATCCGCGAACGCACGACCTTCGATCTGGAAATGATCGCGGCGACCGGCGGCTGCGCGGGCATCGAAAATTATTCGCGCTATCTGACAGGGCGACCTCCCGGCGCGCCGCCGCCGACTTTGTTCGAATATCTGCCGCGTAACGCCATGCTGTTCGTCGATGAAAGCCACGTCATGGTGCCGCAGTTGAACGGCATGTATAAAGGCGACTATGCGCGCAAATCGACGCTGGCGCAGTACGGGTTCCGCCTGCCGTCCTGCGTCGATAACCGGCCTTTGAAATTCGAGGAATGGAACGCGATGCGGCCCGATACGGTGTTTGTTTCGGCGACGCCGGGGCCGTGGGAACTGGAACGCACCGGCGGCGTATTCGTCGAACAGATCGTGCGCCCGACCGGCCTGATGGACCCGCCGGTGATTATTCGCCCGACCGAAAAGCAGGTCGATGATCTGCTGCATGAAGTGCGCGAGGTTGTCGGCAAGGGCATGCGCGTGCTGGTCACGACTTTGACCAAGAAAATGGCCGAGGCTCTGACCGAATATATGGGCGATGCCGGGGTCAAGGTGCGTTACATCCACTCCGACGTGGAAACGCTGGAACGTATCGAAATTATCCGCGATCTGCGGCTCGGGGTTTATGACGTGCTGATTGGCATCAATCTGTTGCGCGAAGGGCTCGATATTCCCGAATGCGGATTGGTGGCCATATTGGACGCGGATAAAGAAGGCTATCTGCGTTCGCGCACCTCGCTCATTCAGACAATAGGCCGCGCCGCGCGCAATATCGAAGGCCGCGCGATTCTCTATGCCGACCGCATAACGGGCAGCATGAAACAGGCGATCGATGAAACCGACCGCCGCCGCGAGAAACAGGTGATCTATAACGCCGCGCACGGCATCACGCCCGAAAGCGTCAAGAAACAGATCGGCGATATTCTGGGTTCGGTTTACGAACAGGATCATCTGACGGTCAAAGCCGGTTTCGCCGACGAAGCGACTTTGTCGGGCAAGAATTTGCGCGCGCATATCCGCGATCTCGAAAAACGCATGAAGCAGGCGGCGGGCGATCTG
The DNA here is from genome assembly GCA_031291435.1 of Alphaproteobacteria bacterium. Lineage (GTDB taxonomy): Bacteria > Pseudomonadota > Alphaproteobacteria > UBA9219 > UBA9219 > CAIXLI01. The sequence goes on along the minus strand of JARLJC010000142.1, from coordinate 11,688 downwards.
GAATTCGAAGAGGCCGCGAATTTGCGCGACGAGATCAAGCGCCTTGAAGCCGCCGAACTCGGCATGGAAACTCCGATGGGGCCCGTTTCCGGACTGCAGAATCAGAAATCTTCGCGTCAGACTTCGGTAGGCGGCGTGCCGTTACCGAAGGGGCGCGGTTCTAAACGCCGGTAATTTTTCTCCTCTGAAGTAACGCGGCGCATGTCATCGTATGCGCCGTTAAAACGTTCCTAACGCATGCCCGCTAGAGTGTACGGCATAACCAGCGCCAGAAAGAGGGGCGTGGGCATGCAGACCATCACAGACAAAACCGAGATCGGGCTTTTCCTGCAGGATATGAGCCGCAGCCTTACCGACCATTCCAGCTGGCAGGGCTGGTATCTGTTCGAATTCACCACGCCCAAGAAACTCGTCTGGACGCAGCAGGCCAAGATAACGTCGCTTCTGCGCGAGATGTTCGCGGGCAATGAAGGAACCGTTTTATGGACCGAGGGCAGCGTCGTCTGCATCATGCGCGCCACGGGAGATCTGGATGTCGCCGGTCTGGCCAATGGCCTTAACACGTTGAGCGACGGGCCGAAGGTGACTTTGCGCATGCTGTGCGTGGCGGAGGAGCGTGAGCAAATGCTGGCGCTCATCGATCATTACACAGGCGGCGTCGATCGGGCTGCGCGCGCGTCCCACGCCAGTTATGGCGAGCTTAAAACGCTGGTGCCCGGTATCGACGATCTGCTCAAGAACTGGCACGCCGTGAAATCGCAGCGCAAGGATCGCGCCAAGCCGGTCATCATGGTGACCGACGACGACGCCATGATGGTGGCGCTGGTCAAGCATATTCTCGAGAAAAACTATACGGTCGTTACCGCGCGCTCCGGGCGCGAGGCGCTCGAAAATCATCTGACGCAGGCGCCGGATGTGGTGTTTCTGGATCTCGGCCTGCCTGATTGCAGCGGTCTTAGCGTTCTCAATTACATGCAGCAATGCGACGAGGAGTGCCAGATCATCGTCTTTACCGCCGACACATACCTGCGCACGCAGGTGAATGCGCTGGCGGGGGGTGCCGACGGTTTCCTGCCGAAGCCGTTTAACCGCCAGTCGTTTGAAACCTATATCGCGCGCTGGATTCCGCCCGGCCAGCGGACGCAGGAAAAATCCGGCTCCTGAAAAGAGATATTCCGCCGCCCGCGTTTCCACAAAAACAGGATCGCGCGAAAAACCGCCATGCCATTGTACGCAGCGCATGTCGCCGTATGCCAAGTTAAGTTGTTTCTAACGTCTGCCGTACAGATACTGCATGATGCCGGGAGCGAGGGCGGAACGCATGCAGACGATCACCGACAAAACCGAGATCGGATTTTTTCTCACGCATATGAGCCGGAGCTTCGGCGATCTGTCCTGCTGGCGCGGCTGGTTCGCGTTCGAATTTTCCGCGGCGCGGCCTTTGATCTGGACGCAGCAAGCCAAGGTCACGTCGCTGGTGCGATCAAGTTTTGCCGATGGCGAGGGCGTGGTTTTGTGGACGGAAGACAGCGTGCTGTGCATCCTGCGCGTGCCCGAAGGATTCGATTTCGCCGCCTTCACCCAAAGCCTTTACGATATGAGCGAGTCCCCGCGCATCATTCTGCGCATGCTGAATGTCTATGAAGAGCATAAGCAGATGCTGGCGCTGGTGGCGTATTATAACAGCGCGGTGGCGCCGACGCGACCGCCGCCGCATGCGAGTTACGGCGAGTTGAAAAATCTGGTGCCCGGCATCGACGAGCTTCTTAAAAACTGGCACGCGATCAAGCAGCGGCGGGCGGGGCGAGCCACGCCGCATATCATGATCGTCGACGACGACGCGATGATGGTTACGCTTGTCACGCATGTGCTGAGGCAGAATTATAAGGTTATCGTCGCCATCAGCGCGCGCGAGGCGATGGAAAAGCATTTGTCCGAAGCGCCCGACATCGTGTTCCTCGATATGGGGTTGCCCGATTGCAACGGGTTGACCGCCATGAATTACATGCAGCAGTTCGATCCCGACAGCCAGATCGTGATTTTCAGCGACGACACCAGTCTGAAAACGCAGGTGATGGCGATGTCGGGCGGGGCCGACGGGTTTATCGCCAAGCCCCTCAACTGGCGGGCGTTTGAGACTTATATTCTGCGCTGGAAGCCGGTTCCGGCGCCCGCGGCGGGCGACCGGCTGCAATCGACGGGCGCGTGAGGCTTATTCGACCGTGACGCTCTTGGCGAGATTGCGCGGCTGATCGACGTCGGTGCCTTTGGCCACGGCGGTGTAGTAAGCCAATAGCTGTACCGGAATGGCGTAGAGCAAGGGCGACACTACCGGATCGGCATGGGGCAAAGCGATACTCCAGAAAGTTTTGACGCCGACTTTGGCGATGCCGTTTTTGTCGGAAATGAAAATCACCTTGCCGCCGCGCGCCACCACTTCCTGCACGTTGGAGGCGGTTTTTTCGAACAAAGCATCGCTAGGGGCCAGCACAACCACCGGCATATTTTCGTCAATGAGCGCGATGGGGCCGTGTTTCATTTCGCCCGCCGGATAGCCTTCGGCGTGGATGTAGGAGATTTCCTTGAGCTTGAGAGCGCCTTCCATTGCGATGGGGTAGAGCAGCCCGCGCCCGAGATACAAAACGTCGCGCGCTTCGGCCATATGCTGGGCGAGTTCCTGCACATGATGTTCGTCACGCAAAATGGCGTTGATCTGGGCCGGGACTTCGCGCAAGGCGTGGAGGATGGATTGAATGCGCGAAGGCTCGAGCGTGCCGCGCGCCTGAGCGGCGGCGAGGGCGAGGCAGAGCAGGACGGTAAGCTGCGTCGTGTAAGCCTTGGTCGAAGCGACGCCGATTTCAGGCCCGGCCAAAGTCGGCACCGCGACATCGGATATGCGCGCGATCGAACTTTGCGGCACATTGACCACGGCGACGATTTTCTGGCCCTGCGCTTTGGCGTAATGCAACGCGGCCAGCGTGTCGGCGGTTTCGCCCGATTGCGAGACGGCGAGCGTGACGCCGCCCGCAGGCATCGGCGCTTCGCGGTAACGGAATTCCGAGGCGATATCGAGTTCGACCGGCAACCTGGCTAATTGTTCGAACCAATATTTGGCGACCAGACCCGCATAAGACGCGGTGCCGCAGCCGACAATGGTGAGGCGCGGCACATTTTTCCAGTCGAACGGCATCGGCGGCATCGCCAGTTTGTCGTCGGGCGTCGAGAGCGAGGAGAGCGTGTCGCCGATCACGGCGGGCTGTTCGAATATTTCCTTGAGCATGAAATGGCGGTACTGGCCCTTGCCGATCATGGCGCCCGACAAAGCCGTGATGTGGATTTTGCGTTCGACCACTTTGTCGTTGGCGTCGTGAATAATCACGCTGCCTTTTTGCAATTCGACCCAATCGCCTTCTTCGAGATAGGAAATGCGGTTGGTCAGCGGCGCCAGCGCCAGCGCATCGGAACCGAGATACATTTCGCCGTCGCCATAACCGACGGCCAGAGGGCTTCCACGCCGCGCCCCGATCAGAAGATCGGGGTGGCCGGTGAATATCACGCCGATGGCAAACGCGCCTTCGAGGCGTTTCAGCGAGACGGCGGTTGCCTGCTGTGGCGTCATGCCCTGATTGAGATAATCGGTGATGAGATGCGCGATGGTTTCGGTGTCGGTTTCCGAATTGAACTTGCAGCCTTTCTTTTCCAGTTCGGCGCGCAGCTCGCGGTAATTCTCGATGATGCCGTTATGGACAAGGGCCACTTTGTCGGTGGCGTGCGGGTGGGCGTTGGCTTCGGTCGGCTTGCCATGCGTGGCCCAGCGGGTGTGGCCGATGCCGACGAATCCTTGCAGCGGCTGCTGCATCAGTTTTTCGGCGAGGCGGTCGAGCTTGCCCTCCGCGCGGCGGGTTTCGATTTTGCCATCCACCAGAGTGGCGATCCCCGCGCTGTCATAACCGCGATATTCGAGGCGGCGCAACCCGTCGACCAGCAAGGGAGCCACAAGTTGTTTTCCGGTAATGCCGACGATGCCGCACATGGGATTCTCTCGTATGGGTTAGGGGCTGGGGAACGCTATAACATCCGGTTCCAAAAGGGTGAATTCAAGAATAGCGACATATTGTTACTCAAATCTTATCGAATGCGGGCCTCTATGCTTGTCGCAAGGGCCGTCTTTTGTTACTTCTCAGGCCTTCGTCGTCCCTTTTGCAGGAGTTTTCCATGTCGGTCGCCAAGGATTTCCGGGATTTCATCGCGCGCGGCAATGTCGTTGATATGGCTGTCGGCATCATCATCGGCGCGGCTTTCGGCAAGATTGTCAGCTCGATGGTCGCCGATATTCTCATGCCGCCTATCGGCCTTCTGGTTGGCAAGATCGATTTCTCCAGCCTGTTCGTGGCCCTTAACGGCGAACATTATCCGACGCTGGACGCCGCCAAGGCGGCGGGCGCGCCGACCCTCAATTACGGCATCTTCCTCAACAACACGATCGACTTTCTGATCGTCGCCTTTGTCGTCTTCCTCATTATCAAGCAGGTCAACCGGATTTTGCCGAAAGCTCCCCCCGCCGCCAAGAAAGATTGCCCGCGCTGCGCTTCGTCGATTGCGGCGGTCGCAACCAAATGCCCGCATTGCACCGCGGATATCGCATAATGGCAAAAACCGCTTTCATCGGATTGGGCGTGATGGGTTTCCCGATGGCCGGGCATCTGGCGGCCAAGGGGCATGAGGTCACGGTTTATAACCGCACGGCGGCCAAAGCCGCGAAGTGGGGCGAAGCGCATAAAGGCAAAATTGCGCCGACCCCGGCGGAGGCCGCCAAAGACGCCGATTTCGTTTTTGCCTGCGTCGGCAATGACGATGATCTGCGCGAAGTCACGCTGGGCGCGCAGGGTGCTTTCGCTACGATGAAACGCGGCGCGATTTTCGTCGATCACACCACGGCTTCGGCGCAGGCGGCGCGGGAACTGGCGGTCGAAGCGCAAACGCGCGGCCTGCAATTTCTCGACGCGCCGGTTTCGGGCGGGCAGGGCGGCGCTGAAAAAGGCGCGCTCACGATCATGGTGGGCGGCGATGCCGACGCTTTCGCGAAAGCCGAGCCGGTGCTGCGTTGCTATGGCGCGGCCATTCAGCATATCGGCGCTTCGGGTTGCGGCCAGCTTGCCAAAATGGTCAACCAGATTTGCATCGCGGGCGTGGTGCAGGGGCTGTCGGAAGGCATCGCCTTCGCCCGGATGGCGGGCCTCGATATCGACAAGGTGGTAGCCGCCGTCGGCAAAGGTTCGGCGGGGTCGTGGCAGATGGATAACCGCGCCAAAACCATGGCGGCGGATAAATTCGATTTCGGTTTCGCGGTGGACTGGATCCGCAAAGACCTCGGCATCTGCATCGCCGAAGCGCGGCGCAACGGTGCCTCGCTGCCGATGATTGCGCTCATCGACCAGTTCTATGCCGATGTGCAGCGCATGGGCGGCGGCCGCTGGGATGCTTCCAGCCTGATTAAAAGGCTGCCCAAGCCCTGATATTTCTCCCCGAAATCATCGTGCTGCGTCTCGTGGGGCGTGTAAAAACGCATGGCCCTTTTATTGACGTTTTCGCGTGATATGCGCTAAATAGTTGATATTATTTAATTATATTGCTGTCTAAAAAGGACATGTATCTGCCGTTTTAAGGTATATGTCTTAGGTGAAAGTATTTTCAGCTGATAAAAATTAACCAGCCTAATTGGGGCAAGCATTTTTAAGCGGGAGTATTATGGGTTTGCGGTCGGTCATAAATCCGAAAAGAGAGATTGCGGGCCTGTTCGTCGCCGCTGGACTGATGCTTTGCCTGATCCCGCCGCCGCCCGACGTTCCGACCGCGCCAAAAGCCCTCGCTGTAACCAATATCGTTCCTGCATCGCCCGCGCCTGATCCGGTTCGGCAGCCTGCCGTTTCCGCGTCCGCTGTTCAGACGACGACTTCGCCCCCCGTTCCGCTGGCACCGCTGCCTTCTTCAATTCCGCCTTTGCCGCGACCACGCCCGGCGACCGCGCCTGTGCATCATCATATTGGCCCTGCCCATTCGGCGGCGGGTGTGCAGCAGGCCCTGACCGACGCCAGCGTCCTGACGGGCTTGCCCCGTGATTATCTGGCGGCGGTTTTGCAGATTGAATCCTTTGGCGGCACTCAGAACCGGGGTTATGGCATCGATGGCCGTCTCGTTTCAATCGGGCCGGGCATGCTGACGCCCCCTGTTTATCACGACATCCTGACCGAGCATGCACAGGAGTTGATTCCTTTTCTGTCGCAGCTGCAATTCGGCGCGACCTACAAATCCGTTATTGAGCGGATGAAAGGCCAGTTGGCGCATTCCCGGCGGGAAGTAGGGGCTTTCATCGAGGATGATGAGCTCAACATTCTGGTCATGGCGTTACGCCTGAAAGATCTCGGTGCCGGACGGCATCCAGGATCCGCCTATCTCGCTTATGTCTCGCCGTTGATGCATGATCTGCTTTTGGCCGAACCGAAAGGTTCGACGCGGACGGCGCTGGCGATCCTGCAGGCCTATAACGACACGCAACCCGATTCCCGCCAGCGCGTTTCGTTGCGGGTGGTGGGAAATAATCCGCGTATTTTTGGGGTTGTTATCTACCGCAAGGGCGATTCCGTTCCGGAAGATCATTCCCTGACGGCAGACGAGGTCCTTCGCCGTATCAATAATGAGTTTCGCCCGTTTATCATTAAGACGGCACTCAAGCCGGAACGTATGCCTTCACGCCCGGCGAAACCGAACGCCGGAGCCAAACCCTCTAATGATCCTGCATTGAAATAAACAAGAAAGCGGGCAGAAGTTACGACTTCTTGCCTTCCTTGATCTTGCCTTCTTTGAACACGACATGCTTGCGGGCGACGGGGTCGTATTTCTTGAGTTCAAGCTTGTTGGTGTTGTTCTTGGGGTTCTTTTTGGTCACATAAAAGAAGCCCGTGTTGGCGGAGCTGACCAGTTTGATGTCGTTCTTCGATTTAGCCATAGCGTTTATCCTAAAATGTTTATTTCGGCGAAGCCGAAGTACGTGACCGGCCCTAATGCCGCCTCAAGGCGCGCAATGTCGTGAAAGAAGCTCCCAAAGTCAAGATTAATCGAATAAAAGCTGCGATTCATAGGCTTGGTCTATCCGCCCGGCACCTTTGCGGGTGACTTCGCGGCCCATTTAGGTTAATTATTTTTCTCCACCCTTTCCGCATCCTTATCCCTGCCGCAGGTCAAACCCGTGTTGAAATTCATTACCCGCTTTTTCGCCGTCATCGGGTTCGTGGCGGTGGCGTTGATTGCCCTGATCATTTTCCTCGGTTCGTACATGCAGGAAAAGATCGAGCCCGAACCGGATAATGTGGTTCTCACCCTCGATCTCGATAGCCCGATTGTCGAGCAGAACGCGGCTTCGCCTTTTTCGCTGGCGATGCCGGGGGATTCGGTGCCGCTGCTCGACATCCTGCGCGCCATCGACCACGCCGCTAAAGACCCGCATGTGAAGGGCATCGCCGCGCGTTTCGGCACCGGGCAGCCGGGGCTGGCGCAGGCGCAGGAAATCCGCGCCGCTCTGGCGCATTTCGGCGAGAGCCATAAATTCACTTATGCCTTCGGCACCGATTTCGGCGAATTCGGATTGGGCGACCGCGCTTATTATCTCGCCAGCGCGTTCGACGGTTTGTGGCTGCAGCCGGTGGGGACGGTGAGCCTGACCGGCGTCGCGATCAATTCGCCTTTCGCCAAGCAGGCTTTGGACAAAATCGGCGTGACGGCGGATTTTATGCAGCGCGAGGAATATAAATCGCTGATGGAACCGGCGCAGCGCGATAACAGTTTCTCGCCGCCGGTGCGGGCCGAGATGCAGATTATGATCGACGATCTGTCGGATCAAATTGCGTCGGGCATCGCCGTCAGTCGCAAATGGGAACTGCCGCATGCCAAAGAAATTATGGCGCAGGGGCCTTATACCGATGAAGAGGCGTTGCAGGCAGGGCTGGTGACCAAACTCGGTTACGCCGATGAATTCGACGATATGCTCGACGACAAAGCGGGCAAGGACAGCAAGCAGGTCGATGTCGAAACCTATCTGGGTTACGGCGAAGGCCATGGCGCGGCCAAGGATAGCGCCAAGATCGCGCTGATTTACGGCACCGGCCTGATTACCGAGCGCGACAGCGGCGGCGACGGCCTTGCGGGCGATCATGTCATGGGCGCGGATTCCATCGCCACCGCGTTCGATGATGCGACTTCGGACAAAGACGTGAAGGCGATCTTGTTCCGCGTCGATAGCCCCGGCGGTTCGCCTGCCGCATCGGAAACCATTCGCCGCGCCGTTATGCATGCCGAGAAAAAGGGCAAGCCGGTGATCGTCTCGATGGGCGAGGTGGCGGCTTCGGGCGGTTACTGGATCGCCATGAACGGCACCAAGATTATCGCCGACCCGGCGACTTTGACCGGCTCCATCGGCGTGGTGGCGGGCAAATTCGCCGCCGACGGGCTGCTGCAAAAAGCCGGCGTGTCGATGGACAGGCTTTCGACGGCGGAGAATGCCGGCATATGGGATATGACGCGCGGATTTACGCCGCCGCAGCGGGCGCGGGTCGATGCCTTGCTCGACAACACCTATCATGCGTTTGTGGCCAATGTGGCCGCGGCGCGCAACATCCCGATGGAGAAGATGCCCGATATCGCCAAAGGTCGGGTTTGGACGGGCGATCAGGCGATAAAGATCGGCCTTGTCGATGCCCTTGGCGGCTATAGCGTGGCGATGGATGAAACCCGCAAGGCGTTGAAGCTGGAGCCCGATGCGCCGGTGGATCTCGTGATTTATCCGGCGCCGCCGACGCCCGCCGAGCGTCTGGTCAAACTGCTGCACCGGTTCGGTTCGGAAAGCGCGGCCATGGCCGGGGGCGCCTCGGCGCTGGCGAAAATGCAATCGATACTGGCGCCGTTTCTGAATCTCGCCGCCGGTTCCGATCATCCGGTCAATGCCCGCATGCAGAATATGGACGGATTTCATGAGTGAACGCATGCCGCTCGTGGTTCTGGCCGCAGGTGGCACCGGCGGGCATATTTTCCCGGCCGAGGCGTTGGCGCGCGAATTGATGGGGCGCGGCTATCGCGTGGCCCTGATGACCGATACACGCGGCTCGCGCTTCAGCGGCGATTTACTGGTGCCGGTTTACCGCACGCGGGCCAGCAGCCTGAAAACCGGATTATGGGGCAAGTTGCGCAGTATCGCCGAAATGGGCATCGGCGTTTTGCAGGCGCGCAGCCGTCTGGCGAAATTGCGGCCCGATATCGTGGTGGGGTTCGGCGGTTATCCTTCGGTGCCTGCCCTCTATGCCGCCGCGCAGTTGAATATTCCGATTGTTTTGCACGACTCGAACGCTGTTCTGGGCCGCGCCAATCGCGCTCTGATGGAGAAAGCGCGGATTATCGCGACCTCGTTCCCGCATGTGGCGGGGCTGAAGGCGTCGATACAGGCGCGGCTGGTTTATACCGGCAATCCCGTGCGCCCGGCTTTTATGGCTTTGCGCGGGACGCCCTATGCGGCGCTGGGCGATGACGGGCCGATGAAGATTCTGGTGATGGGCGGCAGTCAGGGCGCCAAAGTATTCAGCCATGTGGTGCCGCAGGCGCTGGCGCTGATGCCGGAACATCTACGTCGCCGTGTAGTGATCGCGCAGCAATGCCGCAAGGACGATATCGAATCCGCGCGCTCGGCCTTCGCCGCCGCCGGGGTCGATGCCGAGCTGGCGTCGTTCTTTACCGATGTGCCGGAACGCATGGCGGCCTCGCATCTCGTGATCTGCCGCGCAGGCGGTTCGACGGTGGCCGAACTGACGGTGATCGGGCGGCCTTCCATTCTGGTGCCGTTCCCGCATGGGCATGCGGGCGAGCAGACCGCCAATGCCGAGGCGGTGGCCGAGGCGGGCGGGGCGTGGCTGATCCCCGAGCAGGCTTTTACGCCCGAGGCGCTTGCCATAAGGCTGGAATCGCTGATGGCGTTGCCGACGACTTTGACCAAAACGGCGGCCGCGGCGCGGGCCTGGGGCAAGATTACGGCGGCCGACAGCCTTGCCGATTGTGTGATTGGCGTGATTAACGACACGCGCCATCTGGTCGCTTTATTGCCGCCAGCCGCCTAGATTTTGGCGCAAAGCTCCTGTAGCATTCGCGGATTGACAGGAGATTCCATGAACTGGACACAGGCGAGCAGCCAGACGCATTTCACCCCGCAATCGGTCGGCACGATCCATTTCGTCGGCATCGGCGGCATCGGCATGTCGGGCATCGCCGAGATTTTGCATAATCTCGGTTACAAGGTGCAGGGCAGCGATCAGACCGACAACGCCAATGTGAAGCGGTTGCGTGACAAGGACATTTCCGTGGAAATCGGCCACAAGGCCGAGAATTTGGGCGCGGCCAATGTCGTGGTGATTTCATCGGCGGTCAAACGCGACAATCCCGAAGTGATGGCGGCGCGCGCGGCCTATCTGCCCATCGTGCGGCGCGCCGAAATGCTTGGTGAGTTGATGCGGCTGAAATGGGCGGTCGCGGTCGGCGGCACCCATGGCAAGACCACGACCACGTCGATGGTGGCGTCTTTGTTCGATGCGGCGCAGCTTGACCCCCCGGTTATCAATGGCGGCATCTTCAACGCCTATGGCACCAATGCGCGTTTGGGCGCAGGCGAATGGATGGTGGTCGAGTCGGACGAGAGCGACGGCAGTTTTACCAAATTGCCCGCCACGGTGGCGATCGTCACCAATATCGATCCCGAGCATATGGATCATTATCACGATTTCGACGCGGTGCGCCGCGCCTATGAGACTTTCGTGCAGAATATTCCGTTCTACGGCTTTGCCGTTCTGTGCGTCGATCATCCGGAAGTGCAGGAGCTGATCGCGCGCGTGCAGGACAGGAAAATCGTGACTTATGGTTTTTCGCCGCAGGCCGATGTGCGCGCCGTCAATATCGAAGCGCGGCAGGACGGTTCGCGCTTCGATGTCGTGGTGGCCGACCGTAAGAGTGAAAGTTCGCGCACGATCGAAGGATTCTTTTTGCCGGTGATCGGCCAGCATAATGTGCAGAATTCTCTGGCCGCGATCAGCGTCGGGCTGCAGCTTGGTTTCGCGGATCATGTGCTGCGGCAGGCTTTCGCCAAATTCGAAGGCGTCAAGCGCCGCTTTACGCGCACCGGCGTCGTCAACGGCATCACCATTGTCGATGATTACGGGCATCATCCGGTCGAAATCGCCGCGACTTTGAAGGCAGCTTTGCAGGCCAAGGGCGAATCCGGCAAAATCATCGCCGTGATGCAGCCGCATCGTTATTCGCGGCTTTCGAGTCTGTTCAATGAATTCTGCAAAGGGTTCAACGATGCCGATACCGTTATCGTCGCCGATGTTTATGCGGCAGGCGAGACGCCGATTGAGGGTGCTACGCGCGACGCCTTGGTCGAAGGGCTGCGCGCCCACGGACATCGCGATGTTTATGCCTTGCAGGGACCTACACATCTTGCGCAGATGATCGCGGAACGCGCCCAGCCGGGGGATTACGTTATCTGCCTCGGCGCGGGGACGATCAGCGGCTGGGCTTATGCGCTGCCCGCCGAGCTCGAGGCGATTTTCAAGCAAAACGCGAAGCAGGCGGTTTGATGTTTGCCGAAGGTCTTTT
>JARLJC010000141.1 GCA_031291435.1 Alphaproteobacteria bacterium | reverse complement strand
CGCCGCGGCAGAGCCGATGGTCCGATCTGCCGTATAGCGGACCGCGGATACCGATGCCTAGCAGGAGAATCGCATCATGAAGATTGTTGTTCTCGGCGCGGGCGTCGTGGGTGTTACCAATGCATGGTATCTGGCGCAGGCCGGGCACGAAGTGGTGGTGGTCGATCGCCAGAACGGCCCGGCGCTTGAAACCAGTTATGCCAATGCCGGCGAGATTTCGCCCGGCTATGCCTCGCCATGGCCGGCGCCCGGCATTCCGGGCAAGGCGGCCAAATGGCTGATGATGCGCCATGCGCCGCTGATCCTGAAGCCGGGGTTTGATCCGGCGGCATGGCGCTGGATGCTGTCGATGCTCTCGCACTGCACCGAGGCGGCCTATGCGATCAACAAATCGCGGATGGTGCGCGTGGCCGAATACAGCCGCGATTGCCTCGAAGCGCTGCGCAACGCCACCGGAATTGCCTATGACGAGCGCACGCAAGGCACGCTTCAACTGTTTCGCAGCGTCAAGCAATTGGCGGCGATCGGCAAGGATGTTGCGGTGCTGCGTGACTATGGCGTGCCTTATGAGGTGCTCGACAGGGAGGGCTGCATTGCGGTCGAGCCGGGGCTTGCCGCCTCGCGCGATTTGTTTGTTGGGGGCTTGCGGCTGACGCGCGATGAGACGGGTGATTGCTTCAAATTCACCAATGAATTGGCGCATATGGCGCAGGCGGCAGGCGTCACCTTTCGCTATGATACGGATATTCTGGGGCTTGACGAGATCGGCGGGCGTATCGCGGCGGTCCACACCGCCCATGGCCGCCTGGCCGCCGATGCGGTGGTGGTGTCGCTGGGCAGCTTTTCGGCGCGGCTGCTGGCGCCGCTCGGCATTGTGCTGCCGGTCTATCCGATCAAGGGCTATTCCTTGACGATTGCCATCACCGATGCTGCGCTGGCGCCGCAATCCACCGTCATGGACGAAACGTTCAAGGTGGCAATAACGCGGCTGGGTGATCGTATCCGTGTCGGGGGCATGGCCGAGATCAGCGGCTATAACACAAAGCTCGATCCCCGGCGGCGCGATACACTCGCGATGTCGGTGGAAAGTCTGTTTCCGGGCGCGGGCGCGGTTGAGCAGGCAGAATTCTGGACGGGGATGCGCCCGATGACCCCCGACAGCACGCCCGTCATCGGGGCGACGCGCTATGACAATCTCTGGCTCAACACCGGACATGGCACGCTGGGCTGGACGATGGCCTGCGGCTCGGGGCAATTGTTGGCCGATCTGGTGTCAGGTAAGCAGCCGGATATTGAATACGCCGATCTGGCGATTGCCCGCTATTCCTGAAACCTTGGGGGAAGAACCTTGACGATCCAGCGCTTTGATGTGAGCCGCCGCATGAGCGAGGCCGTGGTACACAATGGCACGGCCTATCTGGCGGGGCAGGTGGGCGCCATTGGCAGCAGCGTGGCGGATCAGACGCGCGAGGCTTTGGCCGAGATCGAGCACTTGCTGGAGCGGGTCGGCTCTTCGCGCTCGCGCCTGTTGATGGCGCAGATCTGGCTGGCCGATATGGCCGATTTTGAAGAGATGAACAGGGTGTGGGACGATTGGATCGACGGGCACGAGCCGCCCGCACGCGCCACAGGCGAAGCACGCCTTGCCGATCCGGGCTATAAGGTCGAAATCATCGTGACCGCGGCGCTCTGACGGCCCGCGATCAGCCGATGTCTCCGCGCGACAAGATCAAGAATTGGTGGTGAAATTCGCCCCGGACGGCGGCAAGATCGGAGGTTTTGGAGCCGATAGACACGATCCTGACAAATTTGCCCACATATAGGGCCAGCGCCAGCAGGCCTTTGGAAGCATCTTGCCGGGGTTGGGCGGGGCTGGTCAGCGCGCGGGTCCAGGCGCGTTCCTGATCGAGAACGAAGGCCGAAATGCTGCGTTGCAAGGCAGGGATTCGCGTCGCCTGTATCCAGCTTGAAAAAAAAGCTATGTTTTCATCGGCAAAGCTGACCGCCTCCCGGATGAAAATGGTGTTGGTCAGATCCGTCACCTGATCGAAATCCACATCATGGAAATCGCCTTCGCGATAGGCGTCGCGATACCGGTTTTTTGATTGGGCGATCATCAGGGCAAGGCTCGCCTCCAAAATAGTGTCGATGGATTTGAAGTGATAGGCTGGCGCTGAAAGGCTAAGCCCGGTGCGCTCGGAAATCGCGCGAAAGCTGATGCCAGCGGCGCCGGACTGCAAAAATATGTCGACGGCGGCTTGCAGGATAATCCGCTTTGTCTCGGTGGCCTTCTGGCTGCCGGCCGGGAGCTGCGTGGCCACAGGTGGCGTGAGGGCTTGATCCTCGGCTATCGCGCGATAGCCCGCTTTGAACAATTGGTCAGTCGCGTTGGCCGGGATGCCGGTGCCAAGCGCCACGAACAGCAAGCCCGTCAACAGATCGATCATCAGCTCGGCGCTGGCACGCGGTTGCTGTGCGCCGGTCAGCTTGGCAATTTTCGTCCAGATTTCATGCTCTTTGTTGTGCCATTGCAGGGCAAGCGCGAGGCTGCCCTCATGCCTTGGCGCATCCATGACGATTTCGGCCCAGGCGATGGTCAGATCTCTATCCCGCCCGATAGCGTTCGTTAAAAAGCGCAAGGCAAAATCGGCAACCGTGGTGCCGGTTTCGGATTCGAGGCGCAAAACCGCCTTTTCGAACGAGTTGGCATATTGCGCGAGGATCGTTTGCGATGTGCGGGCGATCAGATCGGTCTTGGCCGGAAAATGATAGTTCACCAGCGCCAGGCTGACGCCCGCCTCCTGCGCGATGCGGCGATAGCTGACATTCCCCAGTCCGTGGCGCGCAATCATGCGGATGGCCGCGGCAATGATATGATCGCGGGAATTTTGCGGAGGCAATGGGACCTGGGGCATTGTTGGGCCTTCTAAAGGCGTGCTGTGGCGGCGCCGGTCTGGCGGGGTTTTCAGCCATGGCATATTTCCGGTGCGTTTCCATCAGGTTTTTGTTTGGCCGGCTCAGCATTGACTCCCGCATAGGCCCTGCATTGACAAGGCTTGTGCATTGTGAAATTGAAACATCGTACAGGCCCGTTCGGGCAAGGTGGATTTCATGCAGCCATGCGCTTGTCAGCGCCCATGCCGGTTGCAACAGAGGGGATGGAAATGATTGAAGTCGAGCGCGTTGGCAGCATTCTTGAGGTTCGCCTTGCCAATCCTCCGGTCAACGCCATGGGCGCGCCGGTGCGTCGTGCGGTGCTTGAGGCGATTGTTCAGGCCGAAGTTGATCCTGCGGTGGTCGCGGTGGTGATCACGGGGAAGGGCGGTCTGTTTTCGGGCGGCGCGGACATTACCGAGTTTGAAAGTCCGGCGATGCGGGATCATTTCCTGCCCGATCTGGTTGATCGCATCGAACAGAGCAGCAAGCCGGTGATCGCGGCCATTTCCGGCACCTGCTTTGGTGGCGGGCTGGAGACTGTCTTGTCCTGCCATTATCGCATCGCGGATGCCACGGCGCGATTCTCGCTGCCGGAGGTCAAGCTGGGCCTGTTGCCGGGCGGCGGCGGCACACAGCGCTTGCCGCGCCTTGTCGGCGCCGCTGCCGCGCTGGACATCATGACGAGTGGGCGCGCGCTGGGCGCCAAAGAGGCCTTGGCGCTCGGTCTGGTCGATCAACTGGCCGAGGGTGATCCGGTGGCCGCCGCGCATGCTTTGGTGGCATCGGGCGTTCCGGCCCTGCGTCGCAGTTGCGACCTGCCTGCGCCCGCCGATCAGGCCGAGGCGGTGTCCGCTGCGCGCAGCCGGCTGAAGCCCGAGGCTCTGAGCACCGCGCCGGCGCGCATTGCCGATTGTGTCGCGGTGATCGGTACGGATTTTCAGGCGGGCCGCGCGGTAGAAGCTGAGCTGTTTGATGGCTTGCGCGCGACCGAGGCATCGCGCGCGCTGCGCCACGCCTTTTTCGGTGAGCGCAAGGTGGCGCGTATCCCCGGACTGGCCAAAGATGTGGCGCCGCGCTCGATTGGCTCGGTGGGCATTGTCGGCGGCGGCCTGATGGGCACCGGAATTGCGATTGCGCTGCTGGGCGCGGGTCTGTCGGTGGTGATTGTCGAACTGCGCGACGAGGCGCGGGACAAGGCGGGGGGCTGCATCCGCAAGACCATTCTGCGCGACGTTGAAAAGGGGCGCATTACGCAGGAGCGCGCCGATGCGCGCCTTGCGGCCCTATCGCTGGCGCCCTCTCTCGAAGCGCTGGATCAGGTTGATCTGGTGATCGAGGCGGTGTTTGAAGACCTCGGCGTCAAGGAGCAGGTGTTTACCGCGCTCGACCGCATCACCCGCCCCGATGCTATTCTGGCGAGCAACACTTCCACGCTGGATCTCGACAAGATCGCGGCTTTCGTGGCCGATCCGTCGCGGGTTGTCGGGCTGCATTTCTTTTCGCCGGCCAATATCATGCGGCTGCTCGAAGTGGTGCGCGGCGCAAAAACCGCGCTCGCTGTGCTGGCCTCGGCGATGGCTTTTGCCAAGCGCATCGGCAAGATCGGCGTGGTGTCGGGCGTGTGCGATGGCTTCATCGGCAATCGCATGTTCGAGGAATATCTGCGTCAGGCCTATTTCCTGCTGGAAGAAGGCGCCTTGCCGCAGCAGATCGACGGGGCGATGGAGCGCTGGGGCATGGCGATGGGACCGCTGCGGGTGCTCGATCTGGCGGGGCAGGATATTGGCTGGGCGATCCGCCAGCGCCGCGCGGTCGAGCAGCCGGATCGCCCCTATTCCCAAATTTGCGACCGCATCTACGCCTTGGGCCGCTATGGCCAGAAGACCGGCAAGGGCATGTATAATTATGCCGATGGCCGCACGGCCCAGCCCGATCCCGAAATCGAGCGGTTGATTATCGACTATTCAGCGGAGATCGGCGTCGAGCGGCGCGTTATTTCGGACGAGGAAATCGTCGAGCGCTGTCTTTATGCGTTGATCAACGAGGGTGCGCGGATCGTGGGCGAGGGCATCGCCTATCGTCCGGTCGATGTCGATATGATCTATCTCAACGGCTATGGCTTTGCCCGTGAGCGCGGTGGGCCGCTGTTTCAGGCCGATGAAATCGGCCTTGCCAAGGTGCTGGAACGCCTGTGCGCGCTGGCGAAGGGGCGTAACGGCTGGTCGTGGATGCCGGCGCCCTTGCTCGAACAATTGGTGGTGCAGGCCAAGCTGTTTGAGGGCCTGAACGGCTGATCGAGCCGGCGGCCGGGGGGGCGCTTTCCCCCCGCCCGGGGGGGGGTTATTTGGCGTTTTAAATAAAAAAAAAAAAAAAAATATTATTTTTTTTTTTTTTTTTATTTTTTTTTTTAAAAAAAATAAATATTTTGGGGTGAGTATTAATTAATTTTATAATTTTATTATAATATTAATTAAT
>JARLJC010000140.1 GCA_031291435.1 Alphaproteobacteria bacterium | reverse complement strand
CGGTAACCGTAAATCGTGTCGTCGATGCCCTGTCCGATAAAAGTGACCTTGCCAGTATCTAGGCGAAACCCTTCCGGCGTTGAACTGATGACATGATCGACCAGGGGAAGCGCGATGCGCAGATTGCGCGGCACGTGCCCATGAGCGTACCACAGGATAGAAGGTATGCCGAACAAAAGCGAAAGAGGCCGGAACAAAATCGAGAACTCGGGAATCATGTGCGCAAAAGCAATTCGCGGTTTGTGACGGCGGACGATACCGAAAGTCAGGATGTAAAAACGCACGATGCGTCGCGCCAGAGAATAACCGCGTTCGCGTCCCGCCGAGACAACATACACATTGGCCGGTAATTCGTGCTTCCCCTCATACATGGTAACGATATCGATGCGGTCGAAATGCGTCGCCAGCTTTTCGATCCACCGCAAGCCAAAAGCAAGCGTGACATGCTCACGATCGGTTGCCAGATTAAAAAGGAGCAGGTTCATAGTGCGGCCCTTTTGTAAAAATCGCGCAGGGCGGCGCTTATCGCGGGGCCGGTCATGCGCGCGCGCATGGCTTGCTTGCCCTGTTGCCCATAGTGACGCAATTTTTCCTTGTCCGCAGTTAAATCAAGGATCGCCTGGGCGAACGCCTGTTGATCCCCCACAGGGGTAACGCGGCCGCTGACACCATCTTCAATGACTTCGCGGGCTCCGGCGGTATCGGTGGTAAGAACGGGCGTTCCCGACAAGAGGCTTTCCGTGAGAACGCGGGCAGCACTTTCGCGGGTAGAACTCAGTAGCATTAAATCGGCAGCCTGATAGTAACCGCCCATTTCCGCCGCATCGACCCAGCCGAGCCAAATGATTCTGCCGGGCGCAATATGTTCTCCCAATTGCCTGAGTTCCGCCTCCAATCTTCCCGTTCCTGCTATTGCGAGTTTCATGTCAGGCCTGTGGCGACTGGCTTCGGCAAAGGCATTCAGCATAAGGGGCAGATTTTTCTCTTCTTCAAGACGGCAAACGGCGAGAAGCAACAGGCCTGCGTCCTCGCCCAGCAGCCGCGTGCGAATGGCGGCGGCATCCGCGTTCGGTGCCATCAATTTGTCGGCATGCGTGATAAGAAAAGGAATATAGGTAACAGGACAGTAATTACCTTTGCCTACCCGCTCGGCCACGGCCTGAGAGTCGGCGCGCGCGGCTTTAGCCTGTCTTAACACCCAACGCGCAATGCCATTGGCGATTTTGTGCATCGGGCTCTTTCCGACCCATTCCGGATTATCGACTTCATCGCTAAATAGCCCGACCACAAGCGGCACATTAAACATTTTAGATAACAGCGCGCCGGCCAATCCCGCCAGATAGGGTTCCTGCGCCTGAATGAAATCGTAACGCCGCTTGTGCAGAAGCTTTGCGCCGTGCCAGAGGACGCAGGGGAAAAACAGCGACCAATGCGGCACCGGACAGGGGCTGACGGCCATAAGATCGTCGAATGAAAGGGTGGGCGTCGCCCCCATCGGTGATTTGACCAGATGTGTGATATGTGCCGGAAGCGTGCGGCAATAAAAAAGCTGCCTGATTTGCGTTTCGCTACTGCGCGAAGCATCCAGCAGGCCACGATCATGCGTGAGGCTGAGGATGGAAAGAGTCATGCGGCAGCCTTGCGTAGCAGGTCGAGAGTTTGGCCGATCATTTTATCGAACATAAAGCGGGTAGCGATTTTATCCCGACCATTTTGCACGAGCGCCCGGCGCAGATTTTCGTCGGCCAGTAATTTGTCAATTGCAGCTGCCAATGCGGTTTTGTCGCAGGGAGGAACCAGCAGCCCATCGACACCATGCGTAATGGTTTCCGGCGTACCCCCTGCTGCCGTTGCGATGACGGGTGTTCCTGCGGCCATGGCTTCCAGTACGATATGGGGCAATCCTTCGTAATCGGAATTAAGGACAAAAATCCGGGCGGCGCGAATTTCATCAACGACTCTATGTTTGGCGACATATCCCGCGAAGGAAACCCTCGCGCCGATGGATTTCGCCTTGTTTTCCAATGCAGCACGCAAAGGTCCATCGCCTACAAGATGCAGGGTCAACCCTTTCTCGCTGGCTATCTCGATAAGGGGTAACAGGCCTTTCCATGGCACGAACCGCGCCACGCTGATGAGATCGTATTGCACCGGCGCGGAGGCAGGTGGCGGCAATTCGACGGCATTATATATGGTATGGACCAGGTTTTTCGAGATACCCCAGCCGCCGACGATGTCGGCCAAGAAATCACTGGGAGTGATAACAGCATCGGCCATGCCCGTATACCAGCCCTGCAAACGGCGCAACAAGTTCCATTTGAGGGGCAGGCGCGCATTCTGAAACGCTTTGATGTCGAGCCTGGTTGCCCCCTGGTTCTGCGCACGTTCCCAGATTAGATCGCCAACAACTTTGATAACAACGGGGCGGCGAGAAATTATTTTTGTCGCAATGATGCCCTCCAGAACCAGGCCGTTCAGATAGATAACGTCCGCCTTCTGTGCTTCGCGACGAATGATAAAAACGGTTTTAATCATGCGCAGCAGTTTGTTTTGGTCGCGCCGGATGCGGATCATGCGAAATGGATGGAGGGCATCGTCATGCGACAGAGAATTGCTCAGGGTTGTAACGCTGACAATTCGCTCTCCCCGCGCGGCAAAGGCGGCGGCGATCTGGGGAACATAACTGGCCGGACCGCCATGATCAGGCGGAAATATGCCGGTGACGATGGCGATTTTCATCGGCTCCGAACCGGCTGGAAATAAGCGTATGGAAATCCGACTTTATGGAGCATGAAGGAGTTCCGGCTGGCGCATTTCATTCTTTTGACCTTGTACAGAATCCGGCTAAAACTAGTTTTTCTAAGAGGTTAGGTCAACCGAGACGAACGGCGGCCTTTTTCGGCACGGGATGATGAAAAAGCTCCTTTATCTGGTCAGCGAAGACTGGTTTTTCTGTTCGCATTTCATCGAGCGGGCGGCGGCTGCCCTTGCCGCCGGATACGACGTAACGGTCATGACGCATCTGACCGCACCGAATTCCGAGGCGGCGATTCGAGCGAGAGGGTTGAAACTGGTGCCGTTCGGACTGGATCGCGGCAGCACCAATCCCTTTAAAGAAATCGCGGTTATCGGTCAGGTGTATCGGGCCTATCGCGCGATAAAGCCCGACATCGTGCATCATGTGGCCATGAAACCAGTCCTTTACGGAACCATTGCCGCGCTGCTGGCAGGAGTGCCTGCGATTGTGAATGCGCCGGTCGGGATGGGGTATATTTTTTCTTCCTATGCCTTGCGGGCGCAGATTTTACGGGTGCCATTAAAAGTGGGTTTGTGGATTCTCCTCAATCCACGACGCAGCAAGGTGATTTTCGAGAACGAGGACGATCTTAATCGTCTGACGCTGAAAAGCTATGTCGCCGCCAAAGATGCCGTACTTATTCGCGGAGCAGGAATTGATCTTGGTAAATATGCCGTCAAGCCCGAACCGCAGGGTGTACCCGTAGTCATTCTGGTAGCAAGAATGCTGCGCGATAAAGGCGTGGTGGAATTTGTCGAGGCGGCGCGGATGCTTCGCGCCAGGGGCGTGAAGGCGCGGTTCCTTCTGGTGGGCGCGCCGGATGCGCTGAATCATGCGGCCATCAGCGAGGATATGCTGCGCGGCTGGCATAGGGAAGGCGTAGTAGAGTGGCTCGGACAGCGGCGAGAGATTCCTGAACTTTTACAAGCGAGCGCGATTGCCTGCCTTCCATCCTATCGCGAGGGATTGCCGAAATCGTTGCTTGAGGCGTTGTCATGCGGCAGGCCGGTGGTGACGACGGATGTAGAAGGCTGTCGCGAGACGGTCACCGACGGGCTGAACGGCTTTGTGGTTCCGGCCAAAAATGCGCAGGCATTGGCCGATGCGTTGCAGAAACTGATCGATAATCCAGCCTTGCGTCAGCAAATGGGACACGAAGGCCGCCGCCGCGCGGAAACCGAATTTTCGCAGCAGCGCATTATCGATGAGACCTTACAGGTCTATGCCGGGCTACAGGGCTTATGGTAATCTCTGAGATGTGGGGACGTTCTTCCCTCAAACTGATTTTGCCGAAAGATTTCAGTTTCCCTTTGGTACCATGGCGGGGCTTAGGCTCAGGACTCATTCTTTGAGATAAAAGATGAAGGTGGCGGCGATACAGATGGCGGAAAAGAAGGTGTGGGCGCAGCGGTCGTAACGTATGGCGATGCCGCGCCAGTCTTTGATTTTGGCGAACATATTTTCGACTTTGTGGCGTTTTTTGTAGAGTTTCCTATCGTAACGGAGGAGGCGTTTGCGGTTGCGGCCTTTGGAGAACCCATTCATGTAATAGTGCATTTGTTGACCTGGGGTAAGCCAGATGATACATGACCATTCTGGACGAAGCCAATGGAAGGTAACGCTATGCAGGAACGAAAAAAACTGTATTGGACAGGAAATGTTGCCAAGTCCGGAATCATAGAAGAAATCCTTGGTCAAACACCCCGCCCGACGACGATCTTTGACTTTGGATGCGGAGACGGCGGCGACTGGCCGAGTATTCTGACGGATCATCCATGGATTAAGCTTATTGGCTATGAACCTTATGGGCCATCGGCGCAGAAAGCTACGGCAAGGCTTCGCACGCTGCCAGCGGAAATTCATACGGGGAAGTCGATCGATTCTTTGAATTTCAAGGCGGATTACATCGTGAGTTTCAGCGTTTTTGAACATGTGATCGATCGCCAGTCTTATTTAGCCAATGCGAAGCGCTTTCTTTCGGAGAACGGCATATTTTATTTGAACTATGATGATGGACACTTCCGTTATGTGAACGATCTGGGGGACCGAAAATCATGGATGCCAGCGATCAAAAGTCTGGGGCTCACGCTTTTTTCCGGAGTTACGGTAAAGGTTGGGCTGTCAACAACATTTCAAAAGCGCGTCGCCAAGTGCGATATCGACAGGCTGGTTGACGAATTCGGATTTCATATGGAACGCTGCTCCTATAACAACATGGCGAGCATGAAAGAATTGGCCAAGACTATTCCTGAAGAGCAAAAGATCGCCTTTGCGCAGCTCTGGCTGGAGTTGGAAAAGACATTGAATGAAAAATATCGCTGTAACCTGGCGGAAGAAAAATATGCGGACCCAACGAACTTATGGCGGCAGATGGGGTCGCGTACATTGGTGTTAAAGCACAAAAAATCTCTAGGCTCAGGAGTCATTCTTTGAGATAAAAGATGAAGGTGGTGTCGATCATCAACTTGTTCAACTCCGTGCGATAAGGGAAAATGCGGCTTCAGCCGCGCCATCTGTTCTCGCGTCAGCATGAATAATTTGCTCATGGCCACCTCCGGCCACAAGTGAATCAAAATCCGCTCTCTTTGGGAATCCTCAAAATTTAATAGGTCCTGAGCTTAGATCAGTTCTTTAAGCATTCATCCAAGTACACGTGAAAGCATTGCCTTCGGGCATGCCCGCCGACAGCCGGCGGTAGCCGCGCCATCCGGCGCGGAAGAAATTCAGTTCATCAAAAAATATTTGTCTCGTTATCAGCGTGTCGTTGTCTGTCGTTTTGTGCACGCTGTCAAACGTGGTGTAAAATTTGGGACGCTGTGGAACGGTAGGGAACGACGCAACTATTTAAAAAGTTTCTCAACCATGATTTGCGGGTTCTATTCAGGGATGAACGAAATAATCATTCGTTAGTAATTTCCTCCTATGCTCAAAACATATTAAAAAGGAGAATTGTTTTGAAGGACTGCATTGTAAACATGCCTGCTCTGACGCCGCACCAAATACTCGGCGTTGTCGCGAGAGATTTGAAGCCAAAGATCATCTATTTGATCGGCTATGCATGGCCACGCCAAACGCGTGCTGGGCGGGAATACTACAAACTCAAATTTACTGCTCTGTCGACCGCCACAGGTAAGGCTACCTACGCCAAAGCCTGGGCGCGCAAGAATGAACCGGACGTGTTTGACGTTTACGCTGAGCATGACGCGCCGCCGGTCAAAAACCATTATCCCTATGCCGGACCTTTCGGGGTTAGCCAGGGACAAAACCCCTTATCGGCCCATTGAGCCGATAAGCCTTCACTAACTCTCGCCGTTCTTCTGCCCGTGGTGGGCTGCAAGAGGCCTCTTACGTTCCACGTAAGTTTTAACGACCCCCCAAAAGGGTCTTTTTGCTTACGGGTGACGTATATGCCGATACCATTACTCAAACACCATTTTTGCCGTCGTCATAATGCTGGGCCCAAAGCCCATGCACACGCTGCCTACCTGTCGGGCACCAAGCTCGACGACGGATATGGCACCACCGCCGACTTCACACCCAAGGGCGGAATCCTTCATGCCGAGCTGTGGGTGCCAGAGAGCGCCCCCAAATGGGCCAAGGACAGAGGCGAACTCTGGCGGCGGCTGGAAGAGCGGGAAGATTTAAGCACCCGGCCCAGTCAAGCTATCCTTGCCCATAAGTTCATCGGCGCGTTACCCCATGAACTGACCTTCGAAGAGAATATCCGCTACGTCAAAGATTATGTGAGGGAACAGTTCACCCGCAGAGGCTATGCCGCCGACTGGGCCATTCACGCCCCCGATCCCGGCAGCGATAGCCGGAACTACCATGTTCATATCATGGTGCCGCTGCGCCGGTTCGAGAACGGCACTTGGGCTAAAACCAAAGACCGTTTTCCCACAAACTCTCCGGCCCTGAGCCACTTCATTCAGGAGAAGCAGGGGGCCTTCTTCGAGCTTCAGAACCGTTATCTGAGGAAGAACGGCATCGATGCACGCATCATCCGCCAGAACGGCAAATGGACGGTTGTCGAACAAGCAGGTCTAGCCACCAAGACATCCCAGCCAATCTATCGGGATGCTGCGGCTAATCGTGCATGGTCGGCGAGCCAATCTCACAGCACGGCCCCGGCACCGGGTGGTTTGATAATCACCCATCATCAAATCGCAGCCACATCTCAGACATCGACCGGCACAGCCTCCGGCAAATACGCGGCGCAGCATACGCCATAGTGGCTATTGCCTGGATCCCAAAACAGGGATGCCTGCCAGTACCAAAACAGAAGCCAAAGCCATCGAGACGGGAATTAAGGCCGCAGTCCACGAAAATCTTCCCGCCCGCGTTCTGCCGGGCTGCGTGACTATGGCTCAGGCGATTGCCGCCTACGCAGCCCAGGTCAAAGACGGGCGAAGCTGGGGAAACCAGAAACTTTATGCGCGCGAGTTGCTGGCCTATTTCAAGGCAGAAACATCTGTTGCTGAAATTACCGAGACTATGGTCTGGGATTACATTGCCTGGTCACGCAAACAGAAATTGAAAATATGGGCAGGCGGCAGCATTAAGCCGGGTGGAAAACTCCCCCTCGGTAAAACAGAAGCAGGCTGCTGGCGGGAAACAGACAAGTTCCGTTCCGACAGCACCATTAATCGCTATCTGGACTGCCTACGTAAGGCGCTCAACATCATCTCGAAACAGCGCAACCCGGTTACGGGACAGCCGCTTCTGGTTGCTCCTCCTGATGTTCCCAAACTCCGGGAACCGGATGCGCTGCCGCGCCCGATTTCGGCGGCTGACCTTGAACGCATTCTGGCTGCCGCCCCGGATCATCTGGCTGACGCGATCAGGCTCTGTGTGCTGATGGGGTTTCGCCAGCGTGAAGTGCTGAGCCTTACGATCAACCATGTCGATCTCGACAACAAAGGCGTTTGGCTGAAGGGTGAGGAAACGAAAGGCAAGCGCGGCGAGTTTGTTCCGGCAAACCGCATGGCTATGGAAATTCTTGCGCGTCTGGTCAAGCAAGCCAAAGAGCGGGACGTCAAACATCTCATTTCCTATCGCCTTGGCCAAAAGAACGGTACATGGAGACCGATCAGGCATATCGATACCGCCTGGGTCAATGTGCTTAAGAAATGCGGCCTGAAGGGCCGCTACAAATTCCACAGCACCAAGGCCACCTTTGTGACCGCCGTGGCGATGAAGGCGCCAGCACCCGTTGCGCAACAACTGGCAAGACATCGTGATTTCGAGACGACCCAGCGTTACATCCGCATTGCTGATGAGATCAGCCGGAACGCTGTGGAAGGGATCGATTTTGGTATGAAATCGGAGAAACTTTTGCCAAGTCCCACACAGGATTCCCACACGGGGCACGGGCTCATGATGTCCTACCAGCAAACACCCCTGCAAACATTGGTCGGGACGACAGGATTTGAACCTGCGACCCCCAGTCCCCCAGACTGATGCGCTACCAGGCTGCGCTACGTCCCGACCTTACAGGAGGCGGCACTATAATTACCCCCGGCGATGAAAGCAACCGTTGCCAGCACCTTCCTTTGCGCCTAAAAACGAAGATATTCCATAGATTAAGGCTTATTTCTGTTATGCCAGATGAGATAAAAACCGCTCTTTCCACCGCCGGTAATTTCACCGAACTCACCGAAGCCTTGCTGGCTATGGGGGCAGACTCCTTCTTCATCGATCAGGCCCTGCGTGAAAAGCACAAAACCGGTCTCGCTATCGAAGCCGAACTGCCCGCTGTGCTTTTAAGAAAAATCTGGGCATTGGCCGCCGAAGGCGCGGCCTCTGCGCCCGCCGAATTCCAGGCCACCCGCGCCTATGGCATGCTCATCAATTTGCAGCCCGCCCTCGTCGATGAAGGCCTCTTCGCACTTTTGTGCCGCGATGAACCGCGCGCCCAAACTCTTCTCGCGCTAACGGCCAATATGCTTTCCAATAAGGGCGTCGCACATCTGCGGATCCTCTCCGTCAACCGCACGCGTTTCCGCGGCACTTTCCATTCCTCGATGCATCTCTTCGATCACCCCGCAGGGCTTAAGCTAATGTTCGACTGCGTTTCGGATGCACCGGAGCATCTCGCTGATGCATGGCCCAAAAAGCCCGATGCAATATGCAACGGCATCAACTATCGGGAAATCATCTTTCCTGTTGCGCTCGAATTGATGCAGCGCGCCGTCACCATTCACACCGCCGAACCTGCGCGGTTTGCAACCAGCTCTGCCGCGCTTGCCGCGATGGAAAATATCCTTGCCTAGGGCTTAACCCTTTACCAGCACCCGCACGGCGCTTTTCACCCCTTGCCGGTCAGGTAATCGACGCTATGGCCGATCATCTGGCGGATATCGTCGAACAGGGCGGTCGAGGTAACCGTGGCGACAAAAGCCAGCCAATAGAAAGTTCCCGCATGATCATGGCTCCACAGCAGGGCGCGGCGGGCACCGGTTTTAAGAGAAGTCATCCGGTTGGCCGTCAGCATGCAGACAGCCCCAAGAACGCCGCCAAAGACAATATCGCTGGGGTAATGAATGCCAAAATAAATGCGCGGCAGACCGACGATCACGGCTGTCCAGACAAGGGCGAGCGTTCCCACCCATCGATTGACGAGCCAGTAACCGGTGGCAAGGGTAAAGAAGAAAACCGCATGATCGCTGGGGAAGGAATTTCTAACCGAACCGTTGCCCCATGGATCACGAAGCGCCGGAAACGAAATCCCAAGATCTGCCGTAAAGGGGCGGGGGTGAACAGTCAGCACATGCTGCATCAGCCGTGCTATGCCGACAGCGACGAGGCAGGCGAAAAAAGTTATCAGCAATTTTTCGCGGCGTTCCTGCAATGCGCCCTCGTTGTCGTCGGCGGGGCGGTGAAACCATAAAAACCACAGCAGCGAGAACAGAGCCACGCCTTTGAGCAGATCGTAGCGCGCGCAGGCATAAACCAGATTGTCGAAAATGTCGGAACGGTTGGCAAAGCCGGTCAGGAAATGCTGAATGGGGAGATCGAACCACGCGAAAGGATAAGTCATGCCGAATGCCGCCGAGTTTGAGAGAGTCGAAAAGCAAATTATACGGAGTGCTTTAAAAAGAAGTCAACCGCGCGGCTGTCCCGCCGTCAGCGCCGGATTGGGCTTGCCCCATAGAATATGATCTTCGCGCTTGCCGTTGATCTGCAGATAAGCTTTGGCGTAACCCTCTTCCTCGAAGCCCGCGCGGCGGAGCAGGGCCTTGCTCGGCTCGTTATGCGGCAGGCAACTGGCCTCGACGCGCTGCAGGCGTAACCGCGTGAAGGCGAAATCGCACACTACATCGACCGCCTCGCGCATCAGGCCGCGATTGGCGTAAGGCTGGCCCATCCAGTAACCGATGGTGCCTTTTTGCGCGGCGGCGTAATGAATGTCGCCGAGCGTAATGCCGCCGACCAGAACGGGAGGCTGCGCGTCGTTGTTAAGGAAAATGGCGAAGGCATAGGCTTTGCCATTGCGCCAGTCGCGCCATTGGCGGCGCAGCAGTCCGCAATAAAAACTGTAGGACAGGGCGTTGTCGGGCCAGCTCGGCTCCCACGGCACCAGAAAATCGCGGCTCTGGTCGCGCAGGGCCCGCCATTGTTTCCAGTAAACCGTATCGCCCGCGCGTAGGATGGTTTTCTCGCCGACCAGTTCGGTATCGAGCGACAAACGCGGCCGCGATACAGGCAGATGCAACAAGCTTGAGAGAAACTGCATGCGTAGGGCCGGTTGGGTTAGGCGGCTAATCGCCGGGCGAGGGCCTTGTAATTTTCGAGTTCATCGACGGGGCCGAGCGCGGTGAGGATCGGTTTTTTGGCGAAAATTTTCCGC
The DNA here is from genome assembly GCA_031291435.1 of Alphaproteobacteria bacterium. Taxonomy (GTDB): domain Bacteria; phylum Pseudomonadota; class Alphaproteobacteria; order UBA9219; family UBA9219; genus CAIXLI01. The sequence continues at coordinate 15,938 of JARLJC010000140.1, read as the reverse complement.
GCCATGTCCTGCACTTCTTCCTGCGTCACGGCATTGAGGCGGCTCAGCACGCGCTCAGCAGGCACCGGTTTGCCGTAAGCCAGAATCTGGTGACCCAGCATTTCGGCGCGGCGCATCACGCTTTCGTTGCCCATCAGGAAGTCAGCGCGCAACTGTGACTTGGCGCGGTCGAGTTCGCCCTTCGCCACATGGCTGCGCAAATCGACCAGTTCGTCGATCATCACCGGCATCAGTTCGCGCAGACGCTTGGGATCGGTCCCGGCGTAAATCTGGAAAATCCCGGCGTCGCTGAAAGCGGCATGGGCGGAACTGACGGTATAAACCAGGCCGCGTTTCTCGCGCACTTTCTGGAACAGACGCGAGGCCGAACTGCCGCCGAGAATGACCGACAGCAACTGCGTCGCGTAAATTTCTTTCGAATGATAGCCGGGCCCCGCGAAACCGAGGATGATGTGGGTCTGCTCGATATCCTTGGGCGTGACCAAAGCGCCGCCGCGGATATGGGCTTTTTCCTCGACCGGTTTTTTGCCGCGCGCCAATCCGCCGAAGCGTTTTTTGGCCATGGCGATGAAGGCGGCATGTTCGATCTTGCCTGTCGCGACGATCACCATATTGGCGGCATTGTAATAACGCGCGACATAATCGGTAATCACGCCGCGTGGCAATTTGGCGATAACTTTGGCGGAACCCAGAATCGAGCGGCCAATCTTCTGCTTCGGCATCGCCAAACTATGCATCATCTCGAAAGCCAGATCCTCGGGCGAATCCAGATCGCGGCCGATTTCCTGAATCACGACCTGTTTCTCGCGGTCGAGTTCTTTGGCGTCGAATACCGAATGCCTCATCATGTCGGCGACGATGTCGAGGGCATTGCCGGTTTCTTCGGGCAGTACGCGGGCATAGTAGGCGGTTTCCTCGCGCGTGGTATGCGCGTTCATCTGGCCGCCTTTATTCTCGATGGCGGTGGACAGGGCATAGGCCGATCGCGACTTGGTCCCCTTGAACATCATATGTTCGACCAGATGCGCAACGCCATTGGCGTTCCACGGCTCATGCCGGGTGCCGACGCCGACCCACGCCCCCACAACCACGCTTTCGGCGTCGTGCATGGTGTCGGTCGCGATGCGCAGACCGTTCGGCAATGTCGTGACCTGAATGCTCATCATATTCTTCCCTTTGGATATAGAGCATGATTTTTTGTCGTTGAGTCGACGGAAGTAAAAATCATGCTCTATCTTTATATAAGCCCGGCGATTCACGTCTGTTCTTGAAGCGTCGTGCGTTTCAAGGACAGACGATCGCGGACTGGGCGAACAGGGAAAGCGCAAAAACTTCGATTCCCAGCCCCATCTCAATTCAACCGGTGGGCTCGTATAAAATCGGCGATTTTCTGCCTGTTGCTGGGGAATGATATGAGACGTTCTGACCCTTTTATCAAGGATGCAACTTTAGGTTGTAACTGGGGCGCGAAACCCGTGGCTTTAGCCACCGTTTCGGGGAATTTGCCGGGGTGGGCCGTTGCCAGACATACGATGGGATGCGGGAGTGTGCGGGCCAGCCCCTGCGCCACCGTGACCCCGACGGCGGTGTGCGGGTCGAGCGTGTAATCGTGATTTTTCTGAAATTCCGCGATGGTGGCGAGGGTTTCGGCGTCATTGGCGCTGCCCGCCATGAAGATTTGCCGCGCTTTGTCGAGCTGGGCGGGCGTTACCGAGAACCCGTTCTTGCTTTGCATCAGCCCGCGCAGCTGTTCCGCATTTTCGTCGCACAAATCGAACAGCAGACGTTCGAAATTGCTGCTGACCTGAATATCCATGCTGGGGCTGAGGGTGCCCTGCACCGGGCGCGGCTCCATCTTTCCTGTGGCAAAAAACCGCGTCAGGATATCGTTGCTGTTGCTGGCGACCACCAGTTTCGAAATCGGCAGCCCGCATTTATGCGCGGCATACCCGGCATAGATATCGCCGAAATTTCCGGTCGGCACGACAAAGCAGGGTTTGTGGGGCGCGACATCGCGCGCCGCGACGAAATAATAAACGATCTGCGCGAGGATGCGCAGCAGGTTGATGGAATTCACGGTGGTGAGATTGCACTCATCCCGCATCGCGCCATCCGCGAACATCGCTTTCACAATCGCCTGACAATCGTCGAAACTGCCATCGATGGCGAGGGCGTGAACATTGGGGGCGGCAACGCATGTCATCTGCCTGCGCTGAATCTCGCTCGGGCCCTTGGCGGGATAGAGAATAAACACATCGATATTCTTGCGGTCGGCCAATGCGGAAATCGCCGCCGAACCGGTGTCGCCCGAAGTCGCGCCGATAATCGTGATGCGTTTGCCGGAGCCTTGCATAAAATAATCGAGCGTATGGCCGAGAAATTGCAGCGCCACATCCTTGAACGCCAAAGTCGGCCCGTGGAACAGTTCAAGAATATCGATGCCGCCGAAATGTTTTAGCGGTGTGATCTGCGGCGCATCGAACACGGCGTATGATTTTTCGATAATGCCGCGCAGCACGTCGCCCGGCAGGGCATCCTGCATAAAGGGCCGCAAAACCCGGAAGGCGATTTCTGTATAGGAAGCGTCGCGCATCGCCGCGATATCGTTGACGGAAAAATGCGGCCATTTTTTCGGCAGATACAAACCGCCGTCGGGCGCAAGGCCGGCCAGCGCGACTTCGCGAATGCCGATCTCGGGCGCCAATCCGCGCGTGCTGTGATAAAGCTTGCTCATCTGGAAATCGGCAAGGTGGCGGCTTCGAGCCACACGACGGAGGATTCGTCGATCATCGGGCGCAGCACCTGCAAAATCCGCGCATGATAGGCGTTGAGCCAGTCGATCTCGCTTTTCGTCAGCATCGCGACATCGATCAATTTGCGGTCGATGGGGCACAAAGTCAAAGTCTCGAAGCCCAGCATTTTGTGTTCGCCGCCGCCCGCGACTTCGACCACGCATTGCAGATTTTCAATGCGGATGCCGTAGCCGCCCGCTTTATAAAATCCGGGTTCGTTCGACACCACCATACCGGGTTGCAATGGCACCTTGCTGCGTTTGGAAATGTTCTGGGGCCCTTCATGAACGCCGAGATAACATCCGACGCCGTGCCCGGTGCCGTGGCCGTAATCCAAACCGACTTCCCACAGATATTGCCGCGCCAGCACATCAAGCTCGCTGCCCGCGGTGCCTGCGGGAAAACGAATGGCGGCCAGGGCGATGTGGCCCTTCAGCACGCGTGTGAAGCGGTCGCGCATTTCGGGTGTAGGCGTTCCAAGCGCAATCGTGCGGGTGACATCGGTGGTGCCGTCGAGATATTGGCCGCCGCTGTCGAGCAAAAATAACTGCCCGTCTTTCAGCGGCGCATCGCTGGCGCGGGTGGCACGGTAATGCACGATGGCGCCATGTTCGCCGGCACCGGCAATCGTATCGAAACTCGGGCCGCGATAATTGTTGTTGCCCGCGCGGAAGCCCGCGAGTTTGGCTTCGGCCTGCATTTCGTTGACGCCGCCGCGCCATTCCTGATCGAGCCACGCGAAGAATTTGACCAAAGCCGCGCCGTCGCGTCGGTGACAGGCGCGCATGCCTTCCAGTTCGGCGGCGTTCTTGCAGGCTTTGGGCAACTCGCACGGGTCGTCGCCTTTTTCGATTTTGCCGCCCGCCGCTATTATATGTTCGACAATCCAGTTTGCCGCGTGCGACGGATCGAGCAAAACAGGCTTGCCCGCGCGCGCCAATTCTTCCAGCGCCGCCGGAAATTTGTCGGGCGCGAGGCACGCAACGCCTTCGCCAAGATGATCGGGCAGAGCTTCGGTCAATTTGCGCGGATCGACGAACCACAAAGCCGTGGCGTCGTCGCGCAAAATCACCCGGCTGAGCGGCAAAGGCGTATTGGCGACATCGTTGCCGCGCACATTCAACAGCCATGCGACTGATGCTGCATCGGTGATAACCACGGCGGCGATATTTTTCTTCTTTAGTTCCTCGGCGATGTTTTGCCGTTTCAGCGCCGAACTTTTCCCGGCATAGGCCAGCTCATGCGGTACGACCGGTTCGGCAGGCGGGGCAGGGCGGTCCGCCCATATGGCATCGATCGGATTCGTGGTGACAGCTACCGCGCGCGCGCCAGCTTTTTCGGCGGCTTTTTTCAGACGCTCGACGCCTTCGGCGGAATGCAGCCACGGGTCGTAACCGATCTCGGATGCGGGGCGCATATTTTCTTCCAGCCACGCCAGCGGCGTTTTTTTGGCGCTGTCAAAGACCGTGAACAAACCGGCATCGATCTGCTGGCCAGCCTGCAATGTGTACCGGCTATCGGTAAAAAACGCGGCCTTGTCTTTCAGCACGGCAATGAACCCTGCCGAGCCGGTAAAGCCCGACAGGAACTGCACGCGCTGATCCGAAGGCGGCACATATTCGCTCTGATACGCGTCGGCCATGGGCACGACGAAGCCGTTCAGTCCGGCGGCTTCAATTTCAAGGCGGAGATTGGCGAGGCGGGCGGCGAAATCGTTCATGCCCCATCATGCCCTGCGGCACCGCTTCAAGGCAATAACGCTTTTAACCATAATCACTCCGGTAGGCTAGTTGCCTAACCGTTTCGGTGCGGATATAATCCGCGAAAATCGGGAGATTAAATTATGCCGGCATTCAAACAGAGCGCGCTTGAAATTGTAGAACGTGAATATCCACGTCCGGTCTTGGGTGGAAAGACCCCGCCGCATCCCCCCGAAGGTCGTGGCCTTCATTTGGGCATTCTTATCAAGAAAAGACTGATGAAGAACCACACGCCGAAAATGCTCGCGCGCTGGTGGGGTATCGATGAAAAGAAACTCGAAGGCATTCTCGCGGGCGAAGAGCCGATCACGCGAGACATAGCGGCAAAACTCGCCAAATTTTCCGGCATGTCCGAGCAATTTTTTCACAATCTACAGTTTGGGGACATAAAAAGGGGCGTAGGCATCGCTGCGCCGACTGTTCGCTGAATCAGCGCTAACGCTTTAACGCCAGTACCGACCATTCTCCAATCCTCTTATGCTCGACCAGCGCCAGCCCCTGCATCCGGTGCGCGGCAATCACAAAGTTCGCCTGTGTCGTCAACAAACCGGAAAGAATCGCCATGCCGCCGGGTCGCAGATTGATTTTCAATTCATGCGCAAGCGCCGCCAGAGGTCGCGCGAAAATATTGGCCATGATGAGATCATAGGGTGCATGCCGCTTGATTACGTTCGGCGCATATCCTTTGCCGACGCTCAACCGGATATGCGCACCCACCCCGTTCGTCCGCGCATTATCCCGCGCCGTGACGACCGAATCCGCGTCCATATCCACGGCAGCCGCCAACCCCCGCGTCGCCTCGACACAGGCCATTGCCAGAATGCCCGACCCACAGCCGATATCGGCCATGCGGCGGGGGCGGAACCCGGCTTTCAGAATTTTGTCGAGCATCAGCAAACAGCCGCGCGTGGTCGGATGTTCGCCCGTCCCAAAGGCATTTGTGGCATCGATCTGCAAAGCATAATGCCGTTTCGGCACTTTTTGACGATGTAACCGCCCATGCACCGTCCAGCGCGCGATCTTCAGCGGCGGGAAATCTTCCGACACTTTTTTCAGCCAATCCAAAGGGGGTGCGGGCTGAACTTCAAGTGCCGGAAGGCTGATCCCATTTAATAAAGCGAAGATGGAAAGCCGTGATTCAAGGTCGTTTTGATCCGGCTCGTGGTCGAAAATGGCCTCTATCGACGCCATTTTCACCCGCGGCGGAGCGAAAACAGACTGCGACACCGCATTTTCGCCCAGCAAATCGCCGATTTGCGCCGCTATACCCGCAGGGGCGTTAACCCGGGCAATCCACAGGTTACGCACCCGCGCCATCAGCTTCTTTTCTTTTTATCTTCAAAGGGATTGTCGCTTTTCTTCAACTGCATTCTTATCGGCACGCCCTGCAATTTGAAGGTGTCGCGCAAGCCGTGCGTCAAAAACCGCTGATAAGAGTCCGGCAGTTTGGTGCTGTTGACCCATAACCCGAAAGTCGGCGGGCGGCTCTTCAACTGCGTCATGTAACGCAGTTTGATACGGCGGCCCGAGGTAATGGGCGGCGGATGATTGGCTTCCATATCTTCCAGCCAGCGGTTGAGTTTGCCGGTCGGCACGCGGACATTCCACGCTTCATACATGCGCATCGTCGCCTTCATCAGATTCTCGAGGCCCGTCCCGGCAATCGCGCAAATCGGAACCAGCGGCACGCCCGACACCTGCGACAAAGAAGCATCGGCTTTTTCCTGAATCAGTTTGGTGACTTCTTTCTTCTCTTTCACCAGATCCCATTTATTGAGCGCGACGATCAGCACGCGCCCTTCCTCGACCACATGATGGGCAATCGTCAAATCCTGCTTGTCGAACGGCATGGTGGCATCCAGAACCAGCACGACGATATGCGCGAGGCGAATTTGCCGTAAAGTTTCCTGCACGCTCATGCGTTCCAGAGTTTCGGAGATGCGCGCGCGTCGGCGCATACCGGCGGTATCCACCAACCGGATAGGCATGCCGTTATAATTCCACGCGGTCGGAATGGAATCGCGGGTGAGCCCCGGTTCCGGCCCCGTCAGCATACGGTCTTCGCCCAGCAATTTGTTGATGAGTGTCGATTTCCCGGCATTGGGCCGCCCGACCACGGCCATGATGAGATGCTTTTCGCCTTCTTCTTCGGCGGCATCTTCTTCCGGCACATGTTTCGACAGCAATTCATAAACATCCATCATGCCGTCGCCATGCGAGGCGGAAATCGCAATCGGCTCGCCGAAACCCAGCGAGGTGGTTTCATCCATCCCCTCGGGCAGGTGGTTGCCTTCGCATTTATTGGCGATCAGGATGATAGGCTTGTCCGCTTTGCGCAATTCGCGGGCGATGGCTTTGTCTTCGGGCGTCACGCCCGCGCGGGCATCGACCACCAGTAAAATGACATCGGCTTTGGCCAAAGCGGTTTTGGTCTGCTGGGCGGTGCGGGCGGCGATGCTGCCTTTGGCGCGCACATCTTCGAGGCCAGCGGTGTCGATGACGCGGAATTTGAGATCGAATAAATGCCCGTCGCCCTCGCGCCAGTCGCGCGTCACGCCCGGCGTGTCGTCGACGATAGCAATCGCCTTGCCCACCAGACGGTTGAACAAGGTCGATTTGCCGACATTGGGACGTCCGGCGATGGCAACTGTATATGTCATAAATTAACGCAACGCGATCAGCGTGCCCTCATCCGTCACGACATAAAGCGTGCGGTCCGCCACAACAGGGGCCAGATAAACCGGTTCGCCCACATCGATGCTGTCGATGGGCGTGCCGTCATTCGGCGAAAAACTCGCGAGCTTGCCGCCCGAATTCACCATCCATAACCGTTCTCCCGCCAAGACCGGCCCGGCCCAGACCAGACGGTCGGAATCCTTATCGTCGGGATCGGCGCGTTTCGGCAGAGACTTCACCCACATCACCCGGCCGCTGTCGCGCGCCAGCGCCATCAACTGATTATCGCCGCCATAAACGAAAACGGTGTCGCCCGCGACCACCGGCGTGTCGATGCCGCCGATATCGGTTTCCCACACGCGGTCGCCCGAACGTTGCTCGATGGCGGCCATGCGCCCGCTATGGCTGATCGCATATATCTTGCCGTGGTCGAGAACCGGGAGCCCGCGAATATCGGCAATGGCGGGCAACGCGCCCACCTGCGTCGGCGTGGTCAGCGAATAATTCCACGATACGCGCCCGTTCTGCACGCGCAGATTATAAATCTCGCCTGAATTATAGGCGACCACCACGCTGTCATCCTGCACGGCGGGGCTTGATGCGCCCATCAAAGCGGCGCTTTCGGCGATGCCGGATTGCTGCCACAGGATATCGCCGGTCTGGGCGTTGAGCGCGCTTAACTGATTATCGATGCTGACGACATAAACGCGGTTATCGGCGACCGTCGGCGCGGCGCGCAGGGGATTTTGCAGCGATTTGCGCCATTTGACTTCGCCCGATTTGGCGTCGAGAGCGAGCACTTCCCCGAATCCGGTGGCGGCATAGACCGTGCCGCCGTCGATGGCGATGCCGCCGCCGATGGCGGGTTCGTCGCTATCCTTGGGCGCGGTGTCGCGTTCCCAGGCTTCGTTGCCGTCCTTGGCGTTGATGGCATGCACATTGCCTTGCGCGTCCATTGTGTAAATCACGCCGTGATCGGCGACCGGATGGGCCAGCAATTTGAAATCGGAATCCGAACCGGCGCCGATGCCGGTTTTCCATTCGATATGCGGATGAACGGGCGCCTCGACATAAGGTTCGGCATGTTCGCTGTCATAGCCCGCCTGCGGCCACGACAAATTCACGATCATGCGCGGCAAAGCGGGCTTGGCGCTGGCGAGGCTGGGATCGGCCTCCAGGCTTTTCGCCTGTTCCATCACCGGGATGCGCGTGCCTTTGACCGTGCTGCCGATCTTGTTCATGGTTTCGCCGCAGCCGGCGGCCATAGTCAGCAGCGACAGCATGGCGAGACGCGCGATTTTTTGGGGGTTCATGGCGAAACTCTCTGTCAGTTCAGGCTGCGCAGAATATCCGTAGATCGGGCCTGAATAGCGGACGGGGCCGCGGAATCCTGCGAGATGGTGGTGAAAACGCCGCGAGCCTTGGCGGTATCGCCGACACGCAGCGCGAGATACCCCTGATCCTCGAGCGCTGAATAACGCCACGGCGCATCCGGCGCGGTCAGCGGCTGCAGTCGTGCGATCAATGTGGCGGCATCGCCTTTATCCATCTGCATCCGCACCGAAAGAAGATCGCCCAGCTGGCGGAACGCGGAATCGGCCCTGGTATCGCTCGCTACTTGATCAAATAATTTGACCGCCGTGGTGGCGTCATCCTTCTGCGCCGCCAAAGCACCCGCGCGCAGCAGGGCGAAATCGGCCTGCGTCGCGCCGGACTGAGATGCCGCGAAACTTTCCAGCTTGGCGATGCTTTCGGCGGTATCTTTGCCGGGTTTGGCGGCGTCGATATAACCCGAAGTCACTTTCTCGTTATGGCCGGACTGCCACGCCTGATAGGCGTTGGTTCCCGCCGTGCCGATCACGGCGACAAGGGCGGCGGCGATAACCCAGATGCCATAGCGTTGCCACAGAGCCTCGTAACGCTGGCGCTCGAGGTCTTCCTGAATTTCCTGAAAGAGATTATGTTCGGTCATGGGGGCAAAGATAGAGTCTTGTTCACAAGAGTACAAGAGAGCTATTAATGCAGCAACTCGACGGTTTAGAGCGAATCTTGCCGTTAGCGTCATTCCCGCGAAGGCGGGAATCCAGGGCCAATAGGGCAAGCATTTGTTTTTATGGCTCTGGATTCCCGCCTTCGCGGGAATGACGCTAGCCGAGGGGGCGTTTCTAAACTCTGCAAAGCCGATCATGTATCCTTAAATTCATATGCTGTTTTCACCTGCAACCTGGACTCCGTTAAACCACCGCCGTTGGGCCAATTTCAAGGCCAACCGGCGCGGATTCTGGTCATTATGGATGTTTCTGCTCCTGTTCGGGGTGACTTTGGGTGCGGAATTCGTCGCCAACGACAATCCGCTGCTGATCAAGTTTGATGGGCATTATTACGCGCCGATCTTCGCCAGTTATCCCGAAACCACCTTCGGCGGCGATTTCGAAACCGAGGCGCGGTACCGCGATCCCTATGTCGCCAAACTCATCGACGCGAAAGGCTGGATGGTCTGGCCGCTGATTCCCTATTCCTACAACACGATTAATTACGACCTTGCTACGCCCGCGCCGGCGCCGCCTTCGCGCGACAACTGGCTCGGCACCGACGACCAAGGGCGCGACGTGCTGGCGCGCATCATCTATGGCTTCCGCATTTCGGTTCTGTTCGGGCTGACATTGACTTTGTTTTCTTCCGTCATCGGCATCGCGGCGGGGGCGGTGCAGGGCTATTTCGGCGGGTTGACCGATCTTGTCATGCAGCGTTTCATCGAAATCTGGGGCGGCATGCCGGTTTTGTATCTTCTTATTATTATGGCCAGCCTTGTGCAGCCGAATTTCTGGTGGCTGCTGATCCTGATGCTGCTGTTTTCGTGGATGCAATTGGTGCATGTCGTGCGCGCCGAATTTCTGCGCGCGCGCAATTTCGATTATGTGCGCGCGGCGAAGGCTTTGGGGGCTGGCGATCTCACCATTATGTTCCATCATGTTCTGCCTAACGCGATGGTGGCGACATTGACGTTTCTGCCTTTCGTCCTCAATCACGCCATCACCACTTTGACCGCTTTGGATTTTCTCGGTTTCGGCCTACCGCCCGGTTCGCCTTCGCTCGGCGAATTGCTCAATCAGGGCAAGAATAATCTGCAGGCGCCGTGGCTTGGCATTAGTTCTTTCTGCATCCTTGCTTTGATGCTGACCTTGCTGATCTTTATCGGCGAAGCGGTGCGCGACGCCTTCGATCCCCGCAAAATTCAGGGGGGCAAATGACGTTGCTCACGGTCGAAAATCTCGGCGTCAGTTTCGGGCATGGCGAGCGCGCCAGTTCCGTGGTGCGCGGCGTTTCCTTTTCCATCGCGCGCGGCGAAACCGTGGCTCTGGTGGGGGAAAGCGGTTCCGGCAAATCGGTCACCGCTTTGTCGCTGTTGCAATTGTTGCCATATCCGAATGCGTGGCACCCGACCGGCAGCATCAAATTCGACGGGCAGGAAATCATCGGCGCGCCGCCATCGGTGTTGCAGCATATCCGAGGATACCGCATCGGCATGATTTTTCAGGAGCCGATGACATCGCTCAATCCGCTGCATACTATCGGGCGGCAGATCGGCGAAGTTCTTTTTCTCCATAAAAAACTTACCGCCGAGCAGGCGCGCGCCCGCATTATCGAACTTTTGAATTTGGTGGCGTTGCCTGAATCCGAAAAACGCCTCGACGCCTATCCGCATGAACTTTCCGGCGGGCAGAGGCAGCGCGTGATGATCGCGATGGCGCTCGCCAACGATCCCGCCTTGCTGATCGCCGACGAACCGACCACGGCGCTCGACGTCACTATTCAGGCGCAGATTCTGAAATTGCTGAAAGATTTGCAGCAGCGGCTCGGCATGGCGTTGCTCCTCATCACTCATGATCTCGGCATTGTTCGCAAGGTGGCCGATAAGGTTTGCGTCATGCAGCATGGTGAGCTGGTCGAGCAGGCTTCGGCGGCGGAATTGTTCGCGCATCCGAAGCACCCCTATACGAAAATGCTGCTGGCGGCGGAGCCGAAAGGCGATGCGCTGACCGTGGCGATCGACGCGCCCGAAATTCTCCGCGCCGAAAATATGAAAGTGTATTTCCCCATCCGCAAAGGCCTGTTCGGACGCGCCACCGATTATGTCCGCGCGGTCGATGGCGTTTCTTTGTCGGTGCGGGCGGGGGAAACCGTCGGCATCGTCGGCGAATCCGGTTCGGGGAAAACGACGCTGGGGTTGGCGTTGCTGCGGCTCATTCCCGCCAGCGGTACTGTTGTATTTCTTGGCATGCCCATCATGGGCCTCAGTCGCAAGCAGATGCGCCCCTTGCGACGCTCGATGCAGGTCGTGTTTCAGGACCCGTTCGGCAGCCTTAGCCCGCGCATGTCGGCGGGCGATATTATTGCCGAGGGGCTGGATATTAACGGGCTTTGGAAGACGCGGGCCGAGCGCGAGGAACGCATCATCGCCGCGTTGAAAGAAGTCGGCCTCGATCCGGAATCGCGTAACCGCTATCCGCATGAATTTTCCGGCGGGCAGAGGCAGCGCATTTCCATCGCCCGCGCCCTTATCCTGCAACCCAAGCTTATCATCCTCGATGAGCCGACTTCGGCGCTCGATATGTCGGTGCAGGCGCAGATCGTCGATCTTTTGCGCGATCTGCAACGGCGGCACGGCCTTGCTTTCCTTTTCATCAGTCACGATCTGCGCGTTATCAAGGCTTTGTCGCACCGCGTTGTGGTGATGAAAGCAGGTCTGGTGGTGGAGCAGGGCGACTCCGCCCAGCTTTTCGCCCATCCGCAGCAGGATTATACGAAAAAGCTTCTTGCCGCCGCGCTGAATATCGAAGCCGGATAGAAGCGGGTCGGATGAATAACAAATGGGATTTCCGCCTTCGCGGAAATGACGCAAGGGGGGCAACCCTATCGAAAAAAGCGCTAGATCATTGGGGAAATTCTCCATCGGCTGAAAAGGTGGAAAGAGCGCGCTCCTTCCGACCGCTTGCGCGGGCGGAAGCATGCATCCTGCGTTGTCTCCTGCCGTTTGTTCCCCACACCCTGCGCAGGCCCTGTGGGACAGAAGTCGATAACGCCCCTCTTGCGAGGTTTGGGGAATGTAGCGGAGGAGGCGGAGGAAGTCAAGGGAAAAATCCCATATAAGGTGGGAATTATCATGCGATGTGGAGCGTCGATTGAAGGCCCCCCCTCCCTAACCCTCCCCACGAGGGGGAGGGAATCCTGGCAGTTCTTCCCGGCAGCGCGCGTCTTAAATCAGGATAGCGCCGAAGGTCAGGTGTCAGATGTCAGAACCTCTGTCGTTCGTCTTCTGGCTCATTCTTCTTTCTCGTCATCCTCGCCTGCGCTGGTGCCGAGCATGGCGTTGGCCACCATTCCGGCATTCTCGCGCACTTTCTTGTCGATGGCGTTGGCGATTTCGGGATTATCTTTCAGGAACTGCTTGGCGTTTTCGCGGCCCTGACCGATGCGCTGCCCGTCATAGGAGAACCACGCGCCGGATTTTTCCACCACCCCGGCCTGCGAGCCGAGATCGATCATCTCGCCGAGCTTGGAAATTCCCTCGCCATACATGATGTCGAACTCCACGGTGCGGAAAGGCGGGGCCATCTTGTTCTTGACCACTTTCACGCGGGTCTGGTTGCCGACCACGGTTTCCCTGTCCTTGATCGCGCCGATGCGGCGGATATCCAATCGCACCGAGGCATAGAACTTCAAGGCATTGCCGCCGGTCGTGGTTTCCGGGTTGCCAAACATGACGCCGATCTTCATGCGGATCTGGTTGATGAAAATCACCATGCAGCGGGACTTGGAAATCGAGCCGGTCAGCTTGCGCAAAGCCTGGCTCATCAACCGCGCCTGCAAGCCCATATGGCTGTCACCCATTTCGCCTTCCAACTCGGCGCGTGGCACCAAAGCCGCCACCGAATCCACCACCAGAACGTCGATAGCGCCCGAACGCACGAGAGTATCGGCGATTTCCAGCGCCTGTTCCCCGGCATCCGGCTGCGAAATCAGCAGCTCGTCGATATTGACGCCCAGCTTGCGGGCATAAATGGGGTCAAGCGCATGTTCGGCATCCACAAACGCGCAAGTGCCGCCGCTTTTTTGAGCCTGCGCAATCACATGCAGGGCTAACGTCGTTTTGCCCGAGCTTTCCGGCCCGTAAATTTCGATGATACGCCCACGCGGTAACCCGCCTATGCCGAGCGCGATATCGAGACCCAGCGAACCGGTCGAAATCGTCTCGATTTCCGCCGGGGCATTGCCTACCCCCAGTTTCATCACCGAACCTTTGCCGAAGGCGCGTTCGATCTGGCTCAAGGCCGCATCAAGGGCTTTCTGCCGGTCTGAATTCATAGGTGTGCCTTCTTTTTCGACGACGTGGAGATTGGCGGATTTCGCGGCGGCCATGGGAAACTCCTTTGGTTAGCAGGAAGGGAAGGGAGAAGGAACAGAACAACGGGTGTTTATGGTTTGTTCTTTTATGCCTTTCGCGCCGCCAATGCAAGTTCTATTTTTGTTCTTTTTGCGGAATATTCCCCGAACCCCGCATTTACGGGGTTTTTGTCCTGAAAAAGCCCCACGGGGTCAATCCGCCGCGCCCCTCCCACCCCAGAATGAGATGATCGAACGGGTCGAAGAACATATCGGGCTTCACGAACCGGCTGATATCCGGAAAAGCATCCCGATTCGCGATTATTTCGATGTCATGTGTGGCGGCGAAACGCGCCGGAATGGTTTTGGAAAGTGCGGGGTCGATGACGTCATGCAGTTCGACCAGAATATCCATGCCGCCAAGGGCAGGGTACAAAGCGGGGTCGAGCATCTCGCGCTCCCCGCCCTCGATATCGACCAGGGCCAGAACCTTGCCCCCGGCGTAAGAGGCGAAATCGGCGCCGTCGAAACGCTCGCCGATATGCACGCGCTCCTGCACGCCGTTAAGCGCTGCCAGCGCCGTGCAGCGCGCCCGCGCTTCGGGCGAAATATCGTAAGCGTCGATCCGCGCCCGCGGCATCCGCAAAGCCAGCCCGACGGCATAATACCCCACCGAACAGCCGATATTGATAATGCGTTCATAAGGTGTCGCGATAATCCGTTCCATCACCGGGTGCAGTTCATGCTCATAGCAGCCGAGCAAAACCGGCGCCTGATACTGGCCCAGCACATCGTCGGTCAGTTTCATGCCGGCAAAAGGGCCGTCCACCACGCGATCCTGCGTAAAACCGCGCAGCTCGTTGGTCAGGATGCGCGAGCGGGTGCAAAGCAGCGTCCACCAGATCAGTTTGAGGCGGGCCGCCGGTGAACGGTCCTCGCCCAGCCTCTCCTCGACCATTTTCAGGATGGTTTCGGCTTGTTCCTGAGAGCAATTCATATCAAACCCTTAGGGCGGTATAAAAGGGAAGGGTGCCAAGTCACCCCGCTTGTGATAATTTGACAAAGGATTCTATCGGAATAAAGGTGAAAATATGACGACCAAGTTTCTGCGTTTCGTCCTCGGACTGCTGCTCGCCACGGTCTCCGTCCCGGCTGTAGCCGCCAATGCCTGCTACACGCCCGAACAGATGCAGGCCGAACAACTGCTGCGCCTGCATTCCGAGCTGATGGTGGTGACGGTCACCTGCCATGAAAGTTCGCGCGGGCAAGACCTCGGCGCCGCCTATGGCGATTTCACCAAGCGCAATATCCGCGTCCTGCACGATGCCGAGCAAACCATGATTGGCTATTACAAAGCCCACAAGAAAGGCGACCCCACCGAGCATCTCGACCGGCTGCGCACCATTCTGGCCAACGAGTACGGGCAGAAATCCGCCGATATGTCGCCGCCGGTTTTCTGCACCGACTACCGCGACGAGGTTGTCAAAATGGAAACCGCGACCCCCGCCGATGTCGAAAACGAAGTCCAGCGCATGGTGATCGCCGAGCGTTCCTTTGCGCCGCTGTGTCACGGCGGGCCGGTGCTCGCGAAGAACAAATATAAATAAGGATTGTTTTGGCCTACTTCCTCCAGCAACTGATCAATGGCCTTACCCTCGGCGCCGTCTATGGGCTGATCGCCATCGGCTATACGATGGTGTACGGCATCATCGGCATGATCAATTTCGCGCATGGCGAGATTTACATGATCGGCGCGTTTATTACCGTGATCGGCTTTACGGTGCTGAGCGCGGCGGGGGTCAGTTCGGTCGGGCTTGCTTTGGGCATCGTCCTTCTCGTCAGCATTCTGGTCACCAGCCTTTATGGCTGGAGCATCGAACGCATCGCCTATCGCCCCCTGCGCCGCGCGCCGCGTCTGGCGCCGCTGATTTCGGCCATCGGCATGTCGGTGCTGCTGCAGAATTATGTGCAATTGCTGCAGGGGGCGCGGGTGAAAACAATGGCTCCCGTTCTGCAAGGCGGCTTCACGATTATGCAGCGCGCCGACGGTTTCGCGGTATCGGTGTCCTATCTGCAAATCGTCATTCTGTTATTGACCGTCTCGCTGATGATTTCCGTCAGTCTGGTGGTCGGGCGCACCGGCCTTGGCCGCGCCCAGCGCGCCTGCGAACAGGATAAAACCATGGCGGCTTTGGTCGGTATCAATGTCGATCGCACCATCTCGACCACCTTTGTTATCGGTGCGGCCTTGGCGGCGGTGGCCGGATTCATGGTCACGCTTTATTACGGCGTGGTCGATTTTTTCATGGGCTTTATGGCGGGGATG
>JARLJC010000139.1 GCA_031291435.1 Alphaproteobacteria bacterium | reverse complement strand
GCCAAACGGTATCAAGGCTGCGACGAACGCCAAACCTGCAATGGCATCTAGTCTTGCTCGGAGTCGAAGAATGCACGCGGCTAGCGGCGCATATACAAAGAATGTCGGTAAGAACCACGGCACCAAAAAAAAGCAGATGGAAATAAAGAATCCAATTGGCGAGATTGGCTGATTTGTCATTAGAATGGACCAAACCCTCAGCCATCCCCTCATTTTTCAAACCACCGCGAATGTCTGAGCCAAAGTTTTGTTTTGATTTAGATATTCTGTAAATCGCTCGACCAGGGGCCGCAGGCGGATTTCCGGCATGTTCGGGATCAACTCGTAGAGCATGCAGCCCTGCCGGAACAGCGAATGAGTGCGGTGCTTGGCGGTGTTTGATTTGAGATGGCGGTCCATGCCGAGGCTTTCGCCGGCGGCGCCGAGCATCGTCAAGAGCACGATGGCGAAGGCGTTCAAGAGAAGCAGCCTGTCGCGCCGTTGCGGATCGGCGATGCGCAGAACGCTTAATCCCATGCCGAAACGCAAGTCCTTGGTGTCGCGAAAACTCGGCTCGATCGTCCAGCGCCTGGAGTAGGCGTTGATGATCTCGCGCGCGGTGGCCTCGCCGGTGCTGGCGGCCAGACACCAGGCCTCTTTCATGTCCTTGGCCTTGACGCAGACGACCGCCCCGACCTTGTGCCGGCCCGTCGTGACCTCGGCGTCGCGCAGCTTGCGCGCCCGACCGCCCTTGCCGACCCACGCGGCGGCGGCGCGCGTCTCGCCGTCGGCCGCCGCGACGTGAATATTGCCGCGAAAGCGGATGACATAGGCGAAGCCCAGCGTGTCGAGAAAATCAAACAGCTTGGTGTCGCCAAAGCCGCGGTCGGCGAGGATCGTCACCGCGACGCCCTCGGGCAGCACTTCGGCCAAACGCGCGAGACAGAGGTCCTCGAAATCGTTGCGCTGGTTTTTCAGCTCGTCCTTCAAGACGGTCAGCCATAGCAAGGGCGTCGCGCGGCCGTGGTTGGAGACCAGGTTCAAGGCCAGCGTCGCCTGATCGTCGGCGTCGAAATCCGTCCAGTCCATCGCCACGACAATCGCCTTGCGCTGGCCAACGACATCCGCCACCCACGGGGCGAACATGTCCCATACGACGACGCCTTGGTTGCTCAACAGGCGATCAACCTGCTTGATGGCGTGCTTGCTGAGCAAACTACGCGCCTGCGCCAGAGATTGCCCGATGACCGACACCGCCAGCGATGCGCTCGTCATCACGCCAAGCGCGCCATTGGCGAGAGACATCACGCGCTTCGCGTGAAGGTCTTCGGCGAAGATGCCCTCAAGATATTTCTGAACAAATTCAATGCGCTTGATCGGACGGTTCATGGCAAAGGCTCAATGCGATCTGATTCGACAGCGCAATGATTTGTCTATGAAATTTGGCCAATATGAGTCCGCTCCAAAATGAGGGGATTCATGAGGCCCGGCAGAGGCGTAGATAAGCGCCCCCTCGACGACAGAGCCTAATTCTTTCTCGCTTACCGTTTTTATATAAGAAAATAACTGATATAAATGGGATGAGCGAACCTTTCTTGTGCCATAATTCGTAGGAAATGGATCCGCATAATACTTAGCGTCGAATATGATTGTTTTCAGGCCTGACCGAAGCGTTAAATCTGTCTTCATTCGAGGAATGATCGAAAAATCATAATCATCGTTTAGCCCCTCG
>JARLJC010000138.1 GCA_031291435.1 Alphaproteobacteria bacterium | reverse complement strand
GACTGCGCCGCGGCCGGTTTGACGGCACCGGTCGCGGCGGCGCCCGATGCCGCCCCGGCGACACCGCCCGCCGCCGAAGCCATTCCGCCCGCCGCCCCCGGTATCGTTCTGTCGGGCAATGTGCCGCCCGCTCTGGCGCCCGCGAAAGAGGCGGATGCTGCCGCCGATAAAGACGACGCGCCGCCCAAAGCCGCAAAACCGGCGAAAGAGAAAAAGGTTGAGAGCGCCGCGCCCGCCCCTGCGCCCGCGCCGTCCGACGCTGCGGCATCTAACGACATACCTGCGGCGGCCAAAGACACGGCCAAGGATACATCCAAGGACGCCAGGCAGATATTCGGCGACCCCGGCGCTCCGTCGCGTATCATTATCCGCGCCACGCAGAGCAGCTGGGTGATGGTGACCGATGCCGGCGGCAAGACCATTTTCGACCACGTCCTCAAAGACGGCGACATTTACAAAGTGCCCAATAAACCCGGCCTGAAAATGACCACCGGCAACGGCAACGGGCTGACGCTTTCGCTCGACGGCAGCGATTTGCCGCGCATCGCGGCGGGCGCGCCGCATGTGGTGCGCGATATTCCGCTCGACCCCGATCGGCTGGGGTCGGCTTCCAATTCGAACTGAGGAGAAACTTCGATGACCGCAGATCATTCCGACGCCCAAGCCCACCGCCCCTGGCGCCAGATCGTCCGCCGCAAGAGCCGCCAGATCAAGGTCGGCAATGTGCTGGTCGGCGGCGATGCACCGGTGAGCGTGCAGACCATGACCACCACCCTGACCCACGACATTCAGGGCACCATCGCCCAGATCAAGGCCGCCGAAGAAGCCGGGGCCGATATCGTGCGCGTGTCCTGCCCGGATGAAGAATCCACCGCCGCGCTCAAATCCATCATCAAGGCGGTGAATGTGCCCATCGTCGCCGACATCCATTTCCATTACAAACGCGGCATCGAAGCCGCCAAGGCCGGGGCCGCCTGTCTGCGCATCAATCCCGGCAATATCGGCTCGCCGGAACGCGTGCGCGAAGTCGTCAACGCCGCCAAGGATTACGGCTGCGCCATGCGCATCGGCGTCAATGCCGGATCGCTGGAACAGGAATTGCTGGATAAATATGGCGAGCCCTGCCCCGACGCGATGGTCGAAAGCGCGATGACGCATGCCAAGATTCTGGAAGACCACGACTTCCGCGAGTTCAAAATCAGCGTCAAGGCGTCGGACGTGTTTCTCGCCGTCGCCGCCTATCAGGCATTGGCCGACGCCTGCGATTATCCTTTGCATATCGGCATTACCGAAGCGGGCGGTTTGCGCGCCGGCACGGTGAAGAGCTCGATCGGTTTGGGTTCGCTGCTGTGGGCCGGTATCGGCGACACGATGCGCGTTTCCCTCTCGGCGGAGCCGGTCGAGGAAGTGCGCGTCGGCTATGAAATGTTGAAATCGCTCGGTTTGCGCCGCCGCGGCGTGACCGTGATTTCCTGCCCTTCCTGCGCGCGACAGAATTTCAACGTCATCAAGACGGTCGAAGTTCTCGAAGAACGTTTGCAGCATATCACCACGCCGATGACGGTTTCGGTGATCGGCTGCGTCGTCAACGGCCCCGGCGAAGCGATGATGACCGATATCGGTTTCACCGGCGGCGGCAAGGGCACGCATCAGGTCTATATCGCGGGTCAGGCCGACCACCGTTTGCAGAACGAGGATATCGTCGCGCATCTGGTCGGCCTGGTGGAAAAGAAGGCCGCCGAAATCGCGGCCGCGAAACCCGCCACCGATCAGGCCGCGGAGTAAGCATCCATGGGACCGCAGGAAAATTCATCCCCTGAAGTTACTGCGCGCCGCAACCGCCATCCGGCGGGGACGCCTTTGCCCATGCCGGAAAAGATTTTGATCGCCATGGCCACCCTGTCGTTCAAAATGAGGCAGGTCGATGACACGGCGGAAGAACACACTTTGGCGGCAATACGAAGATATCGCCCGCTGCTTTGGCCCAACAGCTCCTCGCATAACGCCCTTTAATGTCCCTGACTGAAACCCTTGCGCGCGTCCTTGCCAGACACGACGAATTGCGCGACGCGCTCTCGCAGCAAGGCTTGGCGCCCGACCAGTTCGCCAAACTGTCGAAAGAATATGCCGATCTGACGCCGGTTTCGGAGGCCATCGTCGGGCTCAACCGCGCGCGGCAGGAAATTACCGAAGCCGAAGCCATGCTCGCCGACCCCGACATGGCGGCGGAGGCCAAACGCGAAATCGAGGCGCTGCGCCCGCGCATTCCCGAACTGGAACTGCAGGTTCAGCGCATGCTGATCCCCAAAGACGCGGCGGATGAGCGCAACGCCATTCTTGAAATACGCGCCGGGGCGGGCGGCGACGAGGCCGGTTTATTCGCGGCCCTGCTATTCGACATGTACCGCAAATACGCGGCGGTGCACGGCTGGCGGTTCGAAGTCATGGAACTTTCGGAAAACGATGTCGGCGGATTGAAAGAAGGCGTGGCCGAAATCAGCGGGCGCGGCGTCTTCGCGCGGCTGAAGTTCGAGAGCGGCGTGCATCGCGTGCAGCGCGTGCCGAGCACCGAAAATGCGGGCCGCGTGCATACGTCCACCGCCACCGTCGCCGTGCTGCCCGAGATGGAAGAAACCGATGTCGAAATCCATGACAAGGATTTGCGCATCGACGTCTATCGCGCCTCGGGCGCTGGCGGCCAGCACGTCAACAAAACCGAAAGCGCCGTGCGCATCACCCATATTCCGACCAACACCGTGGTGGCGATGCAGGATGAACGTTCGCAGCATAAGAACAAAGCCAAGGCGATGAAGATTTTGCGCGCCAAGATCTATGAGCAGCGCGACCGCGCCATTAAATCGGCGCACGCGGCGGAGCGCAAAAGCCAGGTGGGAACCGGCGACCGGTCCGAGCGCATCCGCACCTATAATTTCCCGCAGGGGCGCGTTTCCGATCACCGCATCGAAATGACTTTGTATAATATCGATCAGGTCATCAACGGCACCGAACTCGACAAATTCATCGATGCCCTCACCACACGCGAAGAAGCCGAAAAACTGGCAGAATTGAGCGGCACATGAAAACATACCGGACGAAAATGAACAACGCGCATCCATCCCGGGTCGTCATCCCGGCGCAAGCCGGGATCCAGGCCCAAAGCATCCGCAAGCCACGGCCTGCGGCGCTTACAGGACTGGATCCCGGCTT
>JARLJC010000137.1 GCA_031291435.1 Alphaproteobacteria bacterium | reverse complement strand
CGTCGAACGCTTCTTCTGCCGCCTCAAAGACTTCCGCCGTGTTGCCACCCGCTACGACCGACAGCCATACACCTTCATGGCTGCCGTCTTCTTGGCCTCCATCGTCGCTTTCTGGCTATGATTTATGAGTCCAAACCCTAATACGGGCGCGGCGTGTGCGGTAGAAGCCCATATGGTTAAAAAACTCCATTTGCTTTGCTAGAACTGTTGGCGCTGTGAAATCAACGTCATCGGCATCATTTCGTTCAAATTTTTTCGTTCTAACTTTTTGTGCGAGTTATGTGTGAGTATAAGCTTGCACGAGACGGCATTTGGCGACGTTTGATGCGCCATAACGCTTTGATATACATATAGTTCTCTATAGATCTCAGCGTTCACACGGTAGGGGTCACAGGTTCAATCCCTGTAGCACCCACCACGCTTTTGGCAAGACCTTCCTGACATGGGGTGAACTTTATAATGTGCGCCAAAGAGGCGCACGGCCCCCGTCGCATCCACCCGCCACTAGCCCGCCTGCTTGATTTCTGATGCGGCCGTTGCGAGCGTCGGAAACCTGATGGGTTCGGCCCCCAGCTTGTGTCGATAGCGCAGATCGTTGCGGCCCCAATCGCGGGCATCTTCGATCAACGTCGATAAAATCGACTTCATCCATAGAATGGCGACTGTTTCGAATTGGCCGAACATCGCGTGGAAAACGGGGTTATACTGAAAAACCATCGTCATGTAGGAATGGAAATAAGTTCCCGCATGAAAATGGCGGTGTGTCATGCGCAACGGGATGAAGCCGTTTTTGGCGGCCAGCAGGGCCAGCGAGAAATGATCGAAAAACATCGTGTGGTAAATGTCGCGGAATCGTTGTGCGGTTAGGCCGCCATCTTCGGCCACCGGTGTTTCGACAAGGAAGATACCGTCGGGGTTGAGCAGATCCCTGACCTTGGCGAACAGCGCGTGCGGGTCTTTCAGGTGTTCAATAAGGTGGAACGCGGTGACGACGTCGAACTTCTCGCGCGTGTCCATATCTTCGAGAGCGATCTTGCGAACTTCATGGCCGTAAGTGCGTTTGACTTCGGCGATCAGCGGATCGCTGAGATCAATGCCGGTGACATCGAAGCCCATGGCCGAAAAAGCGTGCAGTTCGTGACCTTCTCCGCTGCCGATGTCGAGTAAGCGCGCCGCCCGCCCCTTATGTTTCTGACGGTGGGTATCGAGATGCCGCGCGAGGCCAAGCGCCGCAGACCTTTCGAGGATGTAATTCAGATAATCGATTTTGTTCGCGTCGGCATTCGCGGCAGTCGCAAGGGCTGCCTTACTGATGGCGTTGCGGAAACGCTGATAGCCTTCGGAATCGTAGAGAACCGCAAGATCGCCGTTCTCGTACATGGGGTATATATACTGCATCCCGCATTGAAGACATTCATGGATGTCGCGGTCGAAACGGTCGATGGGGTTGGGAACGAATTGCGCATAGAAATTCAGGTTGCCTTGCGCCGATCTTTTGCCGTGGCTGATAAAGGCATCACTCATGCATATCGGGCAATGGGCGATCACTTGCATCTCGTTTGACACAGGGAAGGAGCAACAATTCTTAACACTAGGCATATCGGGGGTAGTGTCAACGATTCGGATGCAGCCACGTGCGTATCAGCATGTGAATTTTATTACAAACCCCAGTCGGGCGAACGAGGTTTGATGAAGGAGACAGTACCGGTTCCAGACGATGTGCTGAGCACGCGGAAGGCGGAAATTTTGCCTTCCTGGTCGAGCACAAGGCAGCCTTCCTTGGGGAAATCCATCACCGTCACGTTCATAAGGGCGCGCTGGTAAATTACGCGCATCAACGATGCCCATTCGTCTTTATCCATTTTGCGCACTTCCCGCGTGCACCCTTCGACCAGATAGAGCGCGACTCCGCCTTCCGCATTGCTTTCGAGGCAAAGCCCTGAAGCCGGCAGGCCGAGAATATTGGCCAGCAATTCATTGAGCAAATGTCCGGCAGCCTCGTCAGTCTGCGGCCATGGATACAGCAAATCGACAATGCGGGTTAATTCGTCGATGACGGGGGCATGGTCAGGCCCCTGATATTGGTTGACGACCTTGCGCAGTCTGAGCGAGAGATCGGTTGTCATGTCGCAGCAGATCGCCATGACGGATTCCGCCAGATGATCCATATCGATGGGGGGCGATACTTCGGGCCTGGAAACGGGCAATGACGGGTGCAGATATTCCGGCCCCAGCGCGAGGCCGAAGCGATCGGCCAATAGGCGGTTCTTCTCTTGCATAAAGGCAAATAGTATCTTGGCGGTTTCCTCGGTCAGCGGTGAGCGTTTCTGAAAATAGAGGTCGAGGCGTTGCGCGGCAAGAAGAGCGACGGGCATTCCAAAGCGTGCATAATAAGCGGAAGGTACATTTTCTCTTTTGGCGATGCCCGAGGTGTGGCGGATCAGCTCAAGCGGAAAATCGCCCGGCGTGGGATTGACCATGGGCAGCGCGCGGCTGGTCAGCGCATCGCGCATTTCGGCGGGCGCATGACAGCATTTAAGGAAAGCATCGAAGACGCGGGATTTAATTTGTTCGTACGGGCGAATGGTTATGGCGTCGAACGAATCCGCCCATAATTGACACAAAGCGTGCAGGTCAAGCCGGTGGTCGGCTTCAAATTGTGATGCGAACCACGCGTCAAAATTGTCCTGATGAAACCATTTCTGGGCTTCGGCGTAATAGGCGGCCAGCCAGTCTGCCTGATTGCGGATAAAAATAATCACATGCACATCGAAATCGCTGAACGCCTCTTTCAGCTTTGCCATATGCTGGGGGCGGACATGATCGAAATCTTCGCTGAAAACAATGTGCTGCCGGTCGGGCATGCCGCGTATTTCCTGCACAAGGTCGGTCAGGCCGCCATATTCGGGAATGATGGGGCGCCCGGCTGCAATTTCCCACGCCACATTGTTGTGGCCACCATTATAGACATTATCGATATAGTGGGTCCATCCCTTGCGCGGAATATGATAGCCGTAATGGGTGAACAGATCAGCGTAGAAATCGAGCATCCAGCGAATCGATGTCGTGCCTGTTTTGTGGGTGCCGACAAAAAGATGGACGATGGGGCTAGCGGATTCTTGCATAAGGTTTCATAATGATTGGGAAGTGTTTATCGATAGTGGGGAGGGGCAAAATCGTTTTTTGGCGCGGGCAGGATTGACAATGAGTATCGGCGAATGGCCTAATCTTCGGACAATTCAGCCGATTCACGCGGTCGTGAATATGCATTGGTTTCGTCGGATCGCGCCCGCCTCGAGTTTATAAATTCCTGTTTTCCCCTCCAAAGTCAAGAAACGGTTTGTATGACAAAGAAGATCCTCATTCTCGGCCTGCCCAAGGCCGGCAAAACTGTTTTGGCGACTGAACTCAAGAAACATATCCGCGCCGTGCATTTCAACGCTGACGAAGTGCGCGCCAACATCAACAAAGATCTCGGCTTCAGCCGCGAAGATCGCATCGAGCAGGCGCGCCGCATGGGCTGGCTCTGCGACCGCGTGACCGAGACTGGGCAATATGCAGTAGCCGATTTCGTTTGCCCGACTGCGGAAACCCGCAAGGCTTTCGGCGATGCGTACACGGTCTATCTTAAAACCGGGCAGCCGACGCCTTATGCTGATACAGAAGCCATGTTCGAAGAACCCAAACATGTCGATTATCTGGTTATCGAACAGAATGCCGTGTTTCATGCCGCCCAGATCGCCAAGCTTTTGCAAGCGCCGGGGCAGGGGTTTGACTGGCGCCGGCCGACCGCGCTTTTTGTCGGGCGTTACCAGCCTTTCCATGACGGCCACAAAGCCCTGATCATCGAGGGGATCGAGCGCGTGGGGCAAGCCTGTATTGCTGTGCGCGATGCTGAAAACACCAATGCCAAGAATCCCTTCGGATTTTCCTTCATTCGCGCGCGGATCGAGGAAATGTTGGGCGAATATATGGACCAGATCACAGTCGTCAGCATCCCCAACATCACCAATATCTTTTACGGGCGCGATGTCGGATACAGCATTGAACGCATCGACCTGACTCCTGAATTGCAGGCCATTTCGGCGACCGGCATTCGTAGGGCCATGGGCATCGCCTGAACGGGCTAGGGCTGCTCCGGCTTGTCACGCGTTGACCAATGGCCATAACGCGCGATGCAGGTCACCTTGTTGCCGGCCTGGTTGAACATCACGCGGTCGAACTTGCTGTTAAGGGCGATCCATAAACCGCGGCCATTGGGGCGCTTGCCTTCGACCAGGCGGCCGATGTAATCGCGCCAGGGGAATCCCTTGCCCTGATCGGCGATGGTCAGGACGCATTGCTCCGGGTCTTTTTCAAGAACCACCTCGACCTGCCTGCTGCTGAATTCGGGCGATGCCTGGCGGCGTTTGATTTCCTCGTGCCATAGATTACGGCGCAGCAGATCGCTTTTTTCGTCGAGGCTGATGCCGAGATTGCCATGCTCGACGGCATTGAGCAGGAGCTCGTAAATGCCCGGCGCGAACTGCTCGGGCCTGGGAAAATAGTGGGCGAGGGTCAGCGACAGGCTATGCGCATCATTCATGTCCCTGAAGGTAAACACATGTTTTTGCATGTCCGGCATGGCGGCGCCCTCACGAATCCGATCGTATGCACACGACGATGGTGAGGTCATCGCGCGGGCTGCCCACGGCGTGGGCGTTGAAGGCGTCGAGCAGAATTTCTTTGACCGCCGCCGCCGAAGCGCCGCGATATTTTTCCAGCAGCTCCATAATATGCTGCTCGGTCAGACAATCGCCTTTGGCGTCGGGCGTTTCGATAAGGGCGTCGCTGTAAAGCAGCAGCAGATCGCCGCGCGCGAAGCGCGTTGTCTGCGTTGGGTAAAGATGCATGCCGATGCCGAGCAGATTGCCGCCGCCGTCCAGTATCTCGGCTTTGCCGGTGTCGGCCCGCAGGATGATGGGGTGCGGCGCCGCGGCGCAGGCATAGAATAACCGGCTGCCCTGCGTGTCGGCGATGCCGTAGAACATGGTGGCGAACTGCCCGCGCAGCAGGAGCGACAGCAGCTTGTCGTTGAGATAGGAAAGATAGTCGCCCGGCCGCGCGGCGAGGGTCGAATATTCCTTGAGATGCGCCTGCAGGCGAAAGGAATTCAGCGCCGCCGCCACCCCATGCCCCGAAAAATCGACCAGCCACAAGGCGGTCTGATGCGGGAACAAAGTCTTCATGCCCCAGAAATCGCCGCCCACTTCCGAGCAAGGCTGGAAATAGGAAGCGATATCAAGCTGGCAGCGTCGCTCGACATCCTCGATTTCTTCCATGCCGGGCAAAATCGCCTGCTGCAATTGCCGCGCGCTTTCCAGCTCCATTTCGATCCGGCTTTTATAGAGGCGCAGCGCGCGCAGCGACTGGCGTTTCTCCAGATGCACGCGCACGCGCGCGCACAGTTCCTAGGGGTAAACCGGCTTGCTGACGAAATCGGTCGCGCCCATGGCAAAGGCCTTGACGCGCAGCTCCGGCTCGGTGATCGAGGTCTGAATCAGAATCGGCAATTCGCGGTAGCGTTCCTGTTTGCGAATAGCGGCGCAGCATTCGAACCCGTCCATGCCGCCCGGCATGATGATGTCGAGCAGCACGATTTCCGGCTGGAACCTGTCCATGACGTCGAGCGCCTCCTCGGCGCTTGCCGCCATCATCAGATTGACGAAGCCGTGATTGCGCAGGGCCTTGTCGAGGAAGGCGCGGTTGATCTCGTTATCCTCGACGATCAGGATCGGTGAGGTCAGAATCTTGCGGGCCAGTTCGGCGGCGGTTTCAGGCATGGTCAGGTCACCCAGGATGGTTTGTGGTCTGCGATATAATTTCCGATGCGCGCGACTTCGTCGCGGATGGCGCGGGTTAGCTCGCCGCGCTGGTCATAAGTCGAAGAACCGGCTTCTTCGCAGCGCCGGCAGAGTTTTTCCAGTTCGCCCATGCCGAGATTGGCCGCCGCCCCTTTGAGGCCGTGGGCGGCGTTCTTCCATTGCGCGAACTCTTCGCCGCGGCGGGTTTTTTCCAGAATTTCGGCGGCCTCGTCCGCCATCCGGAAAAAGAGGGCCAGCATGCGGGTTTTTTCCGCATCGCTGTCGGCGACCATCTCCAGACGGTCGAAGGTCAGCGGCGGCGTGGCGGGCTCGGCCCGGGGCGAGGAAGCGAGCGGCATTTCCGCATCGGTGGCGAACAGGAACCAGCGCCGCAAGGCTTCCTTGAGCCGTTCCGGGTCCACCGGTTTGGTGATATATTCGTCCATGCCCGCTTCGAAACAGGTTTCGCGGTCGCCCGCCAGCGCATTGGCGGTCAGGGCAATGATGGGAATGTGGGCGGGGGGCTCGGTTTTGCGTTCCTGCGCGCGCAGCAGCATGGTGGTTTCGTAACCATCCAGCTCCGGCATTTTGCAATCCATGAAAATCGCGTCATAACGGCCGCCCGCCTGAATTCTGTCGAGAACGCGCAACCCGTTCTCGGCCACGTCGATGGCGGTAAAGCCAAATTTCTTCAGCAGCGCGGAAAGAAAAACCTGATTGACCGGATGATCTTCGGCGATCAGCACGCGCGCTTCGCCCACGCGCAGGCGGCCATTGGGGGCGGCGGGGACGGGCGTTCCGGTATTTTCATGCGAACTGCGGTTGCCGGGCGAAATCGGCAGGGTGAACCAGAAGCGCGAACCCTTGCCTTCCTTGCTTTCGAACCCGATCTCGCCGCCCAGCATATTGACCAGTTTTTTGGTGATGGCGAGGCCAAGGCCGGTGCCCCCATATTTACGCGTGATCGAAACGTCGCCTTGCGTGAATTTCTCGAAAATGG
This sequence comes from Alphaproteobacteria bacterium, assembly GCA_031291435.1. GTDB lineage: Bacteria > Pseudomonadota > Alphaproteobacteria > UBA9219 > UBA9219 > CAIXLI01. The sequence continues at coordinate 41,952 of JARLJC010000137.1, read as the reverse complement.
CGCCGTGCTTGGCTTCGGGAATGCCGATGCCGGTGTCTTTGACTTCGCAGAAAATCGAACGATCGGCGGGGTTGTAACGCAACAGCGCTTCGACCTTGCCGTTCTCGGTGAATTTGACCGCGTTGCCGACCAGGTTGGTGACGATTTGCGCGAAACGCCCCTGATCGCCGATCAGCGTGTCCGGCACTTCCGCCTCGATATGGTACGAAAGCTCGTTGCCTTTTTTCTGCGCCAGCGGATAAAGCAGTTTGACCGTCTGCGCGAAATCGTTCTTCACGTCGAAGTGTTCGCGCTCGACAATCAGTTCGCCCGCTTCTATTTTCGACATATCCAGAACGTCGTTGATCAGCAGCAGCAGATTCTGCGCCGAATGATTGATGGTCTCGATATATTCGCGCTGCAATTTGTCGAGCGGCGTATCGCCCAGCAGATACGCCATACCGAGAATGCCGTTCATCGGCGTGCGCAATTCGTGGCTGATGGTGGCGATGAACTGCGATTTTTCGTAGGTCGCGTGCTCGGCCTCGTCGCGCGCGTTCTCCATGGCCCGCTGCGCCTGGCGCAGGGCGTCGAGATCATGGCGGATGCGCTGCAATGCCGTGCGCAATTCCATTTCGTCGATGGCGATGGCGGCGAGATCGGCTAGTTCCCGGGCGTCGTCCGGGCTGAATCCGGGATGCGGCACTTTGTCGATGACGCACATGGTGCCGAGCTTGTGGCCGTTTCTGGTGATCAGCGGCGCGCCCGCGTAAAAGCGGATATCGGGCGCCCCCGCCACCAAAGGATTGCCAGCAAAACGCGGATCGGATGTCGCGTCGCGCACCACCAGCACCTCGTCGCCGAGGATGGCGTGGGCGCAGAAAGCGAGATCGCGCGGCGTTTCCGTGACGTCGATGCCGTGCCGCGACTTGAACCATTGCCGGTCGCGGTCGATCAGCGATACCAGCGCGATCGGCGTGGCGAAACGCTGCGCCGCCATGCGCGTCAGCCGGTCGAACACGATGTCTGGCGGTGTGTCGAGGATTTGATAGCTATGCAGTTCGGCCAGCCGCCGGAGTTCATCAGGCGGCAGGGGAGCTGTTTGCCAGGGGATTGCCGACATGGGACGCCGAAGGACACAGGAATTTGCAGGCCCCGAGCATGCGGGGAAAACTTTACCGCCGCATGAAAGGTGTATCTATCGCTGATAGGTATTTACAACCCTAATTCAACTACCTTGCCATATAAATAAGACACTTATAATGCACACATAGGCATTCGATATTCTAGATATACAATCTATGGTTGTATTTCCTCGGGAATCTGCTTTTAATGATTTTCCGCATTTTTCCCGCAGGGAGTCTCCCCCGATGAGCCTTATGGAACAGCAGGACCCCGTCTATGTCCATATCGGCCGCCGCATCCGGGAGCGCCGCAAACTGCTCAAGCTCAACCAGATGAAACTGGCCGAACTGATGGGATTTTCTTACCAGCAGATGCAGAAATACGAAACCGGGGTCAGCCATGTTTCGGCGGGGAAGCTTCTGCTGTTCGCCAAAATCCTGAACGTGCCGATGGGGTATTTCTATGAAGGGCTGGCGCTCGAAGAAACCATCGGCAAGCGCATCGAATCCAACATCATCCAGAAAATACGCAACCGCGCTTTGCATATCCTGCTGGTCGAAGACCGCGCGTCCGAAGTCATCGCTTTCACTAACGCGCTCGCCGCGCAGGGCGGCCATGCCGAACTGCATGCCGCGCACGATCCCGAAGCGGTCATGGACCTGCTTCAGAATTACGAAGCCAAATGCGGCCAGAGACTGCCCGACATCGTCGTGTTCGATCTGTTCCTGCCGCGCCTCAACGGCATCGATCTGTTGAAATCGATCAAAAAGCATCCCAAGACGATGGGCCTGCCCGTGGTCATTCTGACCAACAGCATCAGCGTCAAGGATATGATGGAATCCTATCGCCACGGCGCGGCTGGCTTCATCCAGAAATCAGTCGATCCGCGCGAATATGAACAGGCGATCGACACGCTGGTCACTTACTGGGCCAAGACCGTCGCCTTGCCCTGCGCCTGATCCATCTCCTGCCATATCTTGCGAAAGACACATCTTGCGGTATCGACGATACGCATGGTTATTCCTGTATTCATTGACTGAGTCATGCTCCGTTTTTATTTAAGTTCGGCGATTCACGTTCATCAATGAAACGCAAGGCGCTTCATTGATGAACGATCGCGGACCGGTTGCATTCCCCCGGAAATTACTCATCCGGGTAGGAGGCAAATAGAATTATTTTTAAACATGAAAGCCTACCTAGAGATTCCGTTCTCCTCATCTCAGGTAATTTCCCGTGGCTGACGAATCCTCCACTCCCCCAGACGCGCCGAACCTGTTCACCTTCGCTTTGCCGGCGCTGATGACAATCGAAACCGCCGAAATCATCGCCGACGGCCTGAAGGAGCTGCCGTTCCCGCCGCGCACCCGGCTCACGCTCGACGCGGCGCAGGTCGAAAATATTGCCACGCCGGGATTGCAGATCATTCTCGCGCTTAAAAAATCTCTGGCGGCGCAGGGCGGCGATGTCTGCATCACCGGCGCGCGCGACGCCCTTGCCCGCTGCTTTGCCGATGCCGGTCTCGCTGGCCTGCTCGAACCAGCCATATGAAACGGGAGAAGTGAAGATGGTGCAACGGATATTGGCGGTCGACGATTCCAAAACCATGCGCGAAATGGTGGCTTTCACGCTGAAAAGCGCGGGCTACGAAGTGATGGAAGCCGAAGACGGCCAGGCCGCGCTCAACGCCCTTAACGGCGTCAGGATCGACGCGGTGATTACCGATCTCAACATGCCCAACCTCAACGGCTTCGGCCTTATCCGCGCGCTGCGCGCCAACCCCGCATATAAATACACGCCCATCCTCATGCTCACCACCGAAAGCGGCGGCAGCAAGAAAGAAGAAGGCAAGGCCGCGGGAGCTACCGGCTGGATCGTCAAGCCGTTCAATCCTGAAAAACTGGTCGAGATCGTCAAAAAAGTCTGTCCGGCGGGGAGCTAGGCATGGCCGAGCTCGACCAGTTCAAGCAGACCTATATTACCGAATGCTTCGAGCTTCTGGGCGAGATGGAAGAACGCCTGATGGTGCTCGATGTCGAAGCGGCGGATGCCGAGGCGCTCAATGCGATTTTCCGCTGCGCCCATTCGATCAAAGGCGGGTCGGGCGCGTTCGGTTTCGATTTCATTACCGTTTTTACCCATGCGCTCGAAGCCCTGCTCGACGTCCTGCGCGAAGGCAAGGTGGCGCCCTCGCGCGAGGCGGTCGATCTGCTCCTGAAATCTGCCGATGTCGTGACGCAAATGGTTACCGCGGCGCGTGATGGCCAGCGCCCGCCCGATAATCTGGGGTCCGATATCAAGGCCGAACTCGAACGTTTCGCGGGCGCCGGCCCGGCGGTGGCAGGGGCGGAGGCCGCCTATGGGCTGTTCGACGAGGAACCCGCTACGGATGCCGCGCCGGAACGCCTCTGGCATATCGATTTCGCGCCGCACCCCACTTTATTCGCCACCGGTAACGAGCCTTTGCTGATTTTGCGCGAGCTGGCGCGCCTCGGCACCGCGACGATCCTTGCCGACAGCAGCCAGGTCCCGCTTCTCGCTGACCTCGATGCCGCCGCCTGCTTTTTGCGCTGGACAATCGATCTGCGCACGGCGCGCGACGAAGCCGCCATTCGCGAAGTTTTCGAGTTCGTTGAAGATCATTGCGATCTGAAAATTGCCGGCGAAAATCCTGCGCCAGCCATCCTCGCGCCACCGCGCAAGGATAGCCCGCCCACCGCCGCCGGTGATGAAGCGCCCGCCCGCCCCGCGCCCGCGACATCGATCCGCGTCGATCTCGAAAAAGTCGATCGCCTCGTCAATATGGTCGGTGAACTTGTGATTACCGAAGCCATGCTGCGCGCGCAGACGCGCGATTTTCCGGCCGAGCAATTTTCCGGCCTGCTGCGCGGCATCGACGAACTCTCGCAGCATACGCGCGAATTGCAGGAAGCGGTGATGTCGGTGCGTATGCAGCCGGTCAAATCGATTTTCTCGCGCATGCCGCGCATCGTGCGCGACATCTCGGCCCAGCTCGGCAAGGAAATCCGCCTAGAAACAAAGGGCGAGAATACCGAAGTCGACAAAACCGTGATCGAGCAATTGTCCGATCCGCTCATGCACATGATCCGCAATTCCTGCGATCACGGCATCGAAATGCCCGAAACCCGCGCCGATAACGGCAAAGCCACGGAGGGCGTCATCCATCTGTCCGCCGAGCATCGCGGCGGCCGCATCGTCATCGAAATCGGCGACGACGGCGCCGGCATCAATCGTGAAAGAGTTCTGGCCAAGGCCCGCGAAAAGAATCTCGTCGCCACCGACGTCAATCCTTCCGACGGCGACATCGATAACATGATCTTCATGGCGGGTTTTTCTACCGCCGAGAAAGTCACCAATGTATCGGGGCGCGGCGTCGGCATGGATGTCGTCAAACGCAATATCGAAGGCATGGGCGGCACGGTGCGCGTCGAGAACCATCCCGGCAAAGGCTCGCATTTCACGATCTCGCTGCCGCTGACCCTCGCCATTCTCGACGGCATGATCGTGCGCGTCGGATCGGAAAAATATATCATTCCCATCACCAGCATCGTCGAAACATTGCGTCCTAAACCCGATGATGTGCGGCATGTCGAAGGCCACAGCGACGTCATCAATGTGCGCGGCGAATTCGTATCGGTACTTTATCTATCCCGTACCTTCGACGTCGCCGGTGCCGAAAGCGACCCCAGCAAAGCCCTTGTGGTTTTGGTCGAAAGTCATAACGAAAAACTCGGCCTCGTCGTCGATGAACTGATCGGCCAGCAGCAGGTCGTGATCAAAAGCCTTGAAGCCAATGCCGACCCGGTGCCGGGCGTTTCCGGCGCCACCATTCTTGGCGACGGCATGGTCGCGCTCATCCTCGAGATCAACGATCTGGCGAAGGCGCATCCGCCTGCCGCGCCCGACAGAAAGCAGGCGGCGTAAAGCCGCGGAAAGGAACAACGATGGCCGACAATTTCGACAAAACCCGCGAAAGCGAAAAAGCCGCGGCGCAGGAAAACACCGCGCGGCAATTCCTGACCTTCACCGTCGGCAGCGAGGAATACGGCGTCGATATCATGACCGTGCGCGAGATCAAGGGCTGGACCGAAACCACCCGCCTGCCCAACGCGCCCGAATTCATGCGCGGCGTGATGAATCTGCGCGGCCTCATCATCCCGATTTTCGACCTCCGCACCCGCCTCAATCAGGGTGCCACCGAGGCCACGCCTAAGCATGTGGTCATCATTCTCGCGGTGGGCGAACGCAATATCGGCATTCTGGTCGATGCCGTGTCCGACATCCTTGACGTCATGTCCGACGCCATCAAACCCGCGCCTACTTCCGACGGCAAGACCGAAGCCGCCTTTATCGGCGGCCTTATCTCGCTCGAAAGCCGCATGGTTGTCCTGCTCGACGTCGATCATCTGTTCGACACAAGGCAAATCGATACCGTCCTCACGCAAGCCGCTTAACGCCCCCTCACAGGAGACTTCCCATGCAGTTCAACAATCTCTCGATCACCAAGAAAATCTTCGCCGCCGCCGCCATCATGATGCTGCCGGTCGCTCTTCTCGGCTATTTTCTCGTGATCGGTCACGAAGAACAAATCCAATTTGCCCAGAGCGAAATCGAGGGCATGCGCTATATGCATGTCGCGCACGACGTTCTAAGGGCCGCAGGGGTGACGCCTTTCTCGAAGGAAGAGCTGCAAAAGGCCGGGCGCGCCCTGGCCGACCGGCAGAAAAACGATCAGGCCACGGGTTACGTCGCGCAGGTTCTCGGTCACCTCAATGACAAAATAGAGACGGCGTCGGCAGGGAAAGACGCCGCCGGGATCGCTGCCAAGACGCGCATGCTGATCGGGGCGATTGCCGATAATTTCAACATCACGCTCGATCCCGATGCCGATAGTTATTATCTCGGCGATATGCTGGTGAATCAGGCGCCGTCTTTGTCGGCGGGGATCGATGCCGTTCTTGAAGCGGCCGCCGATATGGAAGTCGATAACAAACAGGAACATGCCATCGCTTATGCCGAGGCCCGCGATAATCTCAACGAGACGGCCGATTTATTCGCGGCCGATTTTGCCAAAGCCGGCAAAGCCAATCCTGACGGGTCGATGCAGCCGCAACTGGGGGAATCCGTTCAGGCCGTCGGCGCCGCCATGGCCGATATGCAGCGCGCGCTGCAAAGCAACGATCATGCGGCGCTTGCCATCGCTGCGCGCGTCGCGCAACCCCGGTTGTTTTCTTTCATGGCCGCGGGTGATGATGAATTCGATCGCCTGCTCAACACCCGAATCGGCAACGAACGCGGCACGGTTTTCTGGCATCTCGGCCTCGCTTTGACCCTTACCCTTGTCGGCCTGGTTCTGGCGGCGCTGGTGATCCGCTCTTTTATCAAGCCATTGCAAAGGTCAACCGAAGTTTCGGGTGATCTGGCGCAAGGCAATTATAAAATGACCATCGACGGCATGGACCGCCAGGACGAAGTCGGCAGTTTGGCGCAGGCCTTGAACGACATCAAAACAACGGTCGCCGATTATTCGGGGCAGATCAACGCCATCAAAAAATCGCAGGCGGTGATCGAATTCAAGCTCGACGGCACCGTCGTCGACGCCAACGATAATTTTCTCGAGGCCACGGGATATCATCTCGATGAAATCAAGGGCAAGCATCACAGCATATTCGTCGATCCCGCCTATGCCAACAGCGGCGACTATCGCGATTTCTGGGCCAGGCTCAATCGCGGCGATTATCAGGCCGGGGAATATCGGCGCATCGGCAAAGGCGGCAAGGAAGTCTGGCTGCAGGCCTCCTATAACCCGATCCTCGACCCCAACGGCAAGGTCGTGAAGGTGGTCAAATACGCCACCGAAATCACCAAGGCCAAGATGGAAAGCATGAACGGCGCGCGGTTGAAGCTGGCGCTCGATACCTGCACGGCCAATGTCATGATGGCCGATGCCCAGTTCAATATCAGTTATATCAACGAGGCTCTGACCGGATTTCTCGACGAAGCGGAAAAGGATATTCAGAAAGACCTGCCGCGTTTCAGCGTGAAAAGCCTGATCGGCAGCAATATCGACATCTTCCATAAAAATCCGGCGCATCAGCGCAACATGCTGGAAAAACTGACCGGCCCTTTCAAAACCTCGATACAGGTCGGGGGGCGTTCGTTTAATCTCGTGGCTAATCCCATCTTCGGGGCCAATAACGAAAAACTGGGCACCGTGGTGGAATGGCAGGACGGCACCGCGGTAGGATTGACCGAGGCGCTCAACCGCTCGCAGGCGATCATTGAGTTCCAGACCGATGGCACCGTCATCAGCGCCAATCCGAATTTCCTTGCGGTAATGGGTTACACGCTCGACGAAATCAAGGGCAAGCATCACAGCATGTTCGCTGAAGCCGATTACCGCGCCAGCGCCGATTACCGCAAATTCTGGGAAGATCTGAATCGCGGCGAAGCGCAGAGCGGCGAATTCAAGCGCATCGGCAAAGGCGGCAAGGAAGTATGGATCAACGCTTCCTACAATCCGATCATGGATTTGAAAGGCAAAGTCGTGCGGGTGGTGAAAACCGCCAGCGATGTGACGCAGATGGTCATGACGCGTACCGAAAACGAAAAAGGCATGGCCGAAGCGGTTACGGTTCTGACCGGCATCGCGGCGGGCGACCTGACCCAGAAAATGAATCTGGAATACAAAGGCACCTTCGCCGACATCAAGAAAGCGGTCAACGCCACGGTCGATAAACTGTACGAAATGGTCAAGCAGATCATCGAGTCGGCCAAGGCGGTCAATTCCGCCTCGGGCGAAATCGCCTCGGGTAGCACCGACCTGTCGCAGCGTACGGAAGAACAGGCTTCGTCGCTCGAAGAAACCGCGGCGTCGATGGAGGAGATTACCGGCACCGTCAAGCAGAACTCGACCAACGCCGCCAACGCCAACGAACTCTCGGCCAAGGCCAATCAGGTCGCGAGCGACGGCGGCCAGGTGGTCGAAAGCGCGGTCTCGGCGATGGGCAGCATCGAGAAATCTTCGCAAAAGATTTCCGACATCATCGGCGTCATCGACGAAATCGCTTTCCAGACTAATCTGCTGGCGTTGAATGCCGCCGTGGAAGCCGCGCGGGCAGGGGATGCCGGCAAGGGCTTCGCCGTGGTAGCGTCGGAAGTACGCTCGCTGGCCGGACGTTCGGCCTCGGCCTCCAAGGAGATCAAGACCCTGATCAACGAAAGCGCGCAGCAGGTGAAAACCGGCGCGACTTTGGTCAATCAGGCGGGCGAGACGCTTAAAAACATCGTCGGCTCGGTCAAGCAGGTGTCTGACATCGTTTCGGAAATCGCGCGCGCCAGTCAGGAACAGGCCACCGGCATCGACGAGATCAACACGGCGATCACCCAGATGGACGAAGTCACCCAGCAGAACGCCGCCCTGGTTGAAGAAAACACGGCGGCTGCGACGTCAATGGTCGAGCAGGCGCGCGCGCTGGAACAGCTGATGAGCTTCTTCACTCTCGACGAACAGGATGAAGCCGAGACTTCTCCCGTCGCGACCGCCAAACCGAAAACATCGCCTGCGCAAAAACCGTCGGCGAAATTAGCGGCGGCGCTGATGCCCGGCAAACCCAAACAGGGCGCCAATAGCGAACGTGTGACCAAGGCCGCCATTGGTGAGAAGCACGGCTACGACAAGGACTGGAAAGAATTCTGAGGGATTGTCGGGAAAGCGGAGGAATGCCCATGCCGGAAATGCTGCGGCGCGAGGAGGAGCGCGAATTTACTTTCACCGATCAGCAGTTCCGTTATCTCGCGGGGCTGGCTTTTGATCGCACCGGTATCGTGCTGGCCGAACACAAGAAGGACATGGTCTATTCGCGGCTTGTGCGGCGTCTGCGCGCGCTCAAGCTGAATGATTTCACCGATTATTGCGATCTGGTGCGGGCCGATAACGGCGAAGTCGGCAATCTCGTCAACGCGCTGACCACCAACCTCACTCATTTTTTCCGCGAGAAGCACCATTTCGATCATCTGCGCGATGCGGTTCTGGCGCCGCTGGCCGCGCAGCCGCCGCAGCCGCGCAAATTGCGCATCTGGTCGGCGGGCTGCTCGTCCGGCATGGAACCTTATTCCATCGCCATGACGGTGAAGGGCGCGCTCAGGGATTTGACCAAATGGGACGCCCGCATTCTGGCGACCGACATCGACACCAATATGCTGGCGACCGGGGCCGAAGGAAGCTACCCAGCCGAGCAATATGAAAAAATTCCCGAAACCTACCGAGGTGACGTCATGCAGGACACAAAAGGCGATATCCATATGTCGGATATTCTCAAGGAAATGATCACCTTCAAACCGCTCAATCTGCTCGAAGCATGGCCGATGCAGGGGCTGTTCGACGCGGTGTTCTGCCGCAATGTCGTGATCTATTTCGACAAGCCGACCCAAGCCGGTCTTTTTGCTCGCATCGCCAATCTGCTCAAGCCGCAGGGCTGGCTCTATATCGGCCATTCGGAAAATCTGTTCAAGGTCAGCGACCGCTTCGAACTGCTGGGCCGCACCATCTATCGCAAGGTTCGCTGATGGGGATGCCGGTGACAAAACCCGACGAAAGACGCCACCGGCCGGAAATGCCGGTCGCCGACTATTTTCACGGCGACAAGCGGTTTTACGATGCCCGCGAGCATGTCAGCGTGGTCAAGATTTTTTCCGGCGACTGGCATGTGTCGGCCAAAGGCGGCGAAATGCTGGCGACCATCCTCGGTTCCTGCGTGTCGGCCTGCATCCGCGACCCCGTGGCCGGCGTCGGCGGCATGAATCATTTTCTCCTGCCCGGCGACGATGCCGGCGATGCGCGCGTCAGCGACTCCGCGCGTTACGGCGTGTTCGCGATGGAAAGCCTGATCAACGGCATCCTCAGCGCGGGCGGGCGCAAGGACCGTTTCGAGATCAAGGTGTTCGGCGGTGGCAACGTCATCAACAATTCGGCCCGCATCGGCAGCAAGAACGCGCAATTCATCCGTGATTTTCTCAAACGCGAAGGTTACCGTCTCGCCTCCGAAGATCTGGAAGGCGAACATCCGCGCCGCCTGCATTACTACCCCGATACCGGCCGCGTGATGATGCGCCAGCTTAAACGCCGCGAGGATATGATCGTGGTCGAAGAAGAAGCGCGTTACAGCCGCCAGATCAAAAGCATGCCCGTTGAAGGCGCGATCGAGCTGTTCCGGCCATGACAAAACCCATCACCGTCATCGTCGTCGACGACTCCGCCCTCATCCGCCAGATGTTCAGCGAAATGCTGTCCGAAGAGGCGGATATCAAGGTTCTGGACACCGCCTCCGACCCCTATGACGCGCGCGAAAAAATCAAACGCCTTAATCCCGACGTGCTGACGCTCGATATCGAAATGCCGAAAATGGACGGGCTTTCGTTTCTCGAAAAAATCATGACGCTGCGCCCGATGCCGGTGATCATGGTGTCGTCGCTGACGCAGAAAGGCACCGAGGCTACGCTCCACGCCCTCGAACTGGGCGCTTTTGACTACATTGCCAAGCCGGTCACCAACCAGACCCGCGATACCATCGCCGATCTCAAGGATGAACTGGTGGCGAAAGTCCGCGCTGCCGCCGCCTCCAACGTCGCGCGGCGGGGCCGGGCGCGTGATGCGTCGGCGGAAACGCCGGTCATCCCCTTTCATCCGCCGGAAGGGGGCGCGCGTCCTATCATCGCCATGGGTTCCTCCACCGGCGGCGTCGAGGCGTTGCGCGAAATCTTCCTGCGGCTGCCCGCCAATTGCCCGCCCATCGTCATCACCCAGCATATGCCGGAAACTTTCACCCAATCTTTCGCCGTCCGGCTCGACAGCCTGTCGCAGGTGACGGTCGCGGAAGCCGCCAACCATGATCGCCTCAAACAGGGGCACGCCTATCTTGCGCCCGGCAACCGGCATCTGAAAATCGTCAGGATCGGCGGCGATTTCGTGTGCAAGCTCGAAGACGGGCCGCCGGTCTCGGGCCATAAACCCTCGGTCGATGTGTTGTTCCACTCGGTCGCCGACGCCGCGGGCAGCCGCGCCATCGGCGTGATTCTGACCGGCATGGGCAGGGACGGCGCGCTCGGCCTTAAGGCGATGCATGATGCCGGGTCATATAATTTCGGGCAAGACCAGGCTTCCTGCGTGGTTTACGGCATGCCGCAGGTCGCCGTTAAAGCCGGGGCCGTCGATATCGAATTGCCCCTGATCGACATTCCGGCCGCGATTCTGAAATTCTGCGAAAAGAAAGGCGCCTCACGATGAGCCGTTCCGAAACTATCGAAACCGGCGAACCGATTGAACAGGCGGTCGCCCAGATGCTGGAAAAAGCCGCCGCAACGGCCACGCCCGCCGCCATCCTTGGCGAAGCGGCGACCGCCGCGGATGCTGGGTGCGGGGCGTTGCAGGTGCTGACCGCCGTCCTGCCCGACGCGGCCCGGCGCGTGGAAGAAGCCAGCCGCCAACTGACCCAGCGTTTCAAGAATCTGGCGGACAGTTCGAAAACGCAGGGTGATATCGTCAATGCCCTGGTATCGACCATCGGCACTATTACGGTCGAGGGCAAGGATGTGACGCTCGACGATTTCATCGCCTTGTTCAGCAAGACGCTCGACGATTCCGTGACCAAGATGCTGATCGTCTCCAAAAAAGCCCTGTCGATGGTCTACAGCATGGAAGATGCCATCAAAAATTTGCAGGACATCGAAAATTTCTCGAAGCAAATTCAGGCCATCACCCGTCAGTCGAAACTGCTGGCGCTCAACGCCCTTATCGAAGCCGCGCGCGCGGGCGAACATGGCAAGGGCTTCGGCGTGGTAGCCGACGAGGTCAAGATTCTGTCGGAGCGCGTCTCCGAGCTTTCCACCAGCATGCGCGTCCGCACCAACATCATTATGAAAAGCGTGGTCGACGGTTTCAATCTTCTCAAGGAAGTCGCGACCAGCGACATCAACGCCAATATCGAAGCCAAGGAAGTGCTGGAAAACATGATGGCGGGCCTTGTGCGCCAGAGCGAAAAAACATCCAGCGTGATGAAGGGGGCGGCCCAGACCTCGCACGAGATCACCGAGTCGATCCACGGCCTCATCGTCGATATGCAGTTTCAGGACCGCAACACGCAGATCGCCGAAAACGCCGCCGACATCATCAGGCAATGCGTTGCCCTGTTTGAATCCGTGCGCGCCAAAGCCGCCGCGCTTCTTGAAGGCGAGGATTTCTCTCCCGGCAGGCAAAGCGTGCAGGAAGCGGCCGGACAAATTCTCGCGGTCATCAAACTCGGCGAAATCCGCCAGAAATATATCGAAACCATGCAGGCCGCCGGACATATGGCGGCTGTGGATGCGGGCGCCGGGCATCCGCCCCAAGACGTCGAACTTTTCTAACAGGAGGTGAACATGGATATCAGGCAGGAACTTACGCACGGCACCCTCGACGTGCATATGAGCGGCAAATTCACTTTCCCCGACCATCTGGGATTCCGCGACGTGATCGACAAAATGAATGCGGGCGATATCCAGCAGGTCGTGCTCAATGTCGAGAAGATGGATTTCATCGACTCGGCGGGGCTAGGCATGCTGCTGCTGGCGCTCGACGCCGCCGAGAAGAACCATAAAAAACTGGTCATCGGCGGCGCCACCGGGCAGGTCAAGAAGATGTTCGACCTCGCCCGCTTCGAGAATATGTTCACCCTGAACTGAGCCCGTTTTACGGGGGTTCCATGGTCGCCGCTAGGAACGGCGCCGATTACCTATGCTCTGGCTGCCATAGGGGAACCCCAGGCGAACGGCGTTCCGCAGCCAAAATAACCAAGCAATGTCGGCCTGTATCGGCGGCTGTATCGATCCAGGCTGAAAATACGTGTGGCCCTTGCGCCCGCAGCGCAAGCCGTCTATAAGCCCGCACACTATATATCTTTACACGGAGCGGAAAAATGGCCCTCGAACGGACCTTTTCGATTTTGAAGCCCGACGCCACGCGTCGCAACCTGACCGGCAAGATCAACGCCAAGTTCGAAGAAGCGGGCCTGCGCATCGTCGCGCAGAAACGCATTCAGATGAGCCGCAAGCAGGCCGAAGGCTTCTACGCCGTGCACAAGGAACGCCCTTTCTTCAACGATCTGTGCGAATTCATGATCTCCGGCCCGGTCGTCATTCAGGTGCTGGAAGGCGAAAACGCCGTCGCCAAAAACCGTGAAATCATGGGTGCCACCAACCCGGCCAACGCCGCCCCCGGCACCATCCGCAAGGAATTCGCCGAAAGCATCGAAGCCAATTCGGTGCATGGCTCCGACAGCCTCGACAACGCCAAAATCGAGATCGCCTATTTCTTCAAGCCCGAAGAAATCGTCGGCTAGGCTGGCGCGACACTAATCGCTTGGAATCACGTTGCCTGTTCTTCTATAGATAGAAGAAGACAGAAGGGCTGCCGATGACCAAGCGCGCGCTGGGTATTAGCTATATTACTGAAAATCAGGCGCTTTATTGCGCGGCGATGGATTATTGCGGCCTGCTCCGGCAGGCTGGATATGAAGCCGATGTGCATGATGCCGCGGCGCCAGGGGGGCTTGAATCCCTGTTTCGCCGCCTTGAAACCGAACAATATGATTTCTGCTATGGAATGCAGGGCGTCGGCTCAATGCTGTCGGTGGGTGGCCAGAATTTATGGGAACTGAAACGCATCCCCTTCATCGGCATCCATTATGACAATCCCTGTCACAACATCTTCAATCACGCGAATACCAGCCGTTATGTTGCTAATATCTATTGCTTTGCGTCGCATCTGGATATTCACCGGCGCTATATAGGCACGCAACAGATTATCGCCCATGCGCCTTTTGAGGCGATGCCGTTTTTGGATCCGGCGGCCGCTTTTCCCAAAAGATCGATCCGGCTTCTTTACATTAAATCGGGGGGCGATCTCGAGGAATGCAAACAGGTTTTCGGCGGTCTGCCCGACGCTCTGCAAAAAATCCTGTGGGAGAAAATCACGGTGGCCGAGCAAAATCCTAATCTCGTCATCTGCGACCTGATTCAGGAGATTTTCGATACCTTCCGCGCCGAGCGCAAGGCCGATTTCGACCTGTTCTGGGGGCTGGCGCGTTGGGTCGATGTCTATATCCGGCGCAAGCGCGCCATCACCTTCGTGAACTGGCTTAAATATCAGGAAGGGGCTACTATCGTAGGCAATGGGTGGGATTCCATCGATAAAACCGGCGCCCGCGCCAGTTTTAGGCCCAGCGTTCCCGGTCCCGCGATCGAGGCGCTTTACCGCGATACGCAAATCGTCTGCAACACGAACCCGCATGGCGGCGACATTATCCATGAACGCGCCGCAAGTGGGCTGCTGCATCGTTGCGCAGTTATCAGCGATGCCAATCAATGGTGGCAGGAACGCGCCGGCGAATTCCCCTTTTTGACGCTGTTTGACTGGAACAAATCCCTCGATGAGCAGCTGCAGCCGGCCCTCCAGAGAAGGCCGACCGCTGAAGATCTGACGGTTGGACAAAAAGCCGCCAACCGCCATTTTGCGGCCCAGCGGCGGTGCGGCAAATTGCTGGAAACGGTCGAAGCGGTGCGGCATTTCGCCGAGACCCCGGCCCATGCTTTGAACGCGGAGAAAGCCTAGTCATTTTCCTGAACATAGGGTAATGTTAGCCGACAAAACGATTCACCCGGTACCCCGCCCGCTTTAGTGCCTGCAAATTTCCCGTCGGGCCAGCATCAGCCAGTAAGTAAGGAACGCCCATGAACGTCCTGTTTTGCAATCCCCCTTGGTGGCCAAATATCCCCTTTTCCGATCGTGGCGACGGTGTCTACGATAATGTCGTGCGCGCCGGTTACCGCGCGGGGTCGCGCTGGCCCTACACCGCCGAAACTCAATCGCGCCCGGACCATTTTGCGCGCGGCGAATATATGCCGTATCCCTTCTTCATGGGGCATGCCACGACTTATGTCGCACGGGAGACCGGGGCGCATTGTGATTTCCGCGACAGCATCGCGTTGCGTGAATCCTATCAGAGCTTTTTCGATTATCTGTCGCGCAAGAAATACGATTACATTTTCCTCGAAAGCGCGTCGTCGAGCTGGGACCACGACAGCAAGCTCCTGCTGCTGATGAAGAAGCTTGCGCCCGACAGCAAATTCGTCATCACCGGGCCGATTTCGGTCAAGGGTGAAGATATCCTTCGCGATTATCCCGTTCACGCCTGCATTCGCGGCGAATATGAAAAGGGCGCCACCCGCGTCGTCAAGGGCGAAAGCGGCATGATCGATTACGACATGCTGACGGAAGAGGAGATGAGTTCCTCGCCGTATCCCTATTTCGACAAGGAACATATCGGCCATTATTGGGATCACCGCCATCCCATCGAAGGGCGTACGCCCACCACCTATGAAAATCCGCAGGCCGCCATCTGGGCTAGTCGCGGGTGCCCCTACAAATGCATTTTTTGCGTATGGCCGGCCACCATGACCGGCAACGATCCCGATGGCACCGGGAAACGTTCCGTGCGATTCTATAGCGCCGAATATATCGATGGGCTGGTGCGGTGGCTGATCAAGGATTTCGGTATTTCCTGCATCTATTTCGACGACGATACCTTCAACCTGGCCGATCGCCATGTGCTGGGCATCTCGAAAGTGATGAAGGAAATTGATATTCCATGGTCGGCGATGTGTCGCGCCGATACGGTCAAGAAGGAAACCTGGCAGGTCATGAAGGATTCTGGCTGCTTCCACGTCAAGCTCGGTTTTGAATCCGGCAATCAGTATGTCGTCGATAATATCGTCAACAAGCGCCTCAATCTCGAAAAAGCCCGTGAAGTTGTGTTCTATCTCAAGGAAATCGGCATTACGGTCCACGGCACCTTCACCTATGGGTTGCCCGGTGAAACCAAGGAACAGATGCTGGACACCAAGCGTTATATCGCTTCCATGCCGCTCAAGACCTATCAGGAATCGGGTACAGCCGAGATGGAAGGCACGCCGCTGCATACGCTGAAGCGCGTCAAAGAACTCAAGGCCTATAAGGGCGCGCGAATCGACGAAGGCTATGACATTGAGGGTGACGGCAAAATGAAAATGGCCAAGGTCGAACGCCAGCTGGAAAAGCTGGCGAAGGCCGTCGGCTAGAAAGCGGTTGGACAGAGGCCGGTCGCTGTCTTATATAGCTGAGATAAGCCCGGTGGAGCGTCTGTTGCCGCTATTATCTTATAACGCATTTTCTCCTGCCGTATGAGTTGCTATGTCATCCAGTTCGAATTCCATTTCTAAAGATTTGGCTGCCCGTGTTAAAAGCGCCGATATTCTTTTTTGCCCCGTCGATGGGCATCGCATGGCGCCCGCTCGTATCCGCGCTTACAACTTTGCGCGTGAATTGCAACGCCGTGGCGTGAAGGCCGAGGTCCTGTCTTTCGTCGATGATTTTCTGGCGCCCGAAGGCGTCGCCTATATTCCTCGCAATGATTGGCCGGCGATGGATCGTTATACGCTCG
This sequence comes from Alphaproteobacteria bacterium, assembly GCA_031291435.1. Taxonomy (GTDB): domain Bacteria; phylum Pseudomonadota; class Alphaproteobacteria; order UBA9219; family UBA9219; genus CAIXLI01. Next base: position 25,318 of record JARLJC010000137.1, on the reverse strand, counting down.
GGAAAGTTCTCGCGATGCAGGAAGCCATTGCCCTCAATCTGCATTGCCCGGTCGTAGCGCAGAAGGCCGATCTGAATTTGTTTGCGATGGCGATGGCTGGTTCGCTCAACGGCAACAAGCTGATCCTCGATTACGATGACAACGATGTCGAAGTTTTCTTCGCCAGCCACCGCGTCGCCGACCGGATCGATGATTTTCATCCCCGCCATGTTCTGCAGCATTTCGCCGAGAAAGCCGATTGTTGCATTGCTTCCAGCCATTCGCTGCATGAGATGCTGCATGCCTTCAACCCGCAGACGCATCTGGTCTATACCGTCGTCGACACGGAAATTTTCGATTATGGCCTGCGCGCCAAAGCGGTGCCTATCGACGGCATCGATCCCGGCAAGGTCAATCTGATCTGGCCTGGCTCGGTCTGGAACGAAGAAATGACGCAGGATGTCCTGCTGATCGCCGAAGCGTTTTTGTCGATGCCCGAAACGGTCCGCGCCAAGGCGGTTCTGCATTTCTACGGCTTCGGTGGCGGGTGGCCGACGGCGGCGGCGATCATCGAAGACATGATGAATACCAGAGGAGCCATGGGCCAGATCAAGCTCAACAGCGCCGTTGCTCCCGATGCCATGCCCGGGATCATGGCGCATATGGATATCGGCCTCATCTGCCTGCAATATAACCGGTATACGCGCGCCAAATCTCCTACCAAGATGTTCGAATACATGGCGATGGGGCTGGCCGTATGCGCGTCCTCGACCGGTGAGCCGGGCCGCATTCTGGAGGATGGCGTCACCGGCGTCGTGGCGCATGATCTGCGCAGTTACAGCGAGAAACTTGCCCATCTGATCGCCGATGCCGGGTTCCGCCAGAAGATCGCGGCCAAGGGCCGTGAACTTGTCAATGACCGCTATACGATGCGCACCGCGGGTGATCAGTTGATGGCTATTTTCGAACCGATGATGAAGGCTGCCTGAGGACGCATTTCCGGCAATGGCGGGCAGGCGGTCACGAGCGACCGGCGCCCCCGCGAAACGGCATTTTCGCATTCGTACCGATTCGGGCAATTGTGTTGTCAAAAAAACTATGATACCGATTTTATACTTAAGCTTCTGCGTTCCCCTTCGCGAATAACCTCATTGTATTATCAGGAAAATTCAGATGATCGAGACAGATGAGTTCGTGGCTTCCGTCAAAGGTCGGCGGGCGGAACGATGCGGCTATTTAGACGAAGCTTTGACGCTGTACCGCGCTTATCTTGCCCGCAATCCTGAACCTGGCGAGGGGTGGCTGGATCTCGCCGCTGTTGAACTCGATCTTGATGATGCCGCTGCGGCAAAAAAATCCTTTTCACGCGCCGGGGGCGCTGCCAAATCAATCTGGGGCCGCTGGCTGCAGGCGCGCATTTTCCACAAACTGGGCCATAACGACAAAGCCCTCGCCATTCTGAATGCTTTGATCGCTTCGGGTGAGGGCAGCCTCACCTCGATGTGCGAGACCCGCGCCACGGTCGAAGCCGCGCTGGATATGCCTGCCGAGGCATTGGTCGACTCCATCCGCAGTACGGTTTTCCGCCACGGGTTTGTCTGGTGCTCGAGTCTGATCGGTTTGATGTCTGGGGCCTGCCGTTCGATGATGCAGGAACTCGGTGTGCGGCTGGAAATCGTCACCAAGCTGGAAGATAATCTTGTGCATGAATGCTACATGCGCACCGGCATTTATTTCCGTGAGCGCGGCGAGCTGCATGATCATCCGGGTGAAGTGCGTATCGGTTTCATGGCGGCTTTTTCGCCGCAGCAAACGGCATTTCTGGCGCGGCTGTTGCCTTTGTTGCAGAAGCAGATCGCGGGTCTTAAAGTTTACGCCTATGGCACGCAAAGCCTGGCCGCAAGCGGCGCGCCACACGAACTTTCCAGGCTGGTTGAATGGCGCGGCATCGCCGGCAAGCTTACTTATATGGGCTATGGCGCGATCAAGCCCGATGGGCTGGACCTGTTGTGCGATATGGATTGGGGCAGCGCTGAGGCGCGTACCGACATCGCCATGATGAACCCTGCCGCTATCCGCATGCTGTGGCTGCCTTCGGGCGGCCGCTGCCGCGTAACGGTGCCCGGGTCGCCGACCATCGATCAGGATCTTGCCGCCGAAAAAGAAGAGTGGGCCGTCCTGGCGCAAATGGCGCAAAGCGGCCGGGCGGCCTGGACGGATGCCGGCGCTTCGCAAGACTGCGCGCGGCATTTTGCCGCTCTCGTTTCGTCGGCAATCAAGGAAGCGGGCAAAAGCCATCTGTTCCCCCGCTATGCCGCCGGTGGCACGCCGCCGCCCATGCAGCAGATCGACGCCAAGCGCAAGGATCTGGCGACCGCAGATGTTCATCGCGTCACCAATAATTTCTTTGCAAACTGGCTGAACGATGTGCGGCGTCTGAATTTCCATTTCGACTCCGAATCCCGTTCCGACAATCTGCGCGTCGCCGTGCTGACGCCCTATATCCAAGGCCAGACGGAGCAGCTGGAATTCTCGCGGCAGAGCCTGCTCGAGCAAACCGGAAAAATCGCCTGCCGTCAATTTTTGATTGGGCAGGGATATTTCGATCCCGCAATTGCCGATTGGGATGCCGAATCTATCGTCATGCCGAATGACCCCGACGATCTGGGGCTGTCGGCGCTTGCCGTCGGCGCGCGTGCGGCGCTGCGGCAGGGCTATAATGCCATCGCCTTTCTGCCGCCCGGCGTGCGCTGGCGCGGCGCGCATTTGCGCGATCTGGTGATGGCCAGCGTGCGGCGCGGCAGCGATCTGACGATGTCCCGCGTGGCTCTGGTGGGCACGCACGGACGGATTTTTGCTGAGCATGTCAGCGTGGGCAACATTCCTGTACACCATAACAGCTTTATCAGCAGCTTTCTGATAACGGGCCGGGCGCTGAAATTGATGCCGCTGTGGGCCTCCATTCCTTACGCGGCGCGGTTTTATGCCACAGGCATCTTCCGCTCCGCCGTTCGCACGCGCGGCTTGCGGCAATTTATGATCCCCAATGCTACCGTTGAAGTTCGGGCGCTTGACCTGTTCAGCTTCCGGCGTTTCAGCAACTTCACGCCGCCTAGTGCCTTGCCGATGAATTTCAAGGAAATGGCCTTGATTCAGCCGCAGGGCGAATGGCAGGAATGGCTGGCCATGCTGGCACTCAGCAACACCAATCTGGCCGCGCCGGAAAATCGGGCCGGCATTTTGTTTGATGCGGTTGAGATGCTGACCGGAAAACAGGAAACCGCCGCGCCGCAAGCCGTGGAAAAATGGGCGGCGGGGTTGCCCGATAGCAGCGTTCTGTTGCCATGCGACCCGGCGGCCTGTGCGCAAAGGCTTCAGGCCATTGGGCGTGCAGAGACGACGCTTACTCTCGCGGCGCATCGGGAAAAAGCAGGCCTATGGCGTACGGCCAAAGGCGGCGTTTATCCGCTCGACGGCATCATCGCCACGTTAGCCGAGCAGGGCCTCGCGCTGGAATCGTGGCGGCAGGGAGCCGTTAGCCCCGATGGTATCGCTGCGCTTTATACGATGCATTTGCGTCCCACCGACAATCGATCGGCCTCTCCCTCACCCTCACCCCAAGCAGAAACGCTAGCCGCATGAGTATCTTGCCGAACCAAGTAACGATCGAAGAAGCGGATGTGATCTTTGTCACCGATCTGCCGCGCGCGGCGCTTGCCGATCTGCCGCGCTTTGCCATGTATGCCGGGGAGTGCGCATATCTCGAATTGTCGATGGCGGTTCTGTCGCTTGCCGACGACATTCCTGCAACACCTTACCTGCGCTATGGGTCAACCGCGGCGCAACGCTGGGCTCGCAATCTTGAAATGTACGACCGCCTGTTCGCCAATGATCATGCGGTGTTGATCTGCCACCGTGCGGGGGCTCATGCGTTCGGCATGCTGCTGACGATGGCATGGCGGCCTAACAAAACGCTGCTCGACTACGACATTATCGATATTCACGATGCCGAAAGCGGCTACTCCGAAATCGAGGCTTATTTCCCGAGCATGTCCGGGGAAAGCATGCTGGGAGCCGTCGCGCGTCATTCCAACCATGGCTTCGGCGCTTCCCAGCCTTTGCGCGATCTGCTCAGCGACTACACGCCTTATACGACTTTGCTGCCGACCGGCTTTCCACCCGACCTGTTCGCACCGCTGCCCAGGCAGGACAGTTCCGATTCCGTCAAACTGGTCTGGCTGGGGCCCGTCAACAGCGTCGAGGAAGCCAAGGAGCCATTGCTGGCGATCGAATGTCTGAGCCATCTGCCGGAAGAAATTCAGTCGCGCTTTGCTTTGCACCTGATCGGGCATGGCGCTTTATGGGACGAAATTCAGAAACATATCGAGCCAACCAACTTCTCGATCCAGTTCCATCAGCGTCCCGGGGATGCGGAGCTTGCCGCCTTGCTCAGCCAAATGTCGGCCGGGCTGTGTCTGCCCGCCAATACGCCGGAAGTTCTGGCCCGCGATGCACGCGATGTCATTGCTCTCTTGATGGCGGGGCTTCCTGTCTGCACGCTCAAGCAGGCCGAAGCCGGACGCCTTGTCCGCGACAACGAAACCGGCTTTGTCGCCGAAGGTATCGATGCTTTCCGCGACGCCGTGCAAACCCTTATTTCGAGCGCGCGCCTGCGCCGCAAACTGGGGGCCGAAGCTGCCAGGCGCGCGCATGTCGATTTTGGTTATGGCATACCCAACTCCCGGCTGGGGAATATCATCATGGACACCATTCAGGACGGCTATCGCTATGACTGGTGGATAACGCCGGATTCGCGGCCCAATATATTCCGCGAGCCGCCGCGCCTGCCGGAATCCCGCAAGCGCCGCCGCGCCTGATCGTTTAACGCCGACGCCTGCGATAGGCTGCCCATTCGCGGCAGGGATTGTCGATCAGGCAACGCAAGCCGATCAGGGCTTGCCCCCATTCACCGACGCGCAGATCGGCGACGATTTTCTGCGATATTGGGCCTATCAGATGTTTCCGGGTAAAGCGCGCCCATTCCTGAAAATCGCGGGGTGGAGACAGAACCGCATAGGGATGGCGATACCAGGCCCAATGCGTGCGTGCGATCGAGACTGCCGTATCCAAGCGCATGTGATAGCAAATCGCTTCCGGGGCATAGACCAAGAGAGTAGCCGGATCGTTCTGTCGCAGCCGATAGGCCAGATTCACATCTTCACCATTGGTGCGCAGTCTTTCATCATATCCACCGACAGCGAGGATTTTGCGGCGGTCGAACAGGATATTGGCGCCGAAAAGAAAAGGCGGATTGATGCGCCGCGTAGCACCCCATTCCTGCCGCATATGGGCGCAGCGCCAGCGGTCGCCCGCCGTTTCGCGCGCCGTTTCCACCAGCCTGCCGCCGAAGCCGGTGGCTTGCGGAAATTCGCCGCGCAAAGCCAGCATCTTGGCGAGCCAGTCTTGCTCCATCCGCACATCGGCGTCGATTGCGGCAACCCAGTCGTATTTGGCTTCACACAAACCGCGGTTGCGCGCCGCAGCGAGACCGAGATTGCCATTATGACGTATCAGCCGCACCTCGGGAAAACGCTCCGCGATCGCCGCCGTATCGTCCGTGCTGCCGTCGTCGATGACCATGATGTCGGCGGGTGCCTCGGGTAACGCCAGCACCGATTCAATGGCGCGTGCCAGCGTGCGCGCGCCATTGTAACAAGGAATATAAATCGAAATGTCGGCCATGGATGCGGGACGGCAAAGGTTTGACAAGACCTCTTATTCCATACACTCTTTCACGGCACTTCTCTACAAGTTGGTTCCATGAAAGTCCTGTTCAGCAATCCCCCCTGGTGGCCGCAAGGCGATGATGGTGGACCCGTTATTCGTGCCGATGGCCGCCGTCTTGCCGGGGTGCGGGCAGGGTCGCGCTGGCCGCACACGCTCTATGCCCGGTCGCAGCCTGACCAGTTCGTGTTTGGAGATTATCTGCCTTACCCGTTTTTCCTTGGCTATGCGGCCAGCTATGCCGCCAAGCATAGCGGCGCGCAAATCGTCTTGCGCGATTCCATCGCCCTGCGCGAAAGCTACCGGAGTTTCGAAGGTCATTTGAAGCAGGCGCGTTACGACCTGGTTTTCATCGAATCCGCTTCGCCAAGCTGGGAACATGATGGCGGGTTGATCCGCCGCATCAAACAGATGCTGCCCGATACGCGCCTGGTAGTGACAGGGCCGATAACGGCCAACGCCGCGAAAATTCTGGAAGATTATCCGGTCGTGGCCTGCATCAAGGGCGAATATGAAAAAGGCGCGGTCAAGGTTATCGCTGGGGCCGAGGGCATTTTAGAACATGATCTGTTAACGCTCGACGAAATGAATGCCGCCCCTTTCCCTTATTATGATGAAGTGATCGCGCGTCGTTATTGGGACCCCAATCCGCGCGGCCAGACGGCGCCGCAAGCCCAGGTCTGGTCGAGCCGCGGCTGTCCCTTCAAATGCATTTTCTGCGTGTGGCCTGCGACGATGACCGGCAACGATCCGCTCGGTGACCAGAAACGCACCGTGCGCCATTATACACCAGCTTATATGGAAGCGTTTTTGCGCGATCTGACCGGGTGTTATGGATTCAAATCGGTCTATTTCGACGACGACACTTTCAATATCGGCAACAGGCATGTGCTGGATATGTCCGGCGTTATGGGCCGCATCGGCTTGCCCTGGTCGGCCATGTGCCGCGCCGATACCTCGCGCATGGAAAGCTGGGCTGCAATGCAGGCGGCGGGCTGTTTTGGCGTCAAACTGGGTGTCGAATCCGGCAATCAATGGGTGGTCGATAACATCGTCAACAAGCATCTCGATCTCGACATCGTGCGCGCTTCTGTGACCGAACTGAAACGGCTGGGGATGAGCGTACACGGCACTTTCACTTACGGATTGCCGGGTGAAACCCACGCCCAGATGCGCGATACCAAGAGTTTTATCGCCTCTTTGTCTTTCGACACCTATCAGGAATCCGGCACCGCGACGATCGAAGGCACGCCGCTCGCGCATATAGGCGACGCGACGGTGCAGGGTATCTTTCCGGGCGTGAATGCGGACGATAGCGGTTTTCGTATCGAGACCGACGGCGGCAAGAAATGGCGTGAACTCGCTGCAAGTTTGCGGAACAGCTAAGTCGGTTTTTTTCCGAGATTCTGTGGCGGCCACGCGCCTTCTTCCTGCGGTACGGAGAAAGGCTTGTAATACCACCACGCCCTCTCATCGGCGCGCAATTTCTTGTAAATCGCGAGGTTGGCGTGGGGCGAAGGCAGGCGTTGATAATGCGCCATATTACTGTCGATGAACGCAAGCACGGCGACGGTCGCCGGCATCCATAAATCATCGAAAACCATCACGCCGCCGATGTTCAGCGCCAAGTCGCTGCCATAGAAATCGATCATGATGGAGTCGAGCCTGTGATCAGCGTCGACATAGATGAAATCGAATTTTTCGCCCGTCTGCGCCAATTTAGCCAGCGCGATAAAAGAATTCTCACGGTGCCAGGTGAAGCGTTCGGACGCGCCGACATCTTTGACCTTTTCCAGCCCGACGCCGCGCCATAAGATTTCTTCATAGGGATCGATGGCGGCATGAGAAGAGCCCTTAACGTCCGCCAGCGCACCCAAAATGAACATGGTGGAAAAACCATAAGCCAGGCCAATTTCCAGCGTTTTTTTACAACCATGTTCGCGGATCAGATCGACCATTAACCGGCCCTGCCGCGGCGAGATGCGGGTGGTCTCGTCGATTTCATGCATCTGGCCATCGCTGCCGCGATGCCGGCGGCCGCCATACATCCCCTGCAACGCGGCTTCAAAAATCGGATCGAGCGGATCGGACACGAGGCCTGTTACCCAGCGACGGCGGTGCGAGGTTCGTCGCCGCTTCCCAGCAGATCTTCCTGGAACAGGACGATTTCCGCCAGAATGCGTTCCACATTATATTCGCGCTTCCATTCGGGGTAATGCTGTTCGAACTTGCGCGTGTCGCTGATCCACCAGATATGGTCGCCCTTGCGGTTATCTTCCTGATAGCTGCATTGCATGTCTTTGCCGGACAGTTTCTCGCAAATGGCGATTGCTTCCAGCATCGAGCAGTTCGAAAAACGCCCGCCACCCATATTATAAACCTCGCCTGCGCGGGGATTCTGGCAGAACGACCAGAAAGAAGTGATGAGGTCATGCGCGTGAATATTGTCGCGCACCTGCTTGCCCTTGTAACCGAACACGGTATAGGGCTTCTGATGCACCGCGCAATGCGCGAGATACGAAAGAAAACCGTGCAACTGCGCGCCGGAGTGGCTGGGGCCGGTCAGGCAGCCGCCGCGGAACACGCCGGTTTTCATGCCGAAATAACGGCCATATTCCTGCACCAGAACGTCGGCGGCGACTTTCGACGCGCCGAACAGGCTATGCAGCGTGCTGTCGATGCTCATATTTTCGTCGATGCCGTGTTCGGCGTAAGGGTGCGACGCATCGCATTCCCAGCGCGCCGCTTTTTCGATCAACGGCAGCGAATTGGGCCGGTCGCCATACACCTTGTTGGTGCTGGTGAAAATGAACACCGCGTCGGGACAATGCTGGCGCGTCATTTCCAGCATATTGAGCGTGCCGTTGGCGTTGACGGTGAAATCGGTGAAAGGTTCGCGCGCCGCCCAGTCATGCGAAGGCTGTGCCGCGGTGTGAATGACGACTTCGATATCCTTGCCGTATTGGGCGAACACCGCCTGCAGAGCTTCCACCGAGCGGATGTCCAGATCGTAATGGGTGTAGTTGGAAATGGTTTCCTGTAAACGTGTTTTATTCCAGGCCACGCTGCCCTGCGCGCCGAAGAAATAACTGCGCATGTCGTTGTCGATGCCGACGATCTCGAAGCCTTTGGCGGCGTAAAAACGCACGGCTTCCGAACCGATCAATCCGGCCGAACCTGTAATAAGAGCAACACTCATCAACTTTCTCCCTGGTTAGCGTAAAATCGGTTCCAGATCCGCGTGGTGATCGCGCAGCCATTGGAAAACATCGGTCAGAATATCCTCGACGCTCTGCCCCGGCTTCCAGCCGGTGCGGCGCGTGACGTCGGTATTGTCGGTGACATAATAGGGGATATCGGCGGCTCGAGTCGAGGCGTCCCTGTTGATTTTTGGGCTTTTCCCGGCGTGGCGCGCGCAGGCGTCGCTCAGTTCGCGCAGGGAAACGCTGACTCCATGGCCGCCGCCGGCATTGAACACCGCGCCATTGCAGGAATCGAGGTTTTTAAGCTGAGTTTCTACCAACCGGTGCAGATCGGCGACATGCAGTATGTCGCGCACCTGATGTCCGCTGCCGCCAAAACCCATATAGGTCAGTTCGCCACCATAGAGATGCCGGGCGGCCCACAGGACCAGGAACCCCTGATCGACCTTGCCCATCTGCCATGGCCCGGTCAATACGCCGCAACGGTTGACGACGGTGCGCAGGCCATAGGTGGCGCGATACTCTTCGACCAGCAGTTCAGCGGCCAGTTTGCTGGCTCCATACAGCGACCGCGCGCCGCCCAACGGAAAATCGGTGGCGATGCCGGCTGCCGACCAGCCGGTGCCTTTGGCGCCGGGCTTGATGACAAAACGCTCGCCCTCGGTCGCCATCGGCAGGTCGCGCAACGGTGCGATGGGATAAACCCGGCTCGACGATAAAAATACGACATCGGCTTTATGGGGCCGCGCGGCTTCCAGCGCGTTGAAGGTGCCCGTCAGATTGGTGTTGATCAGGTAACGCGGATCGCCGCCATACCCGGCATGCACCGAAGGTTCGGCAGCACAGTCCAGTAACGTGTCGAACGCGCCCACCGACTGCAAATCCTCGGGGTTGCGGATATCGCCATGTACGAAAGTAACGCCTGCTTCGCGCAAACGCGGCAAAGCCAGTTCACTACCGCGCCGCTTCAAATTATCGAAGGCGATAATCTCGGCATCACCATGCTCGCGTTTCAGAAGGATAGAAAGGTTCGACCCGACAAAACCGGCGCCGCCGGTAACCAGAACGCGCTTCATGCCCTTACGCCTTCAGAAGATTGCGGAAATAATCGACGGTGGGTTTCAGCCCGTCCTTCAGCGGCACATGCGGCTTCCACCCCAATTTCTCTTCCGCCAGCGTAATATCGGGGCGGCGTTGTTGCGGGTCGTCCTGCGTGCGCGGCAGGAACGAAATTTTCGACGAAGAACCGGTCATCTTGATCACGATCTCGGCCAGTTCATGGATCGAGAATTCGCCCGGATTGCCGATATTGACCGGGCCGCAGAAATCGTCGCTCGTGGCCATCAGGCGCATCAAGCCATCGACCAGATCATCGACATAACAAAAAGACCGCGTTTGCTTGCCGTCGCCATGAATGGTGATCGGTTCGTTCTTCAACGCCTGAACGACGAAACTGGAAACCACGCGCCCGTCGTTAGGATGCATGCGAGGGCCATAGGTATTGAAGATGCGCGCGACCTTGGTGTGCAGTTTGTGCTGGCGCCGGTAGTCGAAGAACAAAGTTTCGGCGCAGCGCTTGCCTTCGTCGTAACAGGCGCGCGGGCCGATCGGGTTGACATTGCCCCAGTAACTTTCGACTTGCGGATGCACGACAGGATCGCCGTAAACTTCGCTGGTCGACGCCAGCAGAATTTTGGCTTTGCGCCGTTTGGCAAGGCCCAGAAGATTGATCGACCCCACCACGCTGGTCTTGGTCGTCTGCACCGGGTCGAACTGATAATGGATCGGCGAAGCCGGACAGGCGAGGTTATAGATCTCGTCCACTTCCACATAAAGCGGGAAGCAAATGTCGTGGCGGATGACTTCGAAATACGGGTTGCCGATCAAATGTTCGATATTCTCGCGCGCGCCGGTATAGAAATTGTCGACGCAGATGACCGCGCATTTTTCCTTGAGCAGGCGTTCGCACAAATGTGAGCCGACAAACCCGCCGCCGCCCGCGACCAGAACACGTTTATAAATTCGTTGCATGACGCTGATAAGAGTGTGGGGAGAGGGAAGAAGTGACGGATTTTAGGGCAGAGTTTCGGGGAATCATAGAAGATATTGCGTTTTTATACCTATTTCCTGAAATCCTGCCGATTCGCGGCGATGGTTGTGACGCTGATACCAGTCCCGGCGCAAAGCAGGCAGGGCATAACGCATGAAAGGTGGCAATTGCGCCAGCAACGGCTTCAAGCTTTGCAGATGGCTGGTGAAAATCGTCGGTCCCATGCTGCGCGAAGAATGGTTGCGGCGATACAGAACCAGAATTTCGGGGATGACGTCGATTCTATATCCGGCCAACGAGGCGCGCAGAAACAGATCGAAATCTTCGAAAATCATGGCGCGGTCGCCCTGAAATCCGCCCAGTTTCAGAAAAGGTTCGCGCCGGAACAGGGAATTCGTGTCGCCCATCCGGTTGACAAAAGGGGCAAGATCGATGGCGTTGCCAAGCGGCATCCAGCCCAGCGGAAGGACTTCCCCGTTGCGGGCGGGCAGATAGGCTAGCGGCGGCGAACTCATCGCGCTGCCATCATGCACGCCCATCATGCAGGTCAAAATATCCGCGCCGCTCTGCGCGGCCAGCGCCATGCGCTCCAGCTCGTCGGCACAGGCGATATTGTCATCATCCATGAATAGCAAATAGTCACCGTCCGCCATATTGGCAGCGCGATTTCGTGCGGGCGAAGGCCCGGTATTTTCCTGCTTTTCCCAGCGCCAGCTTCTCTTTTTGAAGGTCGGCGCATAGTCGGCGCGCACACTTTCGACGCCGGAGTCGGTACTGCCGTCATCGATCACAATGACTTCAAAACGCGCATAGGTCTGGGTTTCGAGCGATCGTAGCGCCTCGCGCAGAAAATCGGGGCGGTTATGGGTTGCCAGACAAACCGAAATAAAAATCTCCGGCGCATCGATGCGGGCAGGGGGCGTGAAATTTTCCGCCCATTGACTCCACGGTATATCCGCTTTTTCATCTTGCAACGCCATATGCGCGGGCCAGCGCCATCCGGCCTGTTCCATCCACAGCGCCGATGTTTCGGCGCAGATAACGGCATCCGCCCCGGCAATCGTTTCCCGTTCCATAAAATCGCGTTCGAAGTCGGCATAGGTTTCGGGGAATTGCGCCGCCGATTCCATCTTTTGCGTATGCGGTTCGGGTATCCACACCACAATCGGTGTGTCCTTGAAGGCCAGTCCTAGATGCCGCGCGCGACATGGATAATGTCCCGCCCCGAACCCGCGATGGAAAACGATCAGGTCGAAATCTTTGTCACACAACCAATGATAGGCGCACAGAGATTGCACCGGGATATACCATTGCGTTTCGCGATACTGTCCCGCCAGCCGCACATGCGTTATGCCTTTTATCGGCGGGCTTTCGGTGCCACCCAGATCGAGGAGCGTTACCACCCACCCATCGGCGGCAAAGTTTTTTGCAAGTTGATGCGTTGCAGCGGAGGCGTCGGCAACGAGGCACAATTTCTTGCCGCGCCCGGTTCCGCTGGAGCGCGTGTGTACGCTCGTCCATTCGGGTGGCGACGATTTTTGTCCGTGGGCGGGCTGGCTGAACATGGCTAAATCCGCTCGTCGAGCAGGCTCAGCGCAGCGGCTGGATCATAGCAGCGAATGCCGCGCGTTTTGGCGGTTTCCTGCCGCTCGCGGAAACTGTCGTCGATCAGAACGGCATCGGGCTCGGTGATGAAAGGTGCTTTCGGCTGCGTCGGATCAATGATGTGAATGATCTGATCGAACAGTCCCGCGAGCCGATGTTGCGTCAGGCTGGCCTGCAAATCCCCGGCATGGCGGGTGATCAGCTTGACCGGAATCTGGCGATTGCGGCAATTGAAAATCAGGGCGACGAGACGCGTATTGACCGCGCCGCGCACAATCAGCGTATCGTCATAATCGACATACAGCGCCGCCATCGGCCTGTTATCGATGAATTTAACATCGAAGCCGCGCCCCAGCATCAGGTCGGGCGCAGGCGTCGCCGCGATTTCCACGTCATATCCCGCTGCGACGTAAAGGCTGAGCAGCGGCAGGTTGGGGCCCAGCGCATGGCTCAACGCGCTGCTGCCCGCGATGCGCGGCGCGACTTCCAGAATTTTCAGCGTACCGTCCGCGGCGGCTTTCAGTTGAAAAAACCACGCGCCGGTGAAGGGGATTTTCCGGTCGATGGCCGCCGCGTAATTCTGGGTTTCTTCCAGCTCCACGGGGCTGGTGCGCACGGCGATGCCGGCCTTGGTCTCCCGGCGTTCGCGAGCCTGCGCATACAGCAAACCGCGGCCGGGCTGGCTGAAACAATCGACCGTATACTCAGCGCCGGGCAGATATTCCGTGACCAGCAAGTCGGGTTCTGCAGCAAGAGCGGCCTGTAGAGTCGCGGCATCGTCGAAGCGCCGCGCGCGACGGCTGCCTTGCCCGCATTCCGGTTTGGCAAAGCGCGGCCACATTTTATTGGCGTGCGCATCGGCAATAATTTCCGGCACCGGCACCACGCCCCTCAGTATTTCGTAGGTGCGTTTCTTCGACCGGCAGACGCGGCATGTTCCGGCAGTCGAAGTCATTACAGGAACCGCAAGCCTGCCGGGATTTTGTCCGAGCGTTTCAATGACCTCGTCATGCGCGGGGAAAATCGCGTCGATTTTCAATTCATGGATCAACTGTGCCGCCGCTGTCCAGAATTCGGGTTGATCGATGCGCGGCAGAACATGAACTTTCTGGAAATAAAAATCGGCAAGACTCTGTCCCGGCTGATTGGCGCCGTGCAAAATAACTTCCTTGCAATCGCGCAAAGCGCGGCAAATCTCAAGCCCGACTTCGCTGGCGGCCGGCAGGATCAGAATATTCCAGGGATGCTTTTTCTTGAGGGCGTTCATGTGTGAATGGCGGCTGGCAGCACCGGAAACTTACCCGGCGACCCATATGTTCATAAAGCGCGGCCTTCTTCAAACCGGAAAACGCGAGGTTTGTTAGGCCAGCCATGGGGACGTCGCGTAATTTTATTGCGTTTTTGATAAAAGGCATAATTTTCTATTGCGAAACGCTGGAAATCCTATCATTTCTCTAAATAAGCAACTGGGAACCGGCTTTTTTTATGATTCGCAAAAACCTCCTTCTTAGATGGCGTTGAACACGGGGCGACTATAAGTCGCACGACCGGTCAACGCATTCCGCCCCCAGATACGGGGGTTTTTTATTGCCCGAAATTTGAGCTTATGGAGATTATTTTGAACGACCAGACCCCGCAGAAATACCGTCCCACCGCGCCCGTCGCTTTGCCCGACCGGCAATGGCCGAGCCGCTCCATCGCCGAAGCGCCGCGCTGGCTCAGCAGCTGCCTGCGCGACGGCAATCAGGCGATTTTCGAACCGATGGACAGCGACAAGAAATTCGAATTCTTCCAGATGCTGAAAAAAATCGGTTTCAAGGAAATCGAAGTCGCGTTTCCCGCCGCCTCGCAGATGGAATTCGATTTCGTGCGCCGCCTGATCGAAGGCGGCCATATCCCCGACGATATGAAGATTCAGGTTCTGACGCAGGCGCGCCCCGATCTGATCAAGCGTACGATGGACTCGCTGGCCGGGGCCAAGCAGGCGATCTTCCATGTCTATGTCGCGACCTCGCCTTTATTTCGCGACGTCGTGTTCAACAAGTCAAAAGAACAAGTCATCGAGATGGCGGTCAGCAGCGTGCGGCAGATCAGGGAGCTGGCGGCCCAGCATCCCGAAACCGACATCACGCTGGAATTCAGTCCCGAGACTTTCTCGCAAACCGAACTGACCTTCGCGCGCGATATCTGCGATGCGGTGGCGGCGGAATGGGGCGCTACGCCCCACCGCAAGGTCATCTTCAACCTCCCCGCGACGGTCGAAGTTTGCCAGCCCAATGTTTATGCCGACATGATCGAATGGATGGATCGCAATCTGAAAAACCGCGACAGCGTCGCTATCAGCCTGCACACCCATAACGACCGCGGTACGGCGGTGGCGGCCACGGAACTCGGCTTGATGGCGGGGGCCGACCGCGTCGAAGGCTGCCTGTTCGGCAATGGCGAACGCACCGGCAATGTCGATCTGGTCACGATGGCGCTCAATATGCAGACGCAGGGCGTCGCTTCCGGCCTCGATTTTTCCAATCTGCCGGAAATCGTCCGCACTTATGAAAGGCTGACGGGAATGCGGGTGCATGAACGTCATCCTTACGCGGGCGATCTGGTGTTTACGGCCTTTTCCGGTTCGCATCAGGACGCGATCAAGAAAGGCTTCGCCAAAATGGCGGCATGGGCGACGGGAATGAAGGACGGCGTCGCGCGAGGGGTAGAGTGGGCGATGCCCTATCTGCTGATCGATCCGCGCGATATCGGGCGCAAACTCGACAACATCATCCGCATCAATACCCAGTCGGGCAAAGGCGGCATTTCTTATGTCCTCAATTCGACCAAGGGCATCGATATGCCGACCCGCATGCAGGTGGAATTCAGCGGCGTGGTTCAGAAAGAAGCCGAAGCCACCAAGGCCGAAGTCAGCGCCGACGATATCTGGAAGGCGTTTCAGAATGAATATGTGAATGTCGAAACGCCGGTCAAATATGCTGGACACTTTCTCACCGCCGAACATGGCAACGAACCGCAGGGCGTTGGAATCACCCTTGATTATAAAGGCGAGAACGTGACCCTGCTCGGCCTCGGCAACGGCCCGATCGACGGCGCGATTCACGCGCTCGGCCTGCCGATCGGCGTCGAATATTATAAGGAACAGGCTCTCGGCACCGGCTCCAACGCCAGGGCGATTTCGGTGGTGGAGTTATCGATCAAGGGCGTGCCGGGTACTTTCTACGGCGCGGGCGTTAGCGAGAATACCGTCACGGCGTCGTTGCAGGCGATCCTCAGCGGCGTCAACCGCGCGGTGGCGCAGGGCAAGCTGACTTTGCCGGACAGCTATACCGATCATCCTCATGTCTCCGAACCCCAGCCAAGAGGGGCTGGAGTGCCGAGGGGCGACAAGCCAGCGGTTTATGCGCCGAATGTGGCCTGAGATTGCCAAGCCCGCATTGCGCCGGGTTTTTATATAAGTCCGGCGATTCAGTTTCCGATGGGCGCGTAAAACGCTTCCATCGGCAACGATCGCGGACTAAGTTGTCCGCATGACCGATATGCTTACGCTCATCCGCCCCGACGACTGGCACGTGCATCTGCGCGAGGGTGCTGTGCTGCGCGCGGTTCTGCCTTATACGGCGCGCAGTTTCGCCCGCGCCATCGTCATGCCGAATTTACACCCGCCGGTGACAAATTCGGCGCGCGCGGCAGCCTATCGCGACGAGATTCTCGCGGCGCTCCCGGCGGGCATGGCCTTCACGCCCTTGATGACGCTCTATCTCACCGACGTGACCGACGCCGACGATCTGGCGCAGGGGCATGCGAATGGCATCGTCACCGCCGCCAAACTTTATCCCGCCGGCGCCACCACCAATTCCGAACACGGTGTTACCGATATCCGCAAAATCTACCCCGTGCTGGAACGCATGCAGCGCATCGGCATGCCGCTTCTGGTGCATGGCGAAGTGACGGATCGCGACGTCGATATTTTCGACCGCGAAGCCGTATTCATCGACCGCATTCTGACCCCGCTGCGCCGTGACATGCCCGGCCTCAAAATCGTGTTCGAACATATCACGACATCCGAAGCCGCCGCCTATGTCGCCGCCGAAGGGCAGGGCGGCAGGCTTGCGGCCACCATCACCCCGCATCACCTCACCATCAACCGTAACGCCATGCTGGCGGGCGGCATGCGACCGCATTTTTACTGCCTGCCCGTCGTTAAGCGCGAGACGCATCGGCAGGCTTTGATCGAGGCCGCCACATCCGGAGGCCGCATGTTTTTCCTGGGATCGGATACCGCGCCGCATACCGACGCGGCGAAAGAGTCCGCTTGCGGCTGCGCCGGAATTTTCTGCGCGCCCAATGCCTTGGAAACTTATGCGCAGGTTTTCGATGAGGCCGGAGCCTTGTCCAAACTCGAAACTTTCGCCAGCCTCAACGGCCCGGCTTTTTACGGCCTGCCGGTCAATCGGGAACATGTAACGCTTAAAAAACAACCCACCCCCGGCGCCGAAATTAAGCCCATTTTAACCCCGGATGGACAAAGAATAACGGTATTCGCGCCGCCTGCGCCGCCTTTGTGGCGCTTGGCCTAATCCGGGGTTCTTTTTATGTCTGCAATGCTCGGCGACTTGCCGTTTATCGATCTCTATGTCCGGCTCGATAAGCCGGATCAGGCCCTCTACCGTTCCAAGGAACGCAGCCAGAACACCATCAATCAGCTGGTCCCCGAAGAATATCAAACCAGCGTCGACCGCTTTATGTCCGACGTCAACAAACGTCTGGAAAATAACAGCGACGGCGCGCTCGAATCCGAAGGCGTGCGCGTCCGCCTTTCGCGCCAGAAAATGTCGGACAACACCATCTGGGTCTGCGCGCGCCGCATCAATACCGTGCTACCCGATCTCGAAAAACTCGGCATCGCGCCCGCACTCGTCAACCATCTGATGGGCATCGGCAAGCGCGACGGCCTCGTCGTCGTTTCGGGCGCCACGGGGCAGGGCAAGACCACGACCGCCGTCGGGCTGCTCGGCTATTATCTGAAAACCTATGGCGGCACCGCGCTCACCATCGAAGATCCGTGTGAATTCATGCTGGCGGGCCGCCACGGCACCAGCGGCCATTGTTTCCAGGTTGAGGTCGAAAAAGAAGAAGACTGGGCGGTATGCCTGAAACGCGCTTTGCGCTGGGCCCCGCGTTATATCTATGTCGGCGAAATCCGCACCCCGAAAGCCGCCGAGCAATTGCTGCGCGCCGCTTCCACCGGCCATCTGGTCATCACCACCGTGCATGCCGGGGCGATCGAAGAAGCTTTGATGGGCATCATCTTTCTGGCCGAGCAGGCGATGGGTTCGGGCGTTTCCACCATGCTTTCCTCCTGCATCACCGCGCTCGTCAACCAGAGCATCAAGGAAAAAGGGCCGCAGCTTAAATATCTCTATACCGAGGAAAACTCGCCCGGCGACCCGGTGCGCACGCTGATCCGCGAAGGCAAAATCGGCATGCTCTCGACCTATATCGACCGCGCCGCGTCGCGCCTGCAACTCGGCACCGCGGGTCCCGGCGGCGGGCCGTCGGCGCCGCCGCCCGCGGGGTTCAGGAAAGCATGACGGTCTTCAATCTCCAGAATACCGAACCTACCGGCACGCGCCTGCGCGATCTGCCCTTCATGGATCTCTATGTCCGCATCGACGATGGCGGTAAAGGCATCGCGCGTTACCGCAGCCCCGGCCGCGACTACAGCAATAACTGGAGCCGCGTCCTGCCCGATCAGTATCGCGCCGAAAGCCGCCTGATTGCCGAAGAACTGCTCAAGCAGATCGACAATCCGGATTCATCCTACGAATATGACGGCGTGCGTTTCCGCCAATCGTACCAGAAGCTCGCCAACGGCCAGCAATGGACCATTCTGCGCCGCATCAACGCGCGCTTGCCAACTTTGGAAGAGCTTTCCATCGCCACCCATATCGGCACCCAACTGCGCCGCCTCGGCCAGCGCGACGGATTGATCCTGATTTCGGGTCCGACGGGGCATGGCAAAACCACGATGTCTTTCGCGCTGCTGGCCGATTATCTGCGCCGTTTCGGCGGCGTCGGCATCACGGTCGAAGACCCGGTCGAGTATACGCTCGACGGCCCGGTGGGCGATTACGGCTATTGCTATCAGGTGCAGGTCGATAATGACGAAGACTGGGCCACGCCGCTGCGCCGCGCTTTGCGCTGGACGCCGCGTTATCTTCTGGTCGGCGAAGTGCGCAGCCCGCGCGCGGCGGAACAGATTTTGCGCGCGGCCACCACCGGCCATCTCGTTATCACCACCATCCATGCCGGTTCGGTT
Organism: Alphaproteobacteria bacterium; assembly: GCA_031291435.1. Lineage (GTDB taxonomy): Bacteria > Pseudomonadota > Alphaproteobacteria > UBA9219 > UBA9219 > CAIXLI01. The sequence continues at coordinate 6,372 of JARLJC010000137.1, read as the reverse complement.
GAAGAAAGCTTCATGGGTTTGATGCATCTGGCCGAGCAGGCGGTTGGCAACGCCGCCAATTTCATGCTGGCGCAGGGGTTGACTGCCGCCTGGCACCAGACGCTGGGCGCGGCGGGGCCTTATCTGCGCTATGTCTTTACCGAGGAAAACAATAATGGCGACCCGGTGCGCGCCCTTATCCGCGAGAACAAAGTCGGTATGATTAACAGCTATATCGACAAGCAGGCAGCGCGGATGGAAATTATGAAGGGCGCCGATCCGACCACCGGCAAGCGCAGCTAACCAACGCCATCCTGATAAGGACCATCGCCGGGGCGGGAATCCGTTATCTTGGGAACGAGTGAGTTAAGGCGCCAATAACGCGACGAACAGTCTTGGGTATTATCGTAGCTGATGACCGTGTTAGCCCAAACGCAGGATACTTATGTCTGATTTCTTGTTTCTCTTCCGGTGTCAGGTCTCTGTTCCCGTTTACCGCACGCTGGCCGATAGTTGTTATTGTGCGGATATAAACGGTCGATAATCCGTCTCCCGCGACGATGCTGCCACCCACTAATGCAAACAATTCAAGAATGTCATTCATGTTGTTTCCTTTCAATATATGGCCATTTGATACTAAAGAGCGAAGCCTGTCAAATTTGCTTGTTAATATTGTTTTTGAACTTTAATCCCGCTACAAACCGCGCATGGGTATCGACAATCACAGCAAGAGTTTCGCCGCTGTTTCGGCGGACGGCAAACGCAACCTTATCGGACTCGACTTTATCGAGCTGACCGAGGCCCTGACCGCGCGCGGTCTGGAAAAATTCCGGGCATCGCAGGTCTGGTCGTGGATCTATATTCGCGGCGCGCGCGATTTCAAGGATATGACCAGCCTCGCCAAACCTACGCGCGACATGCTCGACGAGTATTTCACTATCGCCCGCCCCACGGTAACCCAGCATCAGAAATCCGAAGACGGCACCCAGAAATGGCTGCTCAGGATGCAGGACGGTCAGGAAGTCGAAAGCGTGCATATCCCCGAGGAAGACCGCGGCGCGCTCTGCGTATCTTCGCAGGTCGGCTGCACGCTGACCTGCCGTTTTTGCCATACCGGCACGCAACGTTTGGTGCGCAATCTCGAACCCGGTGAAATCGTGGCGCAGATCATGCTGGCCCGCGATTATCTGAATGAATGGGCGGCAGTCTCGCCGGAAGGTGTCGCCAAAACACGCGGCACCAAACCGGGCCGCAAAACCGATGTCATGCCCGTGCGCCTGCTCACCAACATCGTGATGATGGGGATGGGCGAACCTTTGTATAATTACGAAAACGTCGCCAAGGCTCTGCGCATCGTCATGCAGGATGACGGCATCGCTATCGGCAAGCGCCGCATCACGTTATCCACTTCCGGCGTGGTGCCGATGATCAAACGCTGCGGCGAAGAACTCGAAGTTAATCTCGCGGTCAGCCTTCACGCCGTCACCGACGAATTGCGCGATCAGATCGTGCCGCTCAACCGCAAATACCCGATCAAGGAATTATTGCAGGCCTGCCGCGATTATCCGGCGGCCTCGAACTCGCGCCGCATCACTTTCGAATATGTGATGCTCAAAGGCGTGAATGACAGCCCGGTGGATGCCAAAGAACTGGTGCGCCTGCTGCGCGGCATTCCGGCCAAGATCAATCTCATCCCCTTTAACGCCTGGCCCGGCGCGCCGTTCGAATGTTCGGACTGGGGCACGATTCAGAAATTCGGCGATATTGTGAACGAAGCCGGTTACGCCAGCCCCGTTCGCACCCCGCGCGGGCGCGACATCATGGCCGCCTGCGGCCAGCTCAAATCCGCGAGCCTGAAATTATCGGCGACGGAACGCGCCGCCATCGACAAAATCATATCTGAGAAAGATAAGGCGCAAGGTTTGACTGCAACAGGCCTTTAAGCCTCCGGTTGCGGAAGCGGCGGCGCGCCGACGGCCCGCTTATCCATTGTCTGAGTGCGTTGCGGGCCATCTCCTATGGCGACGGGCTGCGCAATAGAATGTTTGATTTCCAGAAGCTTTGTCATCCCGTCAAACATCCGCCAGCTTGTGAAGAACATGAACCCGTTATCAAGCTCGAACCATCCGCGAATGGGAAAAAGATGTTTGATATAAGCGGGCCCGACGAAACTTTCGCGCAAATAGGCTGGTTGTTTCAGATGATGCGCTTGTCTGGCTTCATCGGCAATGAATCCTCTCGCGTAATTCATTAAGTTGTTAGATGCGATGATATAAATATTTGCCTTATGCGATACGGTGCCTTGAGTATACGCGGCTTGGGCATCCGCCAAACTTTCTTGATCGACTTCATCGGCATATTTATCTGAAGCATGCGCCTTGGCGGTTTCCAGATCCAATTCCAACGTTCGAATGTCGGCATAATTTGGTGTGATACAAATCTCTATATTTGCGGCGCGCAAATGGCTTTTTCTGGCGATCATCTGATCGATGACTTTCGGAATGGTGCCGGCCTCAAATTCGGCTGAGCCCATAGAATCAGCCGCGAAGATATGCGGCAAATTTTTCAGTACGCGCTGACGGAAAAAAGGATCGGGTTCCGTGTGAAAAGGAAGCCGACTGCTCCTTTCCAAAAGCCGCTGCACATGAAAACTATCGTTAAGCCTGCCCATAATTTCCCCTCGCAAAATTCGGGCTACCTATAGCTCTCTTCAAAGAAAAAAAATAGTTTCAAGAAACAGAGTTAATATCCTCTATTTCCGTGGATTATACGCGTTCTTCTTCGCCCATTTTTCGATGATATCGGTCAAATCCTGCGGCACCGGCTCGGGCAACATGATCTTCAGTTTGACGAACATATCGCCGGGCTTGGCGCCGCCGACGCCTTTGCCTTTCAGGCGCAAAGTCGTGCCGGTATTGGCGCCTTTGGGAACCTTGACCGCGACCTGACCATCCAAAGTCGCCACATTCACGCTCGCGCCGGAAATCGCTTCGGGCAGGCTGATTGCCACATCCTGATAAATATCGTGGTCTTTGCGGGTGAAGAAAGGATGCGCCTCGATATGAATTTCGACAATCGCATCGCCCGCTTCGCCCATGCCGGCGAGGCCTTGCCCCTTGAGCCGTAATTTATGCCCTTCCTCGGTGCCGGGCGGAATCGTGACATCGACCGTCTTGTCATTGGTGAGCGTCACGCGCTTCTTGCCGCCCAGCGCCGCCTCGACAAACGAAACGCCGAGCGTATAAGTCACGTCGCTGCCGCGTACAGGGCCAGCGCCCGCACCGCGCCTGCCGCGCGCCGTGCCGCCCATGAATTCCGCGAAAATATCTTCCATGCCGCCGAATTGCGAAAACGGATCTTCGCCACCACCACCGCCCTGCGGCCCGCGCGCACCGCGCCCAAATCCGCCGAAGCCGCCGCCTCCGTAATTCCCGCCGCCGCCGAATCCGCGCTGCTGGCCCTGCGCGTCGATTTCGCCGCGGTCGAACTGCGCGCGCTTGCCGGCGTCCGACAGCAGGTCATAGGCCGCCGTCACTTCCTTGAATTTTTGCTCGATATCTTTCTTGCCCGGATTGACGTCGGGATGCAGCTTCTTCGCAAGCTTGCGATACGCGCTTTTGATTTCAGCGGCGGTGGCGGTTTTGGGCACGCCGAGTATTTGATAAGGATCAGCCATAAGAAAACGGGGGCTAGAGATTAGGGGAAGATAATAGAGGGAAAGAGAGCGGGGGCCAAAGATTATATGTACCCCGATAGCCCCTCATCTTCCTCTTTCTATCCCTGTCTACCCCTCTCCTTACTGCACGATCTTCCAGCTGCCGTCGGGCTGCTGGCAGGCTTTGCCGTAACCCTGCTGCTGCTTGCCGCCGATAGTGATGGTCTGCTGGAACTCGCGGCAATAAGCGCCGTTGGCGGCATAGCCGTCGCGGGTGGGGACGACGGTGCCGGAATTGCCGTTGTTGGGGTTGTTCCATGTGATCTGCTGGCCGATGGGGGCGGTGTAAGCGCGTTTTTCGGCCTGCTGGTTCTTCAGCCGGTCAGTTTCGTCCATCGACGCGCCGATTTCATTGCCCGCCCAGCCGCCCAGAAGAACGCCGAGGCTGGTGGTAACCAGCTTGCCCGAGCCTTTGCCGAACTGGCTGCCAAGCAACCCGCCCGCTGCGGCACCGCCCAGCGTGCCGACGGTCTGGTCGCTGCCCCATTGATCGGTCTGGCAGGCCGCCAGAGTCAGGGAACCGCACAGAAGGGCGAGGGCTGATTTACGGAGCATGGATAGAACCTCGTGAAAAAAGGGGTGGGAAATTTGTTACTGCGGAATCCTAGCCTAAAGAGTAATCTCCGCGCAACAGTAACAACAGTAGCGTTGCCAAGAAGGCTTATATACCCCTCCCCTAACCCCTCCCTCAAGGGGAGGGGGGCTAGGCCGGTCTGATTGCGAATGGGATTCTCTTCCTGCAACTATCGAAAGAAGAGAACGAACATTGCCGCAATCCGGGCGGTATTCCCCTCCCCTTGAGGGAGGGGTTAGGGGAGGGGTACATAAAGGTAAAACGATGCAAATGGTTTCCAACACAGATTTCATCCCGCCATCCTCTCCGCTGGCTTTGTTCGCCGAATGGTTCGCGCTGGCGCAAGCGCAGGAACCCAGCGACCCCAACGCCATGGGGCTGGCGACGGCGGACGCGTCGGGCGCGCCCTCTTTGCGCGTGGTGCTGATGAAAGGCTATGACGAAACCGGTTTCACTTTTTTCACCAATCGCGAGAGTCATAAGGGAGAGGATCTTGCCGCCAACGCCCGCGCCGCTTTGTGCTTCCATTGGAAATCGCTGCAAAGACAGGTGCGCATCGAAGGGCCGGTGACGCTGGTCAGCGATGCGGAATCCGACGCCTACTTCGCCACGCGCCCGCGCGGCAGCCAGATCGGCGCCTGGGCCTCGATGCAATCGCGCTCTTTGGCCAGCCGCGCCAATCTCGAACAAAGGGCGGCTGCCATCGAGGCGAAATATGCAGGCAAAGAGGTGCCGCGGCCGCCGCATTGGGGCGGTTATCGCGTCGCACCTCTGGTGATGGAATTCTGGCAGGCGCGCGATTTCCGCCTGCATGACCGGTTTCAGTATCGCCGCGATAACGCGCAGGCGCTCTGGACGCAGGAAAGGCTCGCCCCATGACCCACGCTCACGACCACCATCATCACGGCCCGCACGGCCACGCGCATATCAATCTGCGCGATATCGCTGACAACAGGCTGCGCCGTATTGCCACTTTCGCCAGCGTCAGCGTCGCCATTCTTCTGGTCGGCGCCAAAATGGCGGCCTGGCTGATGACGGATTCGGTGGCGATGCTGTCGTCCTTGCTGGATTCGGCGGTCGATCTGATGGCGTCGCTGGTTACCGCTTATGGTGTAGCGAATGCCATGCGCCCGCCCGACCGCAATCACCGCTATGGCCATGGCAAGGCCGAACCGCTGGCGGCTTTGCTGCAGGCGGCCTTCATCGTCGGCTCGTCGGTGCTGCTGGCATTCGAGGCCGCCAGCCGTTTTTACCACCCCCACGAAATTCAGAATGAAATGATCGGCTATGGCGTGATGGCGCTGGCCATTATCCTGTCTCTCGCGCTGGTGGCGTTTCAAAGCCATGTCGTGAAATCGACCGGCTCGATGGCGATCGGCGCCGACCGCATGCATTATGTCGGCGATGTCGCGGTCAATCTGGCCGTGGTCGTGTCGTTCGTTCTTTACACCTCGACCGGTATCGCCTGGCTCGACCCGGTTCTGGCGGTGGGCATCGCGGCGTGGCTGCTGCTGACCTCGCTGCGCATCATGGGGCAGGCGATGAACGCGCTCATGGATACCGAACTGCCCGAGGCGGAGCGCGAACGCATCATCGCCATCGTCACGCGGCAGAGCGGCGTGCGCGGCGTCCACGATATGCGCACCCGTTCCGACAGCGACCGCATTTTCGTCGATATGCATGTCGAAATGAATGGCGATCTGACCCTGCGCGCGGCCCATGATCTTTCCGAGAAAATCATCCGCGCGGTCAATGCCGAAATCCCCAACGCCGATATGGTCATTCACCAAGACCCGGCAGGGTTGGTCGAAGATCGGCGCGACGAACAGATCGAGCGCGCCGAAGCCGCCGAAGGCTAGGGTTCGGACTCATTAAAGAAGCTGACCGTAAGAAAGCCGTCATTCCGGAAAAACTGCATTTTGACCCCCGAAAAAGTGGGGGTCAAAAAGCACATTTTCCGGAATGACGGCTCCTGTAATTCTTAAAGCCTTGTTTTGACGCCTATCCAATGGGTCTGAACCCTAGCCGTAAAGCTTACGGCTTCGCCGGGGCCGCCGACTTGGCTTCCTTGGCTTCGTACAGATTGATGCCGCGGATCAGGTCG
>JARLJC010000136.1 GCA_031291435.1 Alphaproteobacteria bacterium | reverse complement strand
GCTTTGTCGAGGAAGGGGTCACGACTTCGCATGTTTTCTGCCGCAGTTTGCTGGGCAACGGCGAAACTTATGTCGATGCGCAGGATCGTGTGCAGCGCGCCGAAATCCCCTATCTGATTAATGCCGGGGCTGGACTAGTCGCCGAATGGCTCGATGGCTGGACGTGGGGCGAGGGTGATCTGCGTTTTCTGGCGCAGCAGGATATCGCCGACGGCAAAGGCGGCGTGCAGCCTTTGTTCGAGAATGATTTTCTCCATTGGCTGTCGCGGCAGCGTCTTACGCTCGATATCGACGCGGTCGGGGAAGGCGAACTTATTTTCCCGCAGGAACCGGCGCTGCGCATCAAAGGATTATGGTGGCAGCAGGAAATGGTCGAAGCCGCCAATCTGCAACTGATTTCCTCCAGCACCAATCTCGCCACCGTCGCGGTGCAGGTGCGGTTGGCCGCGCAAAGACAGGCGCGGCGCAACGGCGCAGGGTTGGTCACCGCCTCGACCGGCGATATCGAAAATGCGGGCCTCGCCGAAATGGCGCTGCGGCGCAGCCCCGGCATCGGCGGCATCCAGTCGCTGCGCGCGGCGGCGATTGCGGGGTGGGATACCACTTCGAACGTCTATGGCGCGAAATGCTATGGGCGCAAGGCGATGGGCACCTTCGCCCATGCCTGGGTGATGCTGCACGATACCGAGGAAGAAGCGTTCGATAATTGGGCGCGCGTGTTTCCGGGCGCCACCGTGTTTCTGGCCGATACGTTCGAGACGCTGGAAGGCGTGCGCACCGCCATCCGCATATGCAAGAAACATCATCTCGATCTGCGCGGCGTGCGGCTCGATTCCGGCGACATGGATTATCTTTCGGCGCAGGCGCGCGCGCTGCTGAACGAGGCCGGTTATCCCAAGGCCCTTATCCTCGCCACCGATAGCATCAACCGCAAAAGCGCAGGCTCGATTTACCAGACCACGCAAATCACCGGCATGGGCATCGGCTCGGAAGTCGCGGTCAACCGTATCGATCCGCTGCTGGGCTTCGTGCAGAAACTGGCGGCGCGTTTTTACGACCATTCATCGGGGCGCGACGAGTTGTTGCGCGAATTCATCAAATTATCGGAAAGCCCGGAGAAAACCACTTTGCCGGGCGAGATTGAGGTCATCCGCTATATCGACCCCAAGGGCAAATGGGCGGGCGATACGATCATTCCTAAAAATCTCGATGTCGGCGAAGGCAACCTGTCGCGCGATATTCTTTCCGTCAATAACCGCACCGGCGGCATCAAGCCCTTTCCCAAGGGTGCGCCGTTCCGCCGTTTGTTGCAGCCCTGGATGCAGGACGGCGTTATGGTGCAGAAGAATTATGCCGAGCGCGACGCCTCGGCCATTCTCGACGAGGCGGCGGCGACCTGCCGCGCGACTTTGGGGCGGCTCGATGCCGGGCATAAAGTTCTGCCGCCGGGATTGCCGCGCCGTTACGGGGTCGGCATCGTGCGCGAACTGGTCGAAGGCCGCGACCACACTATTCAGGCGATCCGCATGCAGACCGAGATGCAAAGACAGCGCGCGCGTTTCGCCCTGGCAGGCAAGGATTAAGCCGCGCGGGAAAAATCGACCGACAGCAGCAGCGAGAGCGCCATCACGATAATGATCGAGAAGAGAAACATCCGCCGCGCCCAGCCGCGTTCGTCAGTCGCGCGAAAGCCCGACAGCGCCATATGCAGCCAGTATCCGCCCAGCAAACCCGCGCCCGCCAAATAGACATAGCCGGTATAGCCCGCCAAAGTCGGCAGCAAAGCGGCGATGGAAAAAGCCGCGGTATAAAGCACGATATGCCTTTTGGCGGCGGGCACGCCCATTTTGACCGGCAGCACGGGAATACCGGCGGCGGCGTAATCGTCGAGATACAAAATGGCGATGGCATAAGAATGCGGCATTTGCCACAGGCTGAAAATCACCAATAACAGAAAGGCGGCCATGTCGAAATGGTCGCTGACCGCGCAATAGCCGATGACGGGCGGCATCGCGCCCGACAGGCTGCCGACCAAAGTGCCCATCACCGAATGGCGTTTCATATAAAGGCTGTAGAATCCGATATAGACGATGAGGCCTGCGACGGCCAGCGCCGCCGACAAGGGATTGGCGGCAAAATAAAGCACGCATATCCCGGCAATGCCGAGGATCGACGCATAGACAAGGGCGGAGGAGGGCGCAATCAGCCCTTGCACCAAAGCCCGGTTGCAAGTGCGCTTCATCTCCCCATCGATGTCGCGGTCGATATAATTATTGAACACGCAGCCGCAGGCGATCACCAGCGAAACCCCCGCCATAGTCGCGAGCAGAAGGGCAAGGGAGATGTTGCCGCGCGCCGCCAGAAAAAACCCGCCCGCGGTCGAAACCAGATTGCCGAAAATGATGCCCGGCTTGGTCAGCTGGAGGTATCTTTTGACGATAAGGCCGACCGCGCCGAAATCAGAACGCAGTCCGATAAGCCAGGACGATAATGTTCCCGGCCTTCTCAGCGAAGCAGGCGTCATTGATCGGGCATGACGTAGGGTGCCGCCATCAGCTGGGCCATCATGTTGTACATGATCCAGACCGAGCCGCCGACGAGGAGCGCGAGCACCATCACGGTAAAGGCGAACGACACCACGTTCCAGCGCTGCTCCGACGAACGGTTCATATGCAGGAAATAGACCAGATGAACCAGAATCTGCACAACGGCTAGCCCGAGAATGGATGCCAGAATTTCGGTGCGCGAGAAACCCGGATGCATCACCATCCAGAACGGGATCACCGTCAGGATGATGGAGAGTCCGAAACCGGTGAGATAGGCTTTCAGATTGCCGTGGCTGGTGCCGCTATGCTCGGCATGATCGGCGTGGCTGGTGTGCATTACAGAACTCCCATCAGATAGACGATCGTGAAGACGCAGATCCAGACGATGTCGAGAAAATGCCAGAACAGGCTGAGGCAGGTCAGGCGGCGGCTGATCTCGGCGCCGGTGCCGCGCATGGCGACCTGCACCATCATCACCGCCATCCAGATCAGGCCGCAGGTAACGTGCAGCCCGTGGGTGCCGACAAGGGTGAAGAAGCTGGACAGAAAGGCGCTGCGGTCAGGGCCGTTGCCTTCGCTGACGAGATGATGGAATTCGTTGATTTCCATGCCGATGAAGCCCGCGCCGAACAGGAACGTCACCGCCAGCCAGAGCAGAACCTGCCCGCGTTTGGCCTTGCCGAGCGCCAGCATCGCAAAACCGTAAGTCACGCTGCTGATCAAAAGGCAGAAGGTTTCGGTGAGGACGTAAGGCAGTTCGAAGATTTCCTTGCCGGTCGGGCCGCCCGCGTAATTCCGGCCCAGCACCGCATAAGTCGCGAACAAGGTCGCGAACAGAATGCAGTCGGTCATAATGTAGATCCAGAAACCGAAAACCGTATCGGCTCCGGCATCATGCCCGTGATGGGCGTCGGCCTTGGGCTTGGGGGCGTTAAGCGAATAGGCGCCGGGAAGATTGATCGTCATGATTACTGCCGTCCTCTCGAAAGTTTGGCGTGCTGCTGCTCGATAAGGGCGATCTCCGCCGCGGGCACGTAATAATCGACATCCTGATCGAACATCCGCACCAGAAGCGAGACAAACGCGCCGATCAGGCTGACAGCCGCCAGCCACCAGATGTGCCAGATAAGGGCGAAGCCGAGCCCGAGGCTGAAGGCGCCGATGAACAGGCCCATCGCCGTGTTACGCGGCATATGGATGTCGTGATAGGTGACATTTTTCTTCGGTGCCGCGCCTTTTTCCTTCATCTCGGTGAACGCGTCGCGTCCGTGGATGACGGGAACTTCGGCGAAATTATAGAAAGGCGGCGGCGAAGATGTCGCCCATTCCAGCGTGCGCCCGTCCCACGGATCCCCCGTCACGTCGCGGTTCTTGGCGTGATCCTTGACGCTGAGCAGGAGCTGCAGGAGCTGAAAGCCGATGCCGATGGCGACAATGCCGGTGCCGGCGGCCGCGACGATCAGCCATGTATGCCACAGCGGATTGTCGTAATGGTTGAGCCGCCGCGTCATGCCGAGGAAGCCCAGCATGTAAAGCGGCATGAAGGCGACATAGAAGCCGACCAGCCAGCACCAGAACGCGGTCTTGCCGAGCTTTTCGTTGAGGGTGAAGCCGAACATCTTGGGGAACCAGTAAGTGAAGCCCGCCAGATAGCCGAACAGCGCCCCGCCGATAATCACGTTATGGAAATGCGCGATCAGGAACAGGCTGTTATGGAGAAGGAAATCGGCCCCCGGCATCGCCAGCAACACGCCAGTCATGCCGCCGATCGAGAAGGTGACGATAAAGCCAACCGTCCACAAAATCGGCGTCTTGAACCGCACCCGGCCGCGGAACATGGTGAACAGCCAGGTAAAGATTTTAACCCCCGTCGGAATCGCGATAATCATGGTGGCGATGCCGAAGAAGGCATTGACGTTCCCGCCCGCGCCCATGGTGAAGAAATGGTGCAGCCAGACGATGAAGGACAGGAAAGTAATGGCGATCGTCGCCCACACCATCGAGTTATAGCCGAACATGCGCTTGCCCGAGAAAGTCGGCGTGACTTCCGAGAAAACGCCGAAGGCGGGCAGCACCAGAATGTAAACTTCGGGATGGCCCCATGCCCAGAACAGGTTGACATAGAGCATCGGCTCGCCGCCCAGCTCGTTGGTGAAGAAATGCATGCCGAGATAGCGGTCGAGCGCGAGCAGCGCCAGCGTTACCGTCAAAATTGGGAACGACGCCAGAATGAGGATGTTGGTGCAAAGCGCGTTCCAGCAGAAAATTGGCATGTCCATCAGTTTCATGCCCGGCGCCCGCATGCGGATGATGGTGACGAAAAAGTTGACGCCGGTCAGCAAAGTGCCGATACCCGCGATTTGCAGCGCCCAGATATAATAATCGACGCCGACATCGGGGCTGAATCCCAGTTCCGACAAAGGCGGATAGGCAGTCCAGCCGGTCTTGGCGAACTCGCCGATGAACAGCGACATGTTGACCAGCACCACGCCGACCACGTTGAGCCACAGGCTGATCGAATTCAGGAACGGAAAGGCGACGTCGCGCGCGCCGATCTGCAGCGGAACGACGACGTTCATCAACCCAACCACGAACGGCATGGCGACGAAGAAAATCATAATGACGCCGTGGGCGGTGAAGACCTGGTCGTAATGGTGCGGCGGCAAATAACCGTGGTTCGCCCCATAGGACAAAGCGAGGTGCGAGCGCATCATCAAAGCGTCGGCAAAGCCGCGCAGCAGCATGATAAAGGCGACCACCAGATACATGATGCCGATCTTCTTGTGATCGACCGAAGTCAGATATTCCGTCCACAGCCATTTCCACCGGCCGAAATAAGTCAGCCCTCCGACGACCGCGATGCCGCCGAGGATCATCATAGCGACCGCGCCCATGATAAGCGGCTGGTCGAACGGAATGACCGAGAGAGAAAGTTTACCGAACATTTGGAACTCCCTGAGACTTTGCATTCATGTAGGTGTCCATGGCGGCGGCATGGCCGGGCATGGGGGCAGGCATGGCTTCCTTCATATATTTGCCGATGATGCTGCCGAACAGGTCGGACGCGGCCGATCCGTAATAATGAACCGGATTATCCTCGCTGGCGGCGGCAAGGGCGGGGTAAGTGGCCTTGGTCAGCATATCCGGCGAAGCCTTGACGGTCGCCACCCATTTGTCGAAATCGCTTTGCGAGCCGGCCAGAGCCTTGAAATGCATGCCCGAGAATCCGGCGCCGCTGAAATTGGCCGACAGACCGTCATAGCTTCCGGCTTCGTTGGCGATCAGATGCAGCCGCGCATCCATGCCCGCCATCGCGTAAATCTGGCTGCCCAGCTGCGGAATGAAGAAGGAATTCATGACCGTGTCCGACGTGATTTCGAACCGCACCGGCACATTGACCGGGAACGCCACTTCATTGACCGTGGCGATATGCTGCGCCGGATAGATGAACAGCCATTTCCAGTCGAGGGCGACGACATCGATCTCGATCGGCGCGACGCTGGATTGCAGCGGCGTGGCGGGATCAAGTTCATGCGTCGATTTCCAGCAGATGATCGAGAGAATGAGAACGATCAGGCAGGGAATGCCCCACACGATCATTTCGATTTTGTACGAAAAATCCCAATGCGGTTTGTAAGTCGATTTGAGGTTCGAAGCCCGGTATCTATAGGCGAAAATAAGGGCCATGCAGATAACAGGCACCACCACCAGCAGCATCAGGCAGGCGGAAAGCAGGATGAGGTATTTTTCTTCGACGCCGATTTGCCCCTTGGGATCGAGAAGCGTCGCCTTGCAGCCGCCGAGAAGAATAGGGGTTCCCAACGACAGAACCCTTAAAAACCAAGTCTTTAGACTCATCTAAGCCCCCGCTGAATTTATCGCCTCGGCGCAGACTCAGCTGCGCCCGAGATTCCACGATGGGTATCCGCACTTGGCCCAAATAGCAATAGATCATTAGTTGATCATAAATCCGCCCGATTATGAGGGGGCTGCGGCGTCGTCCGCGGGAAGAGAGGCGGCATTGGGAGGGGGGGGCATTTAGCCTATTTTATAGTCGGGCAGGCATCCACCCATTCCAGCAACTTGGCCTTGTTGAAAGGCTTGGTCAAAAATCCCTTGGCCCCGTGCTGGTGGGTCCATTGCACATTTTCGCGCGAACTGTCGGCGCTCAGCATGATGACATAGGCGGAAGGGTCCCATGCTTTCACTTGCTCCAGAACTTCCTGCCCGCTCAGGCCAGGCATATGGATGTCGAGGAGGAGGATATCGGGATTGTGCGCCTTATAGGCGGCCACCGCCTGCGTGCCTTCTCCCGCCTCGATGACGGTGCCTAATCCTTTCAGCCCCACCTTGGTGAGGGAGCGGATATACATATCGTCGTCGGCGAGGAGAAAAATATTTTCGCGCCGGGCGAGGCGGGCTTTATAGAATGGGTTTTCTCCCGCGGCGGGCGGCGCGATCATCAATTCTATTTTTCTCAACCCTTCCCGGGTTGGGGTGGTGGTAATCATCTCGCAGGTATTTTCGGGAAGCTCCGCCCTTACCTTCTTCGTCAACTGGGTGGGGCTTTCCGCGGTGCCCCATTTGATCACCATAAGAACTTCGGTTTTGTTGCAGATCAATATGCGCCCTTCGTAGCCCGGGAACAGCCTTTGCAGCAATTCTCCAACGCCGGCGCTGGTCATATCCTCGCCGGTGCCGTCCGCCAGCTTGGCTTCGACGATCAGCCATTCGTTGAGATGGTGGCGCAGCACCGCGAGATACTCGAGGAGCAGGAACCGCTGTGAGGGAGACAGAATTTCCATGATGCAGCCCAAAAGAATAAGAGAGGCAATTTAACATTGATTTAATAATATTCATACTGCCGTATGCACCGGCATTCTAACCCAGCATGCCCGTCTGTTTGAGATAATCCGAGATGCGTCCATATTCGCCCTTTATCTTCTCGAAAAGATCGAGGCGCTCCTGCGGCGCGCCGGTGAAATGCTGCGCCTCGTTGCACAGTTCGGCCAGTAAAACGGCGCCGATGCTGGCCGAGCCGCCCTTGAGCATATGGGCGGCTTCCTTCCACGCCACCGGATTGTCCCCGGTTTTGTTGGCGTCGAGCGTCTGCATGTTTTCATCCGACTGTCCGACAAAAAGAATAAGCAGTTCCTGTTCCATTTCCCTGTCTTCGCCGGAAAAGCTTCGCAGCTGGGTCAGGTCGAGGGGCGCGGATTCTTCGGACGGGCTCATGGCGTCTTTTCCTTTTTCTGCTAAATCCGGGAAACAGATCCATTGTCCCAGCACTTCTTTCAGTTCATCGATCGAGATCGGCTTGCTCAGATATTCGTCCATGCCGTAGCGCAGGCATTTTTCCCTGTCGCCGATCATGGCGTTGGCGGTCATGGCGACGATGGGAATATGGCGGTCGGTTCCCTTGTCGGCCGTGCGAATGATGTTGGTTGCCTCATAGCCGTTCATCTGCGGCATATGGCAATCCATGAGGATGACGTCCCACGACGCCTCGCTGCAGCATTTAAGAACGTCAACGCCGTTATCGACGATCTGAAATGTCCCGACGCCGAAACGCTTCATCAGCTTGCGCATCAGGGCCTGGTTCATGGGATGATCTTCGGCGATCAGGATGCGCGCCTTGGCCGGGTCTATCGTTCCTTGCAGCATCTTCTTGCGGCGGATGTGTTTTTCTTCGCTCAGTTTGTCAGTCACCTCAAAGGGGATCGTGAACCAGAAAGTCGATCCCTTGCCGACTTCGCTTTCCACGCCGACCTCGCCGCCCATAAGCTGAACCAGCTGCCGCGTAATAGCGAGGCCAAGGCCGGTGCCGCCATATTTGCGCGTCGTCGATGTGTCGGCCTGCACGAATTTTTCGAAGATGCTGCCCTGTTTTTCTTTGGGGATGCCAATGCCGGTATCCCGCACTTCGCAACGGAACAGGATATGCTTCTCGTCCACGGACGTGCACGAGGCGTAAACTTCGACCTGGCCGTTATCGGTATATTTGATGGCGTTGCCGACCAGGTTGGTAAGGATATGGGTAAAGCGCGTCGGGTCGCCGAGGACATAAGGAAATTTTTCTTTTTCATCATAAGGAATAAGAGCGAGGCGCTTTTCCCGCGCGATATGTCCCAGCGTGAAGGTCACGCTTTTCAGCGCATAGGACAGATCCATGCCGATGCATTCAAGCTGCATGTCTCCGGCTTCGATCTTGGAAAGATCGAGAATGTCGTTGACGATTTCCAGCAAATTGGTGGAGGAGCGGAAGGCGGTATCGGCCAGGCTGTACTCTTCCGCCGTCAAAGTTCCTTCCTTCAGCAGGCGTAGCATGCCGAGAATGCTGTTGAGCGGCGTGCGCAGCTCATGACTCATATTGGCGAGGAATTCGCTCTTGGCGACGTTGGCCTTCTCCGCCGCTACGCGCGCTTTCGTCGCCTCGGTCTGCGACATTTCTATTTCGCCGATGGATATCTGCAAATCCTTTTCGTTGGCGATCAGCCGCGCGCGAGTCCGTTCAAGTTCCACGCGCCAGCGGCGGACGCTGCGGAACGCGAAAAACCATGCGATCGGCAGAATGGTCAAGATGAAGATGCCGAGATAGACGGTATAGGAAACCGTATGCGCCAGCGACAGCAGGGTGCCCGCCAGCGTTTCGCTGGTTTCTATGGCCAGCTTGTGAACATCGTCCGAGTAATCCTGCTTGCGCCTGGTATATTCGGAATTGTTCAACACCGCTCTGGCGGTGTCCAGGTCGCCCTCCCGCGCCAGCTCGAGCGCCTTTTCCTCCGACGCGCCGAGGAAGAAGTCTGTGCTCTTGTCAATTCGTTCGGCCAGGGCATGGACGTTGGCATTTTGATCGCCGGCGCCCTCCTTTTCTTCGGGGGTGATCGCTTCCAGTTTCTTGAACAGGTCATTCGACCGCGCGACATCGTCGCGATAACGCTTTTCCCATTCGGGTTGCCCGGTAATCGTCGCCATCTTCAGCGCTTGCGCAATAACGGTGTCGAGATAGGCGATCTGATTTCCCACATCGCTGGTCTCGATATCCCTGCCGATATCGTGCGACATCTTGTAATCGATGTAAAAACTGTTGCCGCTCGTCCACAGCACGGCGCATAAAGTCAGCAGCGAGGAGAGCCCCAGAAGCCTGATAGGGAAAGGGGATTCCCGGCCTCTTGCGGCGTCATGGCTGCGAATGGCGCGTGAGAAAATCAGGGCGATGCCGAACAGGGCGCTGCTGCTGATGGCAACGGCGGTCGCCAGCAGGAAAAAGCTCTGATACGGGTCGCTCATGACATCCGCATGGGGTATGAAAATGGCGGCTGCCATCCCGGTATAGTGCATGCCGCAAATGGCCATGCCCATCACCAGGGCCGCCACGATCCGCCAGGCTACCTCCGCTTTGCCCCTGTGTCTTGCGAGCAGGAAAAAAATCCCCATCGCTGCGCCGGATGCTCCGACGGCGATGGCGACGGAAAGAAGGAACAGTTCCGGCCGGTAACGCAGATCGGCATCCATCTGCATCGCCGCCATGCCCGTATAATGCATGGCGCATATCGCCGCGCCCAGCCCCAGCGCCCCTAGGGCCAGCCGCGTCGCCGACAACTGTTCCGCGCTTGCCGCCCCCATCACGCCGTAGGCGAGCGCGACCGCGACCAGCATCGATAGCCCAGTCAGCCAGGGATCGTAGCTCATCGCCATATTCATCTTGAAGGCCAGCATGCCGATGAAATGCATCGACCAGATTCCGCCGCCCAGCGCAAACGCGCCGCAGCCGCGCATCAAATTCCGAAGCCTTTTCTCCTGCACGCCTTTCATGAAAAAGGCGATGGTCAGGCCGGTATAAGAGCCGAGGCAGGCAATGACATAAGAAGCCGCCACGAGAAGGGGCGAATAGGTGCCCTTTTCGATAGAGGCCGGGATTGCGCCGTTGATAAAGAATGTGTCGAGCATTGATGCCTGCAAAAGGAGGCCGCCAGCGAAGGTCAGGCGAACATCCTAATAGACCGAAGCGATTCGCAACAATCTTCCTTCGCTGTCCTTCATTATGGCGAAAAATGTTAAACGGGAATGATCGTCCGACATGCCCCGCTATGCGAAAAAACCTTCTTCCGCGATTGCGGACCTCCTGCCGTATGCCTTTTTTTCATGAACGCCCTGTTTTAACCAATTGTTTACGCGCAAGGCGGAGTTTTGTCGTACCGTGTTCTTGCCCCATCATCGAATCGTCATCCCCCCTATGGCCGTCACATATATCCCGAGCGCCGCAAGGACTTTTCTGGCTATTCTTCTGGCGATATCAAATCCGGCCTGGGCGACAGAATCGTCCGATCTGTCGGTGGCGCTTAAAACGCTGCCCTTGCTGACAGCGCAGATAGCCAGCCCCGCCACGGTCGCGATAATTTACGACCCCGCCAATCCGGCTTCGGAGGCCGATGCGCAAAAAATGCGCTCGATCCTCGAAAGCGAATTGCAGGCGCCCGGCGACGTCAAATTGATCGTGCGCATGGTCGGCACTACGGGCCTGTCCGGCTTGGCGGGCGCCGCCATCGCTTTTCTCGCCAATGGCATTTCTCCGCAGGATTACGACGCCATTGCCACCGCCGCTGCCGGCGCGCTGACGATTTGTACCGATCTTCCCTGCGTCGAGGCCAACAAATGCGTGCTGGGCATCGTGTCTCGGCCGCGGGTCGAGGTTTATTACAGCCCGTCGGCGGCGGAAAAATCGAAAGTCCATTTTGTCTCCGCTTTCACCATGCTGGCGAAACAAGTCGGGGCTATGTAATGAGGGGCCGCATGAAAAAAAATCTGTTACTTCTGTCCGGCGCCGTCATGGCGGTTGGCAGTTATAGCTCCCCGGCGCGGGCGCAAAACGTCGATTATGGTTCGCTGGAATCTCTGTTCGGGGAATCGATTACCACCAGCGCCACCGGCACGCCGCAGCGCGCCAGCGAAGTCGCGGCCAATATGACGATCATTACTGCCGACGATATCAGGCGTACCGGCAGCCGCAATATTCCCGAAATTCTGTCGCGCGTTCCCGGCCTTGACGTTTTGCAGGAAGGCGCCAACACATGGGATGTCGGCGTGCGCGGCTATCAGCAGCCTTATCAGCCGCGCCTTCTGGTCCTGATCGACGGACGGCAGGTTTTTGTCGACGATTATTCGCGCATGAACTGGGATAATCTGCCGGTCAATATCGACGATATCCGGCAGATCGAAGTGGTGAAGGGGGCGAGCTCGGCGCTGTTCGGATCGAACGCCACCGGCGGCGTCGTCAACATCATCACCTACAGCCCGCTCTACGACAAATCCAATGTCGTCAGCGCCACCGTCGGCACCCAGCACGAAGCCACCGGCGATGCTACGGTCACCGTTCCGCTCAACGACAAAGGCGGCATTAAAATTTCCGCGGGCGGCCTCGCGATGAACGAATTCGATACCGCGCGGCGCGCGACCGAGGCAGCGACCGAAGTCAAAAACCCCTATCACCGCTATGCGGCGCAAAGCTCGGTCTTCAAGATCGGTAGCGATTTCCAGATCACTACCGAGGCCAGTTATTCCGACCGTAATAACAACGAAGCCGATTTCGTTTCAGAACTGGTGCCAGTCAAGAAGACCAGCTATTCGGCGGGGGCGGGGTTTGACTGGCAGACGCCTTACGGGCTGGTCAAGAGCAACAATTACGTCAACCACTATTACCTGACCACGGAATATACACCTCTCATCACCGACGCCAGCACGCTGATCGTCAGCCAGCTCGAAGACCAGTTTAAAGTTGGGGCCGACCATGTGTTCCGCGCGTTGCTTGAATACCGACACAAGGATTTCAAAACCGAAAACACGCCTTACGAATACCCCCAACTGGCCGAGAACACTTATGCGGCGAGCGGTACATGGCTGTGGCAGATTTCCAACCGGCTCTCGCTGACCAACGCTTTGCGCGTCGAACGCAACGACATGCAGATGAACGGGACGCTGGTTTCGGGCAGCTATTATCCGCAGGCCGCCTATGGCCAGACTTATAATACCGTGGCGGCCAATGCCGGCCTTGTTTACAAAGCGACCGACGAGGATACCTTGCGCGCCACCTATGGGCGCGGCGTGCAGGATCCCAGCGAAATCCAGAGCGGTTTTAATAATGTGCTCAATCTCGGCGGCGGCTATTTTATTGACGCCGTGGGCAATCCCAACCTCAAGCCGACCGTCGTCGAAAATTATGAACTCGGTTATGACCGCAAGCTGCCGGAACTGTTTTCGACTGCCAGATTTTCGACCTATTACGAGATCAATCATGACCTGATTGCCTCCGCGCCGACGGGGTCTCTGGGATCGACGATCAACGGCCCGCTGGCCGGTTTCATCAATGTCGGCGGCAGCGAGGGTTGGGGTGGCGAAATTGAACTCAAAGGCGAGCATCCCGATGGGCTCCGCTGGGATGCAAGCTACAGTTACCAGACCATTCGCGACGCCGATATGGTGAGACAGACGCTCGATTATGCCGGTTCGGCGCCCGAGCATCACTTCCGCCTCGGGGCGGGCTACAGCACCGGGCCGTGGGAACTCGATGTCAACGGCCAGTATGTGACGTCGACCGACATGATGCGGGAAGGGACCACCACTCAGGCCCCGGTTGCGACCGCCGCCTATGGCATTGTCAGCGGGCGCGTGGGTTACAAGCTGTGTGATGAGGTCACGCTGGCCGCGTCGATGTTCAACATGACGCAGCAGAATCTGACGACCAGTCCTTATCCGCAGATCGAGCGGCAGGCGTTATTGACCCTGACGGGCAAGTTCTGAGGGATCGCCGCAGTTTTCTTGCTTTATAAAGAGGGCGCCGGCTTTGGCGCCCTCCATCGCTAGAAAGTCGATCTCGACTCGTCGATGGCATGCCCGCGTATTCCTCCGGAAATTCTCATCAAGAAACATTTGCGCGTGTGCAAAATTATAAAAGCATTAATCGGTGTCGGCGATTTTGTTGTGATCATGGTTGCCGCGACTCGGCTTATTTCACCTCCAGCCTAAGGGCCATCACATATGATCCGTCCGACCGACAATTTTTACATGCGCCACGCAACCGCCATCGCCATTGCAGCGGTGAGTTTTCTGGTGATCGTCGCGGCCCTGGTGTTTGACCAACAGAACGCGGCCGGCGCGGCGGCGCGCGGCTGGGTCAACCACACTTATGAAGTGAAGGGGCATATTCAGGCGCTGCTCAGCAAGCTCGAAGATGCCGAAGTCGGCGAGCGCGGTTATATGTTGACCGGGAAAACGGAATTCCTCGCGCCATACAAGGAAGCGCTGCAGGATTCGTCGGCCGCGCGCCCCAGGAGCGACGATCTCGGCCAGCATCATTCAATCGCGGAGGAGCTGGAAATTCTAAGGCGCCTTACCTCCGACAATCCGAACCAGCAGCAAAATCTCGACGACACGGGTAGCGGCGTCACGGAATTCCTGACCTATCTCGCGTCGATGATCGAGGCGCGCGACGCCGGCAAGACCGCGGATGTTCAGGGCGACGCCAATCTTCGCCGCGGCAAGGAGCTGATGGATAATCTTCGCGGCGACGTCAAGATCATGACTGCCGAAGAAAATCATCTGCTTTCCCTGCGTGTGCAGGCGGACGACGCCAATGCGCGCCAGAACGCGACCATGATTTTTGCCGGTATCGGGGTTTTTTACGTTCTTATGGTGCTGTCGATCTGGATATATCAGCGCACCCGTCAGCGATCCCAGGCGGAACTGCTGACCTATATGCAGCAGCTTGAACGCAGCGAGGAAGAACTGAAGATGCAGCAGGAGGAACTGAAAGCCTCCAACGAGGAAATTGAGGCCTCGAACGAAGAACTGGAAGAACAGAACGCGCAGATCCGCCAGCAATCCGAGGAACTGGTGCGCAGCAAGCAGCTGATCGAGGAAAAAGCTCGCGAAGTCGAACTTGCCAGCAAATATAAATCGGAATTCCTCGCCAATATGTCGCACGAACTGCGCACGCCGCTGAATAGCTTGTTGATCCTTGCCCGCTCGCTGGCCAGCAACGAGGACGGCAATCTGAGCGAGAGCCAGATCGAGGAAGCCAACATCATCCATAATGACGGACTCGAACTGCTCAATCTCATCAACGATATCCTCGATCTGTCCAAGGTCGAGGCGGGCAAGCTGAACGTCATTGCCGAAGATGCCGCGCTCGACGGTATCGTGCGGCGGCTGCAGCAGCAATTCGCGCCGATCGCGAAGGAAAAAAGCGTGGCCTTTCCCATCGAACTCGATGCCGGCCTTCCGGCGACGCTGCATACCGATACGCAGCGCGTCGAACAGATTCTTAAAAACCTTCTCTCCAACGCTTTTAAATTCACGGAAAAAGGTTCGGTTACGCTCCGGATTCACCGGCCCGATCAGGCAAACATGCAGCGTTCCACGCTCGACCCCTCAGGCGCCGTTGCTTTTTCGGTGACCGATACCGGCATCGGCATCGAAACTTCGCGCTTCAAGGATATTTTCGAAGCGTTCCAGCAGGAAGACGGTTCCATCGACCGTCATTATGGCGGCACCGGTCTCGGCCTCACCATCGCGCGTAAATTCGCGCATCTTCTCGGCGGCGAAATCCATGTCGCCAGCAAGAAAGGCGAGGGCAGCACCTTTACTTTAGTTTTGCCCGCGCGGTTTGAAGGACAGGCACCGGAGGAAGCGAAAGCCCCGTCACCCGATATGACGACGCGCACGGCTCTCAAAGTCATGCCGCGGGCCTCGCTGGCGGAATTCGTCGCCGACGACCGCAAGAATATCGGCGACAGGGATAAAGTGCTGTTGATTATCGAGGACGATAAGAACTTTGCCATAGCCCTGATGAAAATCGCGCGCAAACGCGGCTACAAATGCCTCGCCGCCGGCGACGGCAAAACCGGGCTATTACTGGCGGTGGAAGAACCGGTAATGGCCATCATCCTCGATCTCAAGCTGCCCGATATCGACGGCATGCAGATCCTCGATCAGCTCAAGCATGATCTCAGGACGCGCCACATTCCCGTTCATATCATCACCGGCCGCGCCGAGGACGGCAATGTGGTATCGCTGCGCAAAGGCGCTATCGGCTATCTGACCAAGCCCGTGGCGCAGGAAAGCATCGACGGCGCCTTTGCCAAAATCGAAACGCTGCTGCAGGCGGGCATGAAGCAGGTATTGGTTATCGAAGACGACAAGAAAAATCAGGTGGCGATCCAGAATCTGCTGAAGAAGAAAGATATCTCCCTGATCGTGGCGGGCACCGGCATGGCGGCCCTGGGGCATTTGCGGACGATGGCGTTCGACTGCGTTATCCTCGATCTGCGCCTGCCCGACATGACGGGATTCGAATGGCTGGAAAAAGCCGAACAGGAAAGCGGCGATAAAGACCTGCCGCCGATCATCGTCTATACCGCCAAGGAATTGAGCGAAGACGAAAACCGCCAGCTCAACCGCTATACCGGCAGCATCATCATCAAGGGCGCGCAATCGCCCGAAAGGCTGCTCGACGAAGTGACTTTGTTCCTGCACAGCGTCGAATCCACTTTATCGAAGGATCAGCAGGACATTATCCGCATGCAGCACGACCCCGATCAGGTGTTGCAGGAAAGAACGGTTCTGCTCGTCGATGACGATCTGCGCAATACGTTTGCGCTGTCGAAACTGCTGAAAAAACACGGCATGAACGTGGTCATCGCCGATAACGGCCGGATGGCGCTCGACAAATTGAAGGAAGTGGCCGCCATCGATCTTGTCATCATGGATATCATGATGCCGGTCATGGACGGCTATCAGGCGATGAAGGAAATCCGCGCCCAAGCGGTGCATCAGAATTTACCGATCATAGCCCTGACGGCGCGCGCGATGCCCGAAGAGCAGGAAAAATGCATGGAGGCCGGGGCCAATGATTATCTCACCAAGCCGGTGGATATCGAGCGGCTGCTCACGCTGCTGCGAGTCTGGCTGTTCACGCATGAAATGGCCGCGTGATGCCCGCCATGCATCAAAGAAGAGAGGCGTGATGCTTATGCCGGTACAGAGCAAGGACGCCGAAAAGATCGAGATCGATTTGTTGCTGGCCGGAATCCGCGAACGCTACGGCTACGATTTCACCCATTATTCGCGGGCATCGCTTAAACGCCGCGTCGATCGCGTGCGCGACCACGCGAAGTTGCCGAGTTATATGGCGCTGCTCGACAAGCTCTATCACGACGAACTTTATTTCGATGAGTTTCTCAAGAATATGTCGATCACGGTCACGGAAATGTTCCGTGACCCGCTTTTTTACCGGGCGTTGCGCGAACAGATCGTGCCGATGCTGAAAACCTTTCCCTTCGTCAAAATCTGGCATGCGGGCTGCGCCACCGGCGAGGAAGTTTATTCGATGGCCATTCTTTTGCACGAAGAAGGCTTTCTCGATCGCACCCAGATATACGCCACCGATTTCAACAAGCATGCGCTGGATAAAGCTCAGGCCGGTATTTACGCCGCCAAGCATAGGGAGGATGCGTCGGCCAATTACCGCGCCGCCGGAGGAACCGGCGATTTCTCCGCCTATGTCAGCGACAGCTACGATCTGATGAAGTTCAGGGATTATCTCAAGGAACGCGTTACTTTTTCCTATCACAATCTTGTCACCGACGGCGTGTTCGGCGAGATGAACCTGATCTGTTGCCGTAACGTACTAATCTATTTCGACAAGGTATTGCAGGATCATGTGCTGACCCAGTTCGTGCACAGCCTGCGCTATGGCGGCTTCCTGTGCCTCGGCAACAAGGAGAGCCTGAATTTCACGGCGGTAAAGAATTTGTTCGAGCCGATGGACAAGCAGCAGCGTATTTTCAAGAAATGTGGAGAGTTCGATGCCGTCTCCCCGTTATGAAGCCATTGTCATGGGGCTTTCGGCCGGCGGCATGCAGGCGCTGAAAACCATCATCGCCGCGCTGCCGCCCGCCTTTCCCGTGCCGCTCGCCATTGCCCAGCATACCGGCGAAAGCTCCGACGGTTTTCTCGCCGATTACCTCACCGGGCTCGGCGGCCTTACGGTCAAGGAAGCCGAGGATAAGGAGCCGCTTCGTCCCGGACACGCCTATCTGGCGCCCGCCGGTTATCACCTGCTGATCGAGGAAGACAAAACTTTCAGCCTTTCCGTCGATCCGCGGGTCAATTACTGCTGCCCCTCGATCGACGTCCTCTTCGAAAGCGCCACCGATGCCTTTGGGCCCACCCTCATCGGCGTGGTGCTGACGGGGGCCAACAGCGACGGCAGCCGCGGCCTTAAAAGCATCAAAATGCATGGCGGTCTCGCCATTGTGCAAAATCCCGAAACCGCCGAGGCGCGAGCCATGCCGCAGGCCGCGCTGGAAGCGACGGCGGTGGATCATATCGTCAATCTGGGCGAGCTGGCCCCTTTGCTAAAGCGGTTGGCCGAACCGGAAAAGGAGGAAGACCATGAGCGCATTGCCCGCGGCTAAACAAACATTTGCGGAAGCCGTTTCGCCCGCGCCTGCACCCGTGGCGCGGCCCAATATTCTTATCGTCGACGACAGAAAAGAAAATCTGCTGGCGACCGAGCGGGTGCTGCGTTCGCTCGATGCTGGCATTTTCAAGGCGACCTCGGGCAACGAAGCTTTATCGTTGATGCTGCGCCATCGTTTCGCCTTGGTGCTGCTCGACGTTCAGATGCCGGAAATGAACGGTTTCGAGACCGCCAAGCTGATGCAGGAACATGAATCCATGCGTCGCATCCCCATCATTTTCGTCACCGCCATCAGCAAGGAAGAACAATACGCGACCCAGGCCGCCGAAATCGGCGCGGTCGATTACATATTCAAGCCGATCAATTCCGACATATTGCGCAGCAAGGTCAGGGTCTATCTCGATCTTTACGTCCAGCACGAACAAATTCTTGCGCTCAACGAACATCTGCGTCAGTCGAATGAAGAGCTTGAACGTTTCGCTTATATCTGCTCGCACGACATGCAGGAACCCGTGCGGATGATGAACAGCTATGCCGGCCTGTTGCAGGAAAAATATCACGGGCAGCTGGATGAAAAGGCGCAAAAATACCTGACCTTCATCGCCGCCAATGCGCGCCACATGCAGAAGATGATCCTCGATATCCTGACATTCTCGCGCGTGGGCCGCGAAACCCCGCAAATGGAAACCCTCGACTGCAATCGTGTCTTTCAGGATGTGCTAAGCGAATTCGAATCCGTGATCGCGGATAAAAAGGCGCGCATTCTCTGCGACCCGCTGCCGACGCTGGAGGGTTGCCCAACTTTGATGCGCGTTCTGTTCCAGAATCTTCTCGGCAACGCGCTTAAATTTCAGGATGGTTCCAAAACGCCGGAAATCGCCATTCAGGCGGCGCAAACGGATGGCGAATGGCTGTTCACGGTGCGTGACAACGGCATCGGCATCGATCCGGCCTTCAACGACCGCGTGTTCGCCATTTTTCAGCGCATCCACCGCAAGGAAGATTATCCCGGCACCGGCATCGGCCTCAGCACCTGCAAGAAATTCATCGAGCTTTGCGGCGGCCGCATCTGGTTTGAATCGGCGCCGGGGCAGGGGGCGGCTTTTTTCTTTACCGTCGCGCAACATAAAGGAGGGGCTCAATGAATATATTGCTGGTCGAGGATAACGAGGGCGATATCGAGCTGACGGAACTGGCTTTCCGGCGCCGCAAGCTGTCTTCGACGCTGGCGGTGGCGCATAACGGCGTCGAGGCGGTCGATTACCTGTCGTGCCGCGGCGCGTTCACCGAGGCGGTGCGGCCCGATCTCGTCCTGCTCGATCTCAACATGCCGCGCATGGGCGGGCGCGAATTTCTTGAAATCGTCAAACAGGATGAGAAATTCAGATCCATTCCTGTCATCGTCTTCACCAGTTCCAGCGCGCCGAAGGATATCGCGGAATGCTACGAACGCCATGCCAATTGCTATATCCTCAAGCCTTTCGACCCGGAAGAATTCATGGATATCGCCAAGAAGGTCGAGGATTTCTGGGGCCGTCTCGCCCATCTGCCGGGCGAAAGGGAACATCGCATTTCCGATGCCCATATCCCCCCGCAATTGAAAGCCGGGGCCTGATGGTCAGAGATAGCCCAGCTTCTCGCGCAGGGCCGGCGATATATCGAAATCGAAGCCGTGCGCGCGCGGCATGCCGAGAGCATCCGATCCATAGGTGAAGACGATCGAAGGGGCGTCGAGGATTACGGGCGCGGCGGCCGCGACGGCGGGGCCCTGGCTGTTGACCTGCACGGTGCTGGGTATCTGCGAAGCACCGGGGATGATCGTCAGGCGGCCGGTCGAACTATACGCAAAGAGATAACCGCTGGTGGAGGTCAGGCTGCCCTGCGCCAGATTGAGGACATAGGGTGAGCCGTCAAGGCTCGCAGCAGCGTTTGCGCCCACCGAGGTAATATCCGGCGCGCCGCTGAAAACAGCGGCTGGGTTGTCGCCAAGGAAGGCGCCTGTCACGCCCGTCTGCACGCCGCTGACGGTATAATCGGAAGCGAGCGCCGAGCTGTCATCCGTGCCATAGGTTTTGGCAAGATTGCCCGAAGCGAAGGTTGCCGTCGGTTGCCATGTGAAAATGTAACGGTTGCCGCTTGGCGTGATCGATGCGCCATAGGCCGTGTTCCATATCGCCGTGTTGCCGCTGTTAAGCGAGCCTAATGTATCGGCTGAAGGTGAAGCGGAGTAAATCAGCCAGCGCCCGCCGCCGGAAAGGGTAACCGCATTGCTGCCCGCCTGATTGATGAAATTGCGCCCGGCGGCCAGGGTTACCGCCGTGCCGCTTCCCGAAGCCGCCAGCGTATGGCCGGAGGCGAGCAAGATATCCGCCGAAGCATTGGTCGTCCGCGCGAAAATACTCGTCGCATTAATCGAGGGCAGCGCCAGCGTGTTGGCGGATGTCAGCGATACCGCGGCCAGCGGCGCGCTGCCGCCCCATGCGCCGTTGAAAACGAAACCGGAAGCCGAGGCGGTCAGGTTATATCCGCCATTGACCGTGCCGCCGAAAGTGACGCTGCCCGTGCCTGCCGTAACGGCAAGGTCGCCGCCCAGCGCCAGAGAATGATCGAAGGTGACATCGCCACCGTTGGTGGCGAGCGTGGCCCCGGTCAGGGTGGTGGTGCCGCTGCTGCCGTTAAAGCCCGGATCGAAAATGACATTGGCCTTGCCGGCATTGGCGCTTACGCCCGCGCTACTGCTGTTGGAGATCGATCCGTTGGCGTCGAAGATATAAGTGGCGGTGCCGGTGCCGGAGTTTTTGGTAAGAGTGCCGCCTAAGGACAGGTTGCCTCCGGTGACAAAGGTAAGGTTGCTGTTGCCGAAATCGACGCCGGTATTGACGAACATCGCCGATGTATTGGCGGTGCCGTCGCCATTCACCAGCGCGCCGAAGGTATAAGAAGCCGCCGAAAGATCGCCAAGCAGGGCGTCGCTCAGATTATTGGCGCCGCCCGCGCTGTCGCCGATGCCGGTGATGATGTTCGTATAGCTCGCCAGGGTCAGGTTACCGCCGCTCTTGATGGCGTTGGCGGCACCGAGCGAATATGTGTCGCTGTAAACGGCGATGTCGCCCGTACTGGTGGTGGTAAAGGCATTGGCCGTACTGGCGACGATGCCATAACTGGAAGCGGTCTGGGCCGTGCCTTTCAGCGTCAGCGTACCAATGCCCGTTGTTTCGATGCCGTTGGCGACGGCGCTGACGATGCCGTTATTGCTGCCGCCGGTGCCGCGCCCGCCGGTGCCGAAGATGGCGACGCCGCCATTGCCGGCCGCCGAAATCGTGCCGAGTTTGACATACACGCCGTAATTATGGTCCGCGGTGCCGGTGCCGCCACCGCTGCCGTGAACCGTCACCGACCCGCCGCCCTGGGCTTCGATGCCGAAGGTCGAATTGACTTCAAGGCCGTAGTCGGTGCCATGCTTGCCGGTTGAATCGCTGCTGGTGCTGCTGACGATAGTGATGCTGCCGGCGCCCGTGGTGATCAGCGCCGCGGTGCTGGCGGAACCGTCGCCGACGATGATGCCGACATCCGAACCGGCGGCCGAACCGCCGCCGCCGCCGCTCGCGCTGGTCACGACGATGTTGCCGGCGCCCGCTTTCATCTGGCCGCTGCCGGTCAGCGACAGGCCGGTATTATTGGAACCCGATGTCGTGCCCCCGGTCGCGTGGGCAACCGTCAGATCGCCGCTGGTGGTCGAGACGGTGCCATTCGCGATCAGGATGCCGGTATTGCTGCCGCCGGTGCTGGTGGTGCTGCCGTTCAGCGTCACTTTGCCGGAACCGCTATTGGCGATGCTGCCCGAGGAAACCGAGATGCCGACATTGCTGGCCCCGGTCGAGCCGCCGGTGCCGGTGACGCTGATATCGCCGGAGCCTGTCGCCTGAATGCCGTTGGTGCTGGCGACCTTGACGCCGCTGTTCGAACCCCCGCCGCTATTGGTGCTGGAGCCGATGACGGTGACGCTGCCGATGCCGGTAGATTCGATCGTACTCGACGCGTCCTTCACATAGACCCCGACTTCGGCGGCGCTGGTGGCGCCCGCGCCGGTGCCGGTGACGCTTAACGCCCCGCTATCGGTGATGATGGAACCTCCATTCTGCACCGCGACGCCGTAATCGCTGGCGCTGCTGCCGGTGCCCTTGGCGATGCCGGTGATCGTGATGTCGCCGCTGCCGGTGCTGATCGCGCCGCCATTGATATTGACGCCGTCGTTACCGGCGGTGCTGGTGTTAAAGCCTTGCCCGTTGATGATGATCTTGCCAGCGCCCGCACTCATCGTGCTGGTGACGGTGACGCCCGACGCGTATTGCGCGTCGCCGACGGCGTAACCGGAACCGGCGGTGATGCTGGCGCCGTTGCCGCCGCCGATTGTGATATTGCCGCCATTCGTATTGATAGCGGCCGCGATATTCACCGCGCCGATATTGTTGCCGCTATTGGCGCTGCGCAAGGTCAGGCCGCCGCCGTCGAGCGTGATCCCGGCCGCGACATTGATATCGCGATAGGCCGACAAAGTAAGCGAGCCGGTGCCGGTCGTCGTGATCGCACCCGAAACCGTGATGTCGCCGCTGCCCGCATAGATGTCGTTGCTGGTGCTGACCGTGACATTGGTGCCGGCATCGAGATCGGATTTGATATTGGCGGCGCTGACCTGGCTGCCGGTGCCGGTGGCGGCATAAGGGCTGGTGGTCGTGTTATTGGTCGTGGTGCTGTTGGTGATCGTGATATCGGCGGGGTCGAGCAGCCATTCGCCCGCACTACCATTTGCCGATGCCGCGCCGACATGGCCGAAGGCGAGCAAGGTGCCGTGGCTCGAAGTCTCGACAAACCCGCCATTGCCGCTGCCTGCGCCGTTGGCGAGAATGCTGCCGCTGAATGTGGTGGCAGCCTCCGACCACAAGGTGACCGCGCCGCCGTTACCGTCCAGCGTCGCGCTGGCGTCGATGAAAGCGCCGTCTTCCAGGGTCGTGGTCAGCGCCGTGGGCGTAGTCCCCGCGCCATGTATCGCGCCGCCGACCTGAATCGTGCCGCCGCCGGTGGCGCCGCGCGCGTCTATCGAGGCCGTTTTGGTCAGCGTCACGTTGTCGCCCAGCACATTGACCGCACCGCCTTTGCCGCTGGCGCTCGACGCGTCGAGTTTGCCAGAAACCGTTACCGTGCTGCCGCCGCTCTTCTGGCCCTTGTTCGCGGCGACATTATCCGCGACCGCATTCGTACCTTCGGCGTAAATATAGATATGCCCGTTCTTCGTCCCGACTGCCGTGGCGTCGAGCGTACCGCCCGCATCGATCAGACTGTTGACGGTTTGTGCCGCCGCCGCCGCCGTCATCGCCACGGTGCCGCCTTCGGCGCGCAGGGTTCCGGTATTTTTCACCAGCTGTTTCTGCAGGGCAGGGCTGGCCTGCACTTCAAGCAGGCCGTCGCCGTAAAAATCGACCGTCACCGCGTCGCCCGAAGCCAGCTGCACGCGCCCGAGTTTCGCTTCGATAATACCGGAGTTGAGGACATTGGGCGCGACGAGCCCGACCAGCCCCGCCTGTTGCGCGGTAATCAACCCCCGGTTCTCGATAGTGGCGTTCGGGTTGCCGGGTTTGTCGAACTTCATGCTTCCGGCCATGAATTGCGCGGTGTCGATATCGGCGGTGGTCGCCAGCATGCTGTTGACGTTGACCACGCTGTTCTTGCCGAACAGTACGCCGTTCTGGTTGATGATGACGATATTGCCGTTGGCGTTCAGCGCGCCGTCGATGATCGAGGCGCTGGCGCTGTTGACGCGGTTAAGCGTGACGGAACTGCTGGAAGGCTGAACGAAATTCGTGGTTTCCCCGGCGGCGATGTCGAATCCGCGCCAGTCGATGACCGCTTTGTCGCTCGACTGGTTGACTGTGAGGGTGGTACCCGCGCTGCTGATGTTGGCGTTGCCCGCTGTTACGGTGCCGCCGGTCGGATTGGCAAGAACCGCGCGCGGAACGACGCTCGCCAAAACGAGGGCGAGCAACGACGCCCGGTGGAGGAGTGAGGACCGCAATCTCATTGGTTAATAATAATATTTTTTGGTTAGGATTTATTTAAAAGGCGTAGGAAACCTGCAGGAAATAGCGGGGATTTTTACTGTTTCCATAGATGGGATTAGCGATAATGTGTGTCAGCGGGAAGGCGATCCCGAAATTACTCGAAAAGCCAAAATCCGATAGCATTCTGAACCCGGCCCCGGCGGAACTGCCCGCCGCATAAATACCCTGGCTGGGATCGTCGTTCCACACCGCGCCGGTGTCGTAAAAACCGTAAGGCACCGGCTGCAATCCCAGCCATGGGCTCAATCCGCCGTAACGCAATTCGCCCGCGGCGTTGATGCCGTTATCGCCGGTGATTTCGGAATCATCATAGGCGCGTCCGAAAACCTGCCCGCCGTAACCGAACTGCTCCGACGAATAAAGCGGGCCCGAAGCGACCTGCGCGGCGGTGGCGAGAAACACCGACCAATCCTGCGTGACGCCCTGCAGGCGCGAGGCGTCGAGATTGAATTTGGTGAAATTGGGCTTGGCTTCGCTGCGCGATAAATTCTCCTGTCCCTGCGGGCTGGCGCCGAGAATGGCGACGCCCTGCGACAAAGTGCCGGTGACCGCATTCTGCCCGTTCCAGATATCGGCTAACTGATATGTCAGGCCGAAACGCAGGGCGCGCACATAATCGCGGGTCAAAGGTGTGTCGAGAATGTCGGCTTCGGTATCCTGCGCTTCAAAGGCGACGCGGCCACTCAGATTCTGCTGCCGCTGGCGAATGATGCTGTAATCGATGGCGGTGCCGTAAATGGTCGAGTGGCTGCGGATGTCGTAAGGCTGCAGCGTATAGCCGGGCACGGCGGTGGTGTAAGACCCGTAAAGTTCCAGCGTGCCGCCTTCGAACAAAGGCAGCTCATGCTTGAGGCTGGCATATTTGACTTTCTTCCACGGTAATGACGACAGCAGCGCCACGGTGGTGCGCTGGGTCGGAATAATGACCGCCTGCATTTGCGCCTGCGCTTCATAAGGGCCGAGAAAACGCGAACCGTTATTGTCGAATCCGATAACGCCGGAAACGCTGTTCTGCGGACGCGGCTCCAGAACCAGACGCACCGCGCCGTCTCCGCCTTCGGCCGCAGGCAGCGGCTCCAGCACCGCATGCAGATTGACGCCGGGCAGATCGTTGAGGCTCAGCAGCACATTTTCCAGCTGTCCGGCTTTCAGCGGACGCAACGATTTAAGCCTATCGAGCCAATCGCCGACGATCCGGTTCTGCGCCAGATCGTTATCGAACTGGATGTCGCCGATATAGCCTTCGATGACACGCAAATGGATGATGCCGTCTTCGATTTCCTGCTGCGGCACGGCCACCCGCGAAAGGAAATAACCGGCGTCGCGGTAACGCTGGGTCACTTTGGTGGCCAGCGCCCAGACGGTATCGAGGGTGATTTTCTTCCCGATATAAGGCGCATAAATATCTTCGATAGCGGCGGGCGTGAAAACGGTCATGCCGGTCACGCGCACTTCTTTCAAAGTGAGGGTGACATGCTTGCTTTGCTCGGGCGCGGCAATGGCGGGGAAAAGCGGCGGCGCGGTTTCGGGCGCGTTCGATACCGGCGGTGGTGGCGCATTTTCTTCGCGCTGCTGCATGCGCCCGACATCGGCGGGGCCGGACAGGGTGGTCGGCGGCGCCGCCGCCAGCGCGGAAACGGGGGCCAGCAAAGCCGCCGCGAATAACAGGCGCAGGGATGCTGTGAGGGCCGCTTCCTTTTTCATGGAAGTACCGCCCGGAAAAACCACGGCATGAGACTGACCGGCGAAGTCATTGGGGAGAGAGTTCCTCAGAAGGACAATGAATCTTGCTGATTCGCGAAGTATCTCACAGCCTGGCCGGATTTCTCAACCCTTTGAATTTCTCTCGAGAAACAGGAAGCTAAGATTCTTTATGGTTTTCTTGGAATATATTTCATGGCGGCGGTCTGACCCTTATAGGTAAGTTTATAGCCACCCCCGAGTGTCGCCTCAACTAGCCCCAAGACAGCAAGTGGCTCGTATATTTCAAGGTCAGCCGTTGTGAGGAGGGAGATAGAGGGCGGTGTGATGAGTTTGAGCAACGCTTCGATTTGTTTAGTGGATAAATCTGACATGATGTCCCTTGACCTGCTCCCCTTTTCCGGGGCGTTCTGACGCAGAGTCTTTGGGTTAAAGTAATCATAGATTGGTCTCTCCGCAAGCGACAGACTGCGCGACCGCAAGAGTCGGGCGCAGGCTGACGCGGTACTGAGCTGGGGATTGGT
>JARLJC010000135.1 GCA_031291435.1 Alphaproteobacteria bacterium | reverse complement strand
CGGCCGCCTTGGCGGAAGTAAAGCCGGCCAAGCCCAAAACCAGCCCGGCGGTAGCCGCCAGCCAGCGACGGCGGTTCACAGGCGTCGCTATATCGTGAGAAAATTTAGTAAGCATGAGGTGTCATCTCCCTGACGCAGGCGTTAAACGCTGCGAAACGGCCCCAACGGCCGCCTGCGTTAACGGAATCGCAAGAAGCATGCCATGCCGTGAACGGGCGGCAACCTCATGATATCGCTCAGAAATCCAGCCCGGACCGCCACAATACCGCCATCTCTGCCTAATTTTTAAACTAAAAAAATGTATGCTTTCACGGCAATCAGTCTATTTATTGAGCAAATTTGAAAATCTGTCTAAATTTCCGGCATGCCTGATTTTGCGCTGCATCGGGCTGCCACGGCGCCAAATCCGGCCCGAAAGGCGGCTAGCCAGGTCTTTTCTTGACCGCGCGCCGACATCGCCCGGCGATTGACCTTGAAAGAGCCGCGTTCGTGTTCCATATGACTCTTACGACCCAGGGAATCACCGGGTCATTGCGAGCCGCGTGTTCTGAGCCCGTTCAACGGTTTCTGGCTTGCCCCTTCAGCTAACCAAAACCGACGCCCCAAACACGCGGGTGTCTCTGACACCCCTCGCGCGCTCCTGGCGGAACTGCCGGGCGCCTGCCTTTTATAATGGAAAGAACCCTCCTTTTGACCTCCTTTCAGGACTTCGGCCTTGCCGAACCCATTACGCGTGCGCTCAAAGACGAGAATTACCTCACGCCCACGCCCATCCAGGCTCAGACCATCCCCATCGCCCTCACCGGCCGTGACGTCGTCGGCATCGCCCAGACCGGCACCGGCAAGACCGCGTCCTTCGCGCTTCCCATCCTGCATCGCATTCTGGAGAACCGCATCAAGCCGCAGCCCAAGGCCTGCCGCGTGCTGGTGCTGTCGCCGACGCGCGAATTGTCGGGACAGATCCTCGAGAGCTTCAATGCCTATGGCCGCCATATGCGCCTGACCTCGGCGCTGGCGATCGGCGGCGTGCCGATGGGACGCCAGGTCCGCTCGGTCATGCAGGGCGTCGAAGTCATGGTCGCCACCCCCGGCCGCCTGCTCGATCTCGTGCAAAGCAACGGGCTGAAGCTCGGACAGGTCGAGTTTCTCGTGCTCGACGAGGCCGACCGCATGCTCGACATGGGCTTCATCAACGACATCCGCAAGATCGTCGGCAAATTGCCGG
>JARLJC010000019.1 GCA_031291435.1 Alphaproteobacteria bacterium | reverse complement strand
CTGTTCGAACATGATGTCGAGCGAATCGTCGTCCGGCGCCGCCTCCGCTTCAGCGAGCAGCGCCGCGAGGCGCAAAATGCTCAACGCCGGGTGAGTTTGCGCCAGATCGGCCAATGAAGCGGTAAATTTGCGAGCCATGAAACCAGCGGTAGCAAAAATCGCGCCTCGACACGGTCGCCGATTTGTCGCAACCGCGCCCCATTCCATCAGCGCCGCTTCAGGGACGCAGACCCATCTTGACGCTAGGCTGCTGATCTCGGCTTTTCGCCAACAAAAACCTTCTCGCCTCTGATCAATCCATAGCGAATGACGTCATCGCCCTCTGCCGTATATTCCTTCAACGAGAATCCGGCTGTTTCTATACGGCTTCGTATATCGCGACCAAAATAGCGGATATGGTCGAATTGGCCGAAATAGATCTCTTTCATGGCCGGCGTATCTATTGATACGTTTTCATAACTTTTGTCCCAGCCTTCAATGACCGGCAGCATTGCATAGAGAACGCCGCCGGGGCGCAATACCCTGAACAATTCACTCAAGGCAAGCGTATCATTTACATGCTCAAGCACATGACTACAAATGATAGCATCATAACTACAAGATGGCAGATCAATATGCTCGATATCCAGCCTGAGGTCGGCGCCTTGTCTGAATAGGTCTGCAGTGGTGTATTGACCTGCCCGAGGCTTGATAAAGCCAGAAATGGTCGCTTCCGGCGCAAAGTGCAGTACATCAGCCTTGTCTGGCAGAGGAAAATCCGAACCAACCGCAAGGTAAAACAGCCGGTCCCTTTCCAGCGAGCCGCACTG
This sequence comes from Alphaproteobacteria bacterium, assembly GCA_031291435.1. Taxonomy (GTDB): domain Bacteria; phylum Pseudomonadota; class Alphaproteobacteria; order UBA9219; family UBA9219; genus CAIXLI01. Next base: position 766 of record JARLJC010000019.1, on the reverse strand, counting down.
GCTGCATACAGCATCCCAACGCGGCGGCGATCCAAATGCTCCAAACTTGCCTTTATAGCCACAGATCGGGCATTCCCGCGGAAACGTTCCGCTCATTGATTTATTTATATTGATAATATAACGAATTGAATTGTAATTTTTGATCATTTTATTTGTTAACGTCGGCCCGATCGACTTGATCAGTGCTGCTTTGAAGGCCGATTTCATTCAAATGATCCTTTATTATTTTCATAAATTGCTGAAACAATGTATAGATGCGAACGATGACTGAAATAACACAACAAGCTGACGGCGCACCTTGATCATCACGGTGATAGTGACGAAACTTTGATGGCGCAACCCTTTCCACTACCGGCGGCTCGAATGGCGCCAGCAGGCGTTCCCTCATGGATTGGCGCGGCGCCTCAATTTGCTACATCGGCTGCGGCGAGAGTGACGATCATCGCATAGGATTGAACCGCCAATGAAATTTCATCAAGTGGCAATTGTAATATATTGCGCAAAGGATAAGGGAATCGCTAAATTCGCCAGTCAGGAAGCCAGCGGCGGCAAAAAATCACGCCTCGACGCGGTTGCTGAATTGTCGCAACTGCGCCCTACTCCATCACCGCCGCTTTGAGGATGCAGATCATCGTGGCGCGCACCGGCTCCGGCCCGACATTGCGGATCAGATGCGGCCGGTCGACGCGATAGCGCAAGGTTTCGCCGGCGCGCACATGCTCGATCTCGCCGCCGACCTCGACCTGCACTTCGCCTTCCATGACCG
>JARLJC010000134.1 GCA_031291435.1 Alphaproteobacteria bacterium | reverse complement strand
CAGGGCGGGCCTTTGTTCTTGTGACCCTGGATTCCCGCCTGCGCGGGAATGACGCCCTTGGGGAAAGGCCGGTCGTAAAAGATTACGACGGCGTTTCTTCGTATTGGCGGTCGAGGTTTGAGAAGCGCGTGAACTGCCCGTCGAAATGCAGCGGCACGGTGCCGATGGGGCCGTGCCGCTGTTTAGCGATCACCACTTCGGCGATATTGCGGATATCCTCGCCGCGCTGCATCCAGCGCGCCGCGCGGTCGTTGAATTTGCCTTCGTCTTCATTGTCGCGGCGGGTCGGTTCGGCGCGGGCGTGATAATATTCCTCGCGATAGACGAACATCACGACGTCGGCGTCCTGCTCGATGGAGCCGGATTCGCGTAAATCCGAGAGCTGCGGCTTTTTATCCTCGCGCATTTCGACGGCGCGCGAGAGCTGCGACAAAGCCAGCACCGGCACGTCGAGTTCCTTGGCTAATGCTTTGAGGCCACGGGTGATTTCCGAGACTTCCTGCACGCGATTGTCGCCGTTCTTGTTGCCGGTGCCATGCAGCAATTGCAGGTAATCGATCACGATGACGCCGAGATGCGGCACCATGCGTTTGAGACGGCGCGCGCGGGTACGTAGGCCCGCGACCGAAAGGGCGGGGGTATCGTCGATGTAAAGCGGCACGCGCGAGAGGATGTGCGACGCCTCGACGAATTTGGAAAAATCCTCGGTCTTGATTTCGCCGCGGCGGATTTTATCGGACGGCACGCTGGAAAAATCGCCGAGCAGACGGGTCGCCAATTGTTCCGCCGACATTTCGAGCGAGAAGAACGCCACGCCCGAACCTTCCTTGCCGCCGCTTTTGTGCCAGGCATGGGCGGCGTTGAATGCCATGTTGGTGGCGAGCGCGGTCTTGCCCATCGAGGGACGACCTGCGAGGATGATGAGGTCGGAACGCTGCAACCCGCCCATTTTGCGATCCATGTCGCGCAGGCCGGTGGTGACGCCCGTTATATGGCTGTCGCGCTTATGCGCTTCCTCGGCCAGCTTGATCGAAATCGCCAATGCTTTTTCAAGTTTGACGAAACCGCGATCGACTTCGCCCGTGCGCGCCAGTTCGAACAAACGCGCTTCCGCCGTTTCGATCTGTTCCTTGCCGGGTTTGTCGAGGCCCTGTTGATAGGCTTCGTTGACGACATCGGTGCCCAGATTGATGAGCTGCCTGCGGATATGCAGATCGTGAATCAGCCGCGCGTAATCTTCGACGTTGAAAATAGTGACGACGTTGGCGGCGAGGTCGACCAGATAATCCGAGCCGCCGACCGCGGCCAAGGCGGGATCGTTTTCAAACAATCCGCGCATCGTCTTGGGGTCGGCGATCTGGCCGCGATTGATAAGCGTGGCGACCGCGCCATAGATGCGGCCATGCACCGGGTCGTAGAAATGGTCGGGCTGCAGAATCTCGCCGACTTTTTCATAAGCGACATTGTTGACCAGCAAAGCGCCCAGCAAAGCCTGCTCGGCCTCGATGTTATGGGGGGCAGATCGCGTCTGACCGAGAACGTCATTGCTGACGACAGCGCGCAGGGCAGGGAGGGTGGCGAGTTCCGACATAGCACGACCCTACCAGATCGCGGGTCCGGAATCACCCTAAGACATCGCTTTAAAACTTATCCACAAGCTGTGGATAATGTGGATATCGGGAGTAAGTCCTTAACTTACATGGCCCGGACTTTGACGAGGAACTGGTCGACTTGCCCGGCCAGCTCGGCGGAACGTTCCTGCAGCGTCTGCGCGCTATGCAGCACCGAGGTCGAGGATTTGCCGGTTTCCTGCGCCGCCTGTTTGACGCCTACAATATTGCTCCAAACTTCACGCGTGGCCGCCGACTGTTCCTCGACCGCTCCGGAGATCGATGTGTTCACTTCGCTGATTTTGGTAATGACCCGGGCGATTTCCTGAATAGCGGCGGCTGTCGTTTTGCTCGATTCCTGAATGCCCTTGATCTGCTGCTCGATTTCGCCGGTGGCTTTGGCGGTCTGGTTGGCGAGCGATTTGACTTCCGAGGCGACCACGGCGAAGCCTTTGCCCGCTTCGCCCGCGCGTGCGGCCTCGATGGTGGCGTTGAGCGCCAGCAGATTGGTCTGCCCCGCGATCTGCGCGATCATCTGCGTGACCTCGCCGACTTTATCGGCCGCCGTCACCAGATCGTTGACCATTTTGTCGGATTTGGCGGCTTCGGCGACGGCGACGTTGACGACATGGGTCGCTTCCGTCAATTGGCGCGATATTTCGGTGACCGAGGCGGTCAGCTCTTCCGACGCCGCGGCGACGGTCGAGGATTGCTGGTTGGTTTCCTCGGCGGCGGCGGCCAGCGACTGCGCCGTGCCCTGCATTTCGTTGGCCGACGAGGAGACGATGCCGACCAGCGTTTTGACCCCGGTCTCGAATTCATTGGCGAGGCGGGCATTCTCGGCCTTGCGCGGCGAAAGATCGGTGGCGAATTTCACGACCTTGTAGAGTTTGCCGTTGAGATCGTAGATGGGATTGTATGAAGCCTCGATCCATACTTCCTTGCCGCCTTTGCCGAGGCGCTTATATTGCGCGGCCTGATATTCGCCGCGGTTGAGCGCCGCCCAGAATTCTTTGTATTCGGCGCTCTTGGCATAGGTGGGTTCGACGAACAGGCTGTGATGCTTGCCCTTGACCTCGTCGAGCCTGTAGCCGAGCAGATTGAGGAAATTCTCGTTGGCGGTGATAACGGTGCCGTCGAGATTGAATTCGATGGTGCCCTGCGACCGGCCGATGGCGTTGACCTTGCCCAGCAGGTCGGCATATTCCGCTTTCTGCTGGCTGACATCGGTGGCGAATTTGACCACTTTATAGGGCTTGCCGCCGCGGTCGAGAATGGGGTTGTAGGAAGCCTCGATCCACACTTCGCGACCGCCTTTGCCGATGCGCTTGAACTGCGCCCTCTGGAATTCGCCGCGGTTAAGCGCGGCCCAGAATTCCTTATATTCGGGGCCGTTTTTATAGGCGGGCTCGACGAACAGGCTGTGATGCTGGCCTTTCACTTCGCCGAGCGTATAGCCCATCGCGTCGAGGAAATTCTTGTTGGCGGTGATAATGGTGCCATCCATTTCGAATTCGATGGTCGCTTGCGAGCGCTCGAGCGCCGCGAGGATAGCGGCGGAATCTCCGGACGAAAAAAGACTGGACATCATGGCTCCTGGAAGGTGAGAGGGAATCTCGGGAGGAATGGGAAAGCGTAGCCGTTGTGATTCAGAAAAGGCACGCGGCAGTTTGAGGGCTAAGGGTGTGCCAAGTCAAATGACGCACATACAGATGTATGTATGAAACGTACTATAAAATTATTTTATTGCATCATCGTAATGACAAAAGTTATTTTTTGCCGATTTCGGTCGGCGGCTAAGGCGCGCGAAAGATCACGCTGATGCGGCGGTTCTGCTTGCCCTTATTTTCGATTTTGGCGACTTCGACCGCGCCGATTTCGCCGGTGCGTTTGATGTGCGTCCCGCCGCAGGGCTGCAGATCGATATTGTCGCCGATGGCGAGCAGCCGCACGCGCCCATGCCCCACCGGCGGCTTGACCGACATCGTGCGCACCAGTTCCGGCTGCGCCGCCAATTCTTCGTCGGTGATCCAGCGTTCGCTGACGGCGTGATCTTCGCCGATCAGGCGGTTGAGTTCCGCCGTGAGGAAATCCTTGTCCGGCACTTCGCCCTGAATGTCGAAATCGAGGCGCGATTTTTCCGCGCCGACCTGCCCGCCCGTCACCGCCACATCGCGCAGCAGGGCGCTCAGCAAATGCATGCAGCTATGCATCCGCATATGGGCATAGCGGCGATCCCAGTCGAGCGTGATTTCGACAGGCGTGCCCGGTGGGGGTAGGGCGCTGCCTTCGGCAAGAATATGGAGGATGTCTTCGGGTTCGTTTTCGGCGCGGTATTTGCGCGTGTCGATAATGCGGGCTTCGCCGTCCGCCCATGTCATCACGCCGCTATCGCCGGGCTGGCCGCCGCCGGTCGGATAAAAAATGCTGCGGTCGAGGCGGATGCCTTCGGGCCCGGCATGCGTCACCGTCGCTATGCAGTTTTTCGCGTAGGCGTCCTGTTTGAACAAAGCTTCGGCTGGCATGGCGCTCCTAGGCTGGGAAAGAGGCGGCAAGTCTGGCGGCAATGCGTTCCACCGCCGCGCCGCAGGCCGTGCGCAATCCCTTTTGCCGCATATCCTGCGTAAAATCATTGGTGATTTTGTCCCACTCGCCCGGCAGGCGCGCATGGATAGCGGGATTGGTGACGATATGCACGTAACGCTCGGCCAGCGAGACGAACAGCAGCACGAAGGGCTCATTTTTATCGGCATGTAGCGCGTGATATTGCCGCATCGCCATCTCCGCCGCAAAATGCCGGCGCGCGGCGCGCGGGGCGAGACGGATAAACAAACGTCCGATGCCGGTGAGATCGCACAAGGCAAGGATGCCGATCTGCACCGCGAGCAGGACAGGAAAATCATGCAGGATAGACGCCGCCCATAGGGTCAGCGCCGCCGCCGTGCCGGTTATGAATCCGCCCGCCAGAATATATTCTTTGTAGGCTCCGCTGGCGGGCAACACGACGACGGTAATCTTCGCCGATGTTTTGCTTTCGGCCTGCCGCACCGCCTCGTCGATGAAAGTCTGATCGTCTTTATGCATGGTCACCATCCGCCTGAAGCGCCTCCGCCGCCGAAACCGCCCCCGCCGCCGCTGAAGCCTCCGCCACCACCAAAACCGCCGCCGCCCGAACTAAAGAAAATGCCGCCGCGCCGGAACCAAGTTGGAAACCACCAGGGTAAAATGAAACTGAAAAGCACCCAGAGAAAGATAATGAGAAGATCGACGAGAAGTTTCACGTTCGGCGGATCGATAGTGATAAATGGCTGTTTCGCCGGTGCAGAAAGAACTTGATCCGCATTGCCGCTCAGAACCGCAATGATCGCCTGCACCCCCTGAACCACGCCGCTTTCCATATGACCGTGCCGGAATTCCGGCAGGATGATGGTTTGAATAATCTGGTTCGATACCGCGTCGGTCAGCGTGCCTTCGAGGCCATAACCGACTTCTATGCGCACCTTGCGCTCGTTAGGCGCCACGATCAGAAGGGCGCCGTTATCGCGGCCCTTTTGGCCGATACCCCAATGACGCCCCAGCTGATAGCCGTAATCCTCGATCGTCCCGCCTTCAAGGGACGGCAGGGTGGCGACCACGATCTGCGTCGTCGTGCGGGCTTCGTAATCGGCCAGCGTTTGCTCGAGCGACTGGACGGTGCCGCTTGAGAGAATATGCGCCGCATCCACCACTCGCCCGGTCAAAGACGGAAAATCCAACGCCCACGCGCTTGCGCAGGCGAAGATGAAAACAAGGATGAGGAGGGTGCGGCGCATCACGGCTTAGAACTTAACCGCGGGCGGCGTTTCGGCCCCGGTGGTCGCGGCGAATTCGGCCTTGGGCTGCGCGCCGTAAATCCGCGCCCAGATCACGCCCGGGAAAGTCCGCACCCGGATATTATAAGCCTGCACCGTCGCGATGTAATCCTTGCGCGCTACGGCGATGCGGTTTTCGGTGCCTTCCAGCTGCGACTGCAAAGCAAGGAAACCCTGATTGGCTTTGAGGTCGGGATAATTTTCCGAAACCGCCATCAGCCGCGACAAAGCCGAACCGAGCTGTCCCTGCACCGCTTCGAATTTCTGCACCGCCGCGGGGTCGTTGAGCATTTCGGGGGTCAGCGTTACCTGCGTTGCGCGGGCACGGGCATCGATGACGTCGGTCAATGTCTTCTGCTCGAAATTGGCTTCGCCTTTGACCGTTTCGACCAGATTGGGGATCAGATCCATGCGGCGCTGATACTGATTTTCGACCTGCGACCACGAAGCCTTCACCTGTTCGTCGAGCGTCGGAATGGTGTTGATGCCGCTGCCGACAAACAATCCCACCAGCAGTAACGCGGCGACCCACCAGTAACGTTGCAGTAAACCCATGTCGATTCTCCCCCGTGGTTATATCTATATAATAGGCGTTCCGACGTCGCTGACCAGCCAGCGGCTGCGCAGGTCGGTATGATGCATGGCAAACCATTGCAGGGCTATCAAAGTTTGCGAGTCGCGGATTTTGTTGGCGTAGAGAAAGCTGATCGCCCGCGCCGCGTCGAGAACATGCACTTTAATGTCTTCGTTTTCGCCGCGCACGCCGAAAGTGCCGCCTTCGGCAGGGGCCTTGATGCGGCCCGCGAACATATGGACATATTCCGAAGTGCCGCCGGGGCTGGTGTAAAAGTTGGCGATGGGATGCAGGTCGAGAACTTCGCACCCGGCTTCTTCAATTGCTTCGCGACGCGCCGCCTGTTCCGGGGTTTCGCCGCCGTCGACCATGCCCATCACCACTTCCAGCATCCAGGGATCCTGGCCGCCCAGGGCGGGGGCGACGCGGAACTGCTCGACCAGCACGACCTTGTCGCTTTGCGGGTCGAACAAAAGGACGCCCGCCACCTTCGAGGCGCGCTGAAACACTTCGCGGGTGAAAACCGGGCTCTGGCCGCCATCGAAGCGGTCATGCTGGACATGCAGCCGGTCGACCCGGAAATAGCCCTGAAACAGGATTTCATGCAGCAGAATCTGATATTTTTTATCGGCCATAACCAACCACGCCCTGAAAGCACATTTGTCTTCTATAACAGGATTTGCGGGCGAGGGGAATCAGCCCGCCGACTGCCTGATTTCCTTTGCCGCGGTCAGAAAACGAACGACGAAAGCTTCGGCCGGAAAGGCGGCCGCCAGATGCTGCCGCGCGCCGTCGGCGTCGAAGCCGCCTCCCTTCGCCTCGATCTCTGTTATCCGCGCATCGAGCCGTTCCCGCCACCCGGCGTTCCAGTCGAAACCGACAAAATTCCCCATGTCCGCGAAAACATTATCGCTGAAGCGGTTGCGGTCGGTTACGGCCACCGCGCCGCATTGCAGTCCGGCCAGAACGCGCTCGTGACAGCCGTCGCGGAAATAAGGGTTGGCGTTGAACACGAAACGGCTGTTTCCATTCAGAGGCCAGTAGTCATGCACCGGCATCGACGGCAGAAACCGCGCTTTGGCATCGGTTTTATCGATAAAATCCCATCCATCGCCGACAATCACGGCGTCTTTATGCTTCAGCCATTCGACAAGTTGCGATCCCCGCCAATCGCGCATGTAGCGTTCGAGCAGTAGCACGATGCGGACGAACCGCGCGTCGCCGTCATGCGTTTCGATGCCTGCCGCGCGGCAATGTTCCGCCGCCAGCAGGGTCAGGTTGTAATCTGCCGAACCTTGTAACAAAGACAGGCAGGCGTCGAAGATGGCCCGTTCCGCTGCACTCAGCGCCTCTAGCGCCGGCATCAGCCGCGCGGGGTTATAGCCGGTTTTGACCAGCAGATAAGGGATCTCCCGCTGCATCCAGGTTTTGTTGGGCGCATCTGATGCGACGAAAGAATCGCGCATGGCATAGGCTCGTCCCGGCTGCCGCACGAAATTCAGCCGCGCTTCGAGAAAATCGCCGATGAAATAGCAGGCGGCGACATAGGGGCTGTCGATCGTGTGGTTGGGTAGGTTGCAGAAAGGGTGGTCATACATCAGCGAGAAAAACGGCACTTTATAGTCGGTCCAGAAAGACCGGTTATCATTGCGCAGTCCCGCCCCTACGCCTGCATGGCCGTAGCAGAAAAGGGGCGTGCGTTCTTCCACAAGGGCGCGCAAACGGCCCACCCAGTCGGCATCAAACAGATTAATCTGCTGGGCTTCCATCCCATAGGTTGAAAAAACCCAATTCAGATACTGCGTGCCCGCCGCCAGAGCGCCGTTGGCGTTCTCACCGGTAAATCCGATGACAAGGGGTTTTGGGGGGGCAGGGGGCATCGAAACTCCGGGAACGAAGCCGTAACCCTATCCGAACCGCCTTTGAAGCAAAAGGTTAAAGCAAACGGAACAATAGCCCGGAATATAAAGGGCCTGCTGCTTTCTCATAAAGCATGTCTTTAGCTGCGATTTTCCCGAGAATATCTGTTGCGCGCCGGGGCCGGAATCGGCATAGTCCGTTTCCGTTTGAGTAAACGGTTTCCATAAAAGCTGAAGGCCAATGACGAATCCTTTTTCACGGGACCGCGCTTCCGCACGCGCGAATAATCAGCCCAAAGATGCAACGGGCGTTTTGGTTCTTTCTGACGGCAGCGTTTTCTGGGGCAAAGGCCTCGGTGCCGAGGGCGCTTCGACCGGCGAATTGTGCTTCAACACCTCGATGACCGGCTATCAGGAAATCACCACCGACCCGAGTTACGCTGGGCAGATCATCACCTTCACCTTCCCGCATATCGGCAATACCGGCATCAATATGCAGGATATCGAAACCGCCAAACCTTCGGTGCGCGGCGTCGTGTTGCGTGAGGCGATCACCACGCCGTCGAGCTGGCGCGCGGCCGGGCATCTGGAAGACTGGCTGGAACGCAGCAACCTGATCGGGCTGTCGGGCCTTGATACGCGGGCTTTGACGATACGCATCCGCGATGTCGGCGCGCCCAACGCCGTGATCGCGCATGACCGCAAGAGCAAATTCGATCTCGACGCGCTCAGGAAACAGGCCGCCGAATGGCCCGGCCTCGAAGGTATGGATCTCGCCAAGGAAGTCACCTGCGCGATGCCTTACGAATGGAACGAAGGCACCTGGAAATGGTTCCCGCAGAAACATGCTGCTTATACCAAGGCCAATAATGCCGGGCGGCATCACGTCGTCGCCATCGATTACGGCGCCAAGCGGAACATCCTGCGCTGTTTGGTGAATGCCGGATGCCGCGTGACGGTTGTGCCTGCCACGGCAACGGCGGACGAAATTTTTGCCCTTAAACCCGACGGCGTGTTTTTGTCGAACGGCCCGGGCGACCCGGCTGCGACCGGCGTCTATGCCGTGCCGGTGATCAAGGCTTTGCTCGACAAAAACATGCCGATTTTCGGCATTTGCCTCGGCCATCAGATTCTGGCGCTGGCGCTCGGCGCCAAAACCGCCAAGATGCCGCGCGGCCATCGCGGCGCCAATCATCCGGTCAAGGATTTGTTCACCGGCAAGGTCGATATCACCAGCCAGAACCACGGTTTTATGGTGCTGCCGGAAACGCTGCCCGCCAGCGCCGAAGTCACGCATATCAGTTTGTTCGACAAGACCAACGAAGGCATCCGGTTGAAAGACAAACCGGCATTCTCCATCCAATATCACCCCGAAGGTTCGCCGGGGCCGCATGACAGCCATTATCTGTTCAAGCGTTTCGTCGAGATGATAGAGAGAGAGAAGGAGAGAAAAGATAAGGGGCTAGGGGGTAACCCCCAGCGTCTTGCTAGCGGAGCCAAAAGATGAAGGAGCGTAGCCATAAAAACTTAGTCGCATGGCACAAATCTATGGCTTTGGTCACAGAGATATACTCGCTTACAAAAAAATTTCCCAAAGAAGAAACATACGGTCTTACAAGTCAAATTAGACGGGCTGCTGTTTCGATTCCTTCCAATCTTGCGGAGGGACATGCCATGAAAAGTACGGTTCATTATCTAAAGTTCATATACATAGCGCGCGGGTCCCTTGCTGAAGTTGAGACCCAACTCACCATCGCTGGTAATTTGAGTTACATTGCCGAAACAGAATTAAATCCAATGCTAATGAAGGCAGATGAGTTGGGCAAAATGCTGAGTAAACTGGTAGCAAGTTTAAACAAAAAGATTGATAACGACGTCGCCAATAGCCGAGTTCCCGACATTGAGTCTCTAGCCCCTTCTAATCTCTAGCCCCTAATATTTTCATGCCAAAAAGAACCGACATCAAATCCATCTGCATCATCGGTGCGGGTCCCATCATTATCGGGCAGGCGTGCGAGTTCGATTATTCCGGCGTGCAGGCCTGCAAGGCTTTGCGCGAGGAAGGCTATCGCATCGTATTGGTCAATTCCAATCCGGCCACGATCATGACCGACCCCAATCTGGCCGACGCGACTTATATTGAGCCGATCACGCCTTCGGTTGTCACGCAGATTCTGGAAAAAGAACGTCCCGATGCGTTGCTGCCGACGATGGGTGGGCAGACCGCTTTGAACGTTGCGATGGCCTTGGCGAAAGACGGCACCCTTGAACGCCTTGGCATTGAATTGATCGGCGCGAACCGCGAAGCGATTGAGAAAGCCGAAGACCGCTCGCTGTTCCGCAATGCGATGGAACGCATCGGGCTTGCCTCGCCGAAAAGTTTTGTCGTCAAGAATATGGACGAAGCTCTCAAGGCCGTCGCCACCATCGGCCTGCCTGCCGTCATTCGCCCCAGCTTTACCCTTGGTGGCACCGGCGGCGGCATTGCCTATAACAAAGAAGAATTCGCTGAAATCGTCGCCAGCGGCATTTCCGCCAGCCCGGTGCATGAAGTTCTGGTCGAGGAATCCGTCCTCGGCTGGAAAGAATACGAAATGGAAGTTGTCCGCGACAGCAAGGATAACTGCATCATCATCTGCTCGATCGAAAATGTCGATCCGATGGGCATCCATACCGGCGACAGCATGACAGTCGCCCCCGCGATGACGCTGACCGACAAAGAATATCAGATCATGCGCAACGCCTCGATTGCCGTGTTGCGCGAAATCGGCGTCGATACCGGCGGGTCGAACGTGCAGTTCGCGATTAATCCCGCCGACGGCCGCATGGTCGTCATCGAAATGAACCCGCGCGTCAGCCGATCTTCCGCGCTGGCCAGCAAGGCGACCGGTTTCCCGATCGCCAAGGTCGCGGCGCGGTTGGCGGTCGGTTATACGCTCGATGAACTCACCAACGATATTACCGGCGACACGCCCGCCGCGTTCGAGCCGACCATCGATTACATCGTCACCAAAATTCCGCGTTTCGCGTTCGAAAAATTTCCCGGCGCCGAACCGCTTCTTACCACCGCGATGAAGTCGGTCGGCGAAGTGATGGCGATTGGCCGCAACTGGCATGAATCTTTGCAAAAGGCTTTGCGGGGCCTCGAAATCGGCATGACCGGTTTGAATGAGATGCGGCAGCTGGCCAATGCCGATATCAAAGATATTCACGCCGCGCTGGCGCGCCCCACGCCCGACCGTATTCTCGTTATCGCCGACGCCATGCGCCGCGGCATGAGCGTCGATCAGATCGCCGCGATTTGCAAATTCGATATCTGGTTCCTCGACCGCATCGCCGAAATCGTCGCCGTCGAAAAAGAAATCCGATCCCGGGGATTGCCAAAAGACGCGCAAGGCATGCAGTCGCTCAAGCAAATGGGTTTCAGCGACGCGCGTCTGGCGCAGCTCACCGGCGGCAAGGAAGAAGACGTTGCGAAATCCCGCCGCAATCTCGGCATCGTGCCGGTGTTCAAGCGCATCGATACCTGCGCCGCCGAATTTGCCTCGCACACGCCCTATCTTTATTCGACTTATGAAGGCAACGGGCTTTATGAGTCGCAATGCGAAGCAGCACCCACCGCGCGCAAGAAAATCGTCATCCTTGGCGGCGGGCCGAACCGCATCGGGCAGGGGATCGAATTCGATTATTGCTGCGTCCACGCCGTCATGGCGCTGCGCGAAGCCGGGTATGAGACCATTATGGTCAATTGCAACCCGGAAACCGTTTCCACCGATTACGACACCGCTGATCGTCTCTATTTCGAACCTTTGACCGGCGAAGATGTCATTGAGATTATCCGCAAGGAACAGACCAATGGCGAAGTGCTGGGCGTCATCGTCCAGTTCGGCGGACAGACGCCGCTCAAACTCGCGCATGCCTTGCAGAAAGCCGACATCCCCATTCTCGGCACCTCGGTCGATGCCATCGACCTCGCCGAAGACCGCGAACGTTTCCAGGTTCTGCTCAAGAAGCTCGATCTGATGCAGCCCGCCAACGGGTTGGCCCGCACGGTAGCCGAAGCCGAAAAAATCGCCGAGAAAATCGGTTATCCGGTCGTGGTGCGCCCGTCTTATGTGCTGGGCGGCCGCGCGATGGAAATCACTTACGACGCGGAAGGGCTGCGCCGCTATATGCAGAAGGCGATGCATATTTCGGGCGGCAACCCCATCCTGATCGACCATTATCTGCAGGATGCGATTGAAGTCGATGTCGATGTCGTCGCCGACAAGACCGATGTCTTTGTCGCGGGCGTGATGGAACATATCGAGGAAGCCGGGATTCATTCCGGCGACAGTTCCTGCGCCCTGCCGCCGCATTCGCTGGCGCCCGCTATCGTCGCCGAAATCACGCGCCAGTCGGAAGTGCTGGCCAAGGCTATCGGCGTGGTCGGATTGATGAATGTGCAATTCGCGGTTAAGGGAACAGATATCTATATCCTCGAAGTCAATCCGCGCGCCAGCCGCACGGTGCCGTTTGTCGCCAAAGCCGTCGGCATTCCCATCGCCAAGATCGCGGCGCGTTTGATGGCGGGCGAGAAACTTTCCGACATGAAGCTCGGCAATAATACCTTGCCGCATCTGTCGGTGAAGACGCCCGTGTTCCCCTTCGCGCGTTTCCCTGGCGTCGATGTCGTTCTCGGCCCGGAAATGAAATCGACCGGCGAAGTCATGGGCGTTGATAAAAATTTCGCGCGCGCTTTCGCGAAAGCCCAGATGGGGGCGGGGATTCATCTGCCGCTCAAGGGCACCTGCTTCATTTCGGTCAAGGATCGCGACAAAGCCGCCGTTATCGTCATGGCCCTGCAACTGGTCAATCTCGGTTTCGAAATCGTCTCGACCACCGGCACCGCCAAGGCCCTGAGCGAGGCGGGCGTTCCCGTGCGCGCCGTGAACAAAGTCTATGAAGGTCAGCCGCATGTGGTGGACGCCATGATCAATGGCGAAGTGCATATGATGATCAACACCACCGCCGAAGGCGCGCAGCTGCTGGCCGACAGTTTCAGCCTGCGCCGCACGGCCTTGATGCGCGGCATACCGCATTACACCACGATGCCGGGGGCGCGGGCAGCGATTGAGGCCATAGCCGCGCTGCAAAGCGGCTCTCTTGATGTATCGCCCATTCAGGCGTACCTTCAGGCTTCCTGAGAATCGAGAGCGTCATGGCGATACAGCTATCGCCAGGGGCGGCTTTTGCTTTTTTCGACCGAGGTTCCTATGACCGATAAAGTGCCTATGACCAAGCTGGGCTATGAACGGCTTGAAGAAGAACTGAAGAAACTGAAGACCGTCGAACGTCCCGCCATCGTCAAGGCGATTGCCGAAGCGCGCGAACATGGCGATCTTTCCGAAAACGCCGAATATCACGCCGCGCGCGAACGCCAGAGCTTCGTCGAAGGCCGCGTGCAGGAACTGGAAAGCAAGATCAGCCGCGCCGATATCATCGATGTGTCGCATCTGACCGGCAAAAATATCAAATTCGGCGCCTCGGTCGTGCTGATCGACGATGACAGCGGCGAGGAAGTCACCTATCAGATCGTCGGCGAGGATGAAGCCGACATCAAGGCCGGGCTGCTGTCGATCACGGCGCCGCTGGCGCGCGCGCTTATTAACAAAACGGTGGGCGACACGGTCGAAGTCACCACACCGAAAGGGGCGCGCGGCTATGAAGTGAAGAAGGTGGCGTACCGGTAAGGTACGCACATCATGAACGAAGTTCACACCCTCATTCACAATCACGGCCCGCTTTCCTACCTGATCATTTTCTTGTGGACGGCGCTCGAGGGCGAGACCTTTGTCATCTTTGCGGGGCTGTTCGCGCAGCGCGGCATGCTCAATATCTGGCTGCTGCTGCTGTCGGCGTGGAGCGGCACTTTCATCGGCGACCAGATTTTTTTCCTGACCGGGCGGCGGTTCGGCATTCGCATTCTTGATCATCTGCCGCGGCTGAAACAGCCTATCGATCGGGCTCTAGGCTGGCTCGAACGTCATGCCGAGGTGTTTATTCTGGCTTACCGGTTCATGTATGGGCTGCGGAATATCAGCGGCATTGCCATTGGCATGAGCCATGTGCCGTGGCGTACATTCATGCTGTGGAATGCTATTGCCGCCTGGATATGGGCGGTGTCGTTTGCCGGGTTCGGTTATATGTATGGCGACGTTATCGCCCGCATGCATCACAAAACCGAGGTTGTGAACGAGAATGTGCGCGGGTTGATGCTGGGGATGCTGGGGCTGTTTTTGTTCATTGTCGTGTTCCGGCTCGGCATTCTCTGGTGGCAGAAAAGTAAAAAGCCACTGTGCTTTAAAGGTTTGATATTGACGGTTGTCTTGATTGTCTTGGCCTTTTCTGGGGGGTATTTCGTATATCAGCGCAATCAGAGAGAAGGGGAAGTCAATCGTCTCTATGAATTGTCGAACGGACTCAATAAAGGGCTAACCCGGGAGCAAATAGAACGGATGTTAAACAACATTCAACATCCTTAGATTCATAAAGCTAGTATTGCTTTGATGCGCTCTTTTCGGCTTTAATGCAGGAAACTAAGGACCTGCTATGCCCATTGATAAAAATTACGATCCCGCCGCCACCGAAACCCGTTTGTATGAACGCTGGGAAAAATCGGGGGCCTTTGCCTGCGATGTGAAATCGCAGAAATTGCCCTATACGATTATGATGCCGCCGCCGAATGTGACCGGCAGTTTGCATATGGGGCACGCTCTTACCTTCACGTTGCAGGATATTCTCATCCGTTATCAGCGCATGCGCGGCAAGGATGCCTTGTGGCAACCGGGAACCGATCATGCCGGTATCGCGACGCAGATGGTGGTCGAACGGCAACTCGCCGCCGTCAAACAGGATCGCCGCGAAATCGGTCGCGCCGCCTTCCTTGAGCGCGTCTGGACATGGAAGGCCGAGAGCGGCGGCACCATCACGCGGCAATTGCGCCGGTTGGGTGCAAGCTGCGACTGGTCGCGCGAACGCTTCACGATGGATGAGGGCCTCAGCGCCGCCGTGCGCCGCACCTTCGTGAAATTGTATAACGAAAAACTGATTTACAAAGATAACCGCCTTGTGAACTGGGATCCCAAACTGCTCACCGCCGTTTCCGATCTTGAGGTCGAGCAGAAGGAAGTGAAAGGCCATATGTGGCATTTCAAATACCCCATCGACGGTTCGGATGAATTCATCATCATCGCCACCACGCGCCCCGATACTTTGCCGAGCGACGTGGCGGTGGCCGTGCATCCCGATGACGAACGTTTCCGCCATCTGGTTGGCAAGAAGGTCAAACACCCTATCCGCAATGTGTTGATCCCCATCATTGCCGATGAAATCGCCGATATGGAAAAGGGTACCGGCGCGCTTAAAAT
>JARLJC010000133.1 GCA_031291435.1 Alphaproteobacteria bacterium | reverse complement strand
CGGGCCGGCTCGACGGCTTCGTCTGGCAGACCCCGGCCGACCGGCTGGGCACCACGATCGAGGCCGATTCCTGGATCGCGCAGGCCGGGATCGCTGCCGAACCCGCGCCCGCCGAGCCGCCGCGCCTCGTCGCCGCGCCAGAAGCCGCGCCGCCGGCAGCCGAGGCCCCCGCGGCCGAGACTTCCGTAACGATGCCCGAGATCATCGCCCCACCCAAGGTGGAAAAGCCAAGCTTCCGCGCCAATGGCGCGCCGGCGAGCCAGAAGGTGATTTTCCCCATGCCGGGCGCGCCGGACGACCCCGGCCTCGCCGAGGAGCCGGAGGCGCCCGCCGCCGGAGACCGGATCGGCCTTCCTTGACAGCGCCACCGCCGGCCGTCTTGCTTGCATCGGGGAAGAGGAATCGACACCGGCCGGCGCCCGCGCGGTTGCCAAATCGGCAACAACCGGCATAAGAGAGGCGCGCGGCGAACTTCTCGGCCGCGCCTAAAATATTTGGCGTGTGTTTTTATCGGAAAAGTCATGCAACTTTTCCGGAACACGCCCTGGAACGCCGCAATAGCTCAGCTGGTAGAGCACCTCATTCGTAATGAGGGGGTCGGGGGTTCGAATCCCTCTTGCGGCACCACTTCGGTTTCCCAGTCAATCCGAAATCGTCCGTAAATGTCTGAAAATCCTTAGAAAAGCTAAGGGTTTTCGTCCGGTGTTGTCTTTTCGTGTCTTAGGATGCCCGCTTGCATCCGGGTATTCTGCGGGTATCTTTGCGGGCATATCGCGCCCTTTGCCGGGGCCGATACCCGCAGGGGATACCCGCAATGACGCTGACGGATGCGGAAATTCGGGCCGCCAAGCCACGCTCGAAGCCCTACAAGCTCTCGGATGGCGGATGGCTCTATCTGCTTGTCACACCGTCCGGCTCGAAGCTGTGGCGAATGTCCTACCGCTTCGGCGGTAAGGAAAAGACGCTGGCCCTGGGGGCATACCCGCAACTGTCTCTGAAGGATGCCCGCACCAAGCGCGACGAAGCCAAGGCATTGCAGGCGGCGGGCATCGATCCGGGCGAAGAAAAGCGGCAGGCCAAATTAGCGCAGGCCGTCGCTACCGCGACGACATTTGAGCTCGTCGCGGCTGACTATCTCGACAAGCTCAAACGAGAAAACCGCGCGCAAACAACGCTCGATAAGATCGAATGGCTGCTTTCGCTTGTCCTGCCGAAATTGGGCGGGCGCCCTATCAGCCAAATTTCCGCCGCAGAAATTCTGGCCATCCTGAAGCCCGTCGAAGCGCGGGGCAATCTGGAAACCGCCAAAAGGTTGCGGGGCACGGTTGGCGCGGTTTTCCGTTATGCCATCGCCACGGCGCGGGCGGACAGCGATCCGACTGCGGCGCTCAAGGGCGCCATTAGCGCGCCCAAAGTGACGCATCGGGCCGCTATTACCGATCCCGTCAAATTGGGGGCTTACCTTCGGGCGCTGGACGCCTTCGATGGCCAGCCCGAAACCGTCGCAGCGCTGAAACTCTTGCCGCTGGTTTTTACCCGGCCCGGCGAACTACGCTTGGCCGGGTGGTCTGAGTTTGACCTTGATGCGGGTATTTGGACGATACCCGCAGGCCGCACGAAAATGCGCCGCGAGCATCAAGTTCCCCTGCCCCGCCAAGCCCTCGACATTCTGGCGAAACTGAAAGAACTGACGGGGCGCGGAAGGCTAGTCTTTCCTGGCATTCGATCTAGAGAGCGCCCCATTTCAGAAAACACGCTCAACGCTTCCATGCGGCGCATGGGCTTCATGCAAGACGAAGTGACCGCGCACGGTTTCCGCGCCACGGCTTCCACCCTTTTGAATGAAAGCGGCAAGTTTGCCATCGATGCCATT
>JARLJC010000132.1 GCA_031291435.1 Alphaproteobacteria bacterium | reverse complement strand
GTCCCCGTTCTCGTCTAACCTGCGGCAACGATTCAGTTTTCCGGAGCCTCCCATGAAGAAAATATGTGCCGCGCTCGTCCTGACGCTGACTCTGGCGGCCTGCGCCAGCGATCTGCCGCCGCCGGCCCCGGCTCCCGCCGCCCACGCTTTGCCGCCGAAAATCAATCTCGACGTGCAGGCCATCAATCTCGCCGACCGCAGCGGTTTGCAGCCGCTGAGTTCGCCTTACAATGACAATCATTTCTCGCCGACGATCGCCGACGCCATCAAGCAATGGGCGAGCGACAGGTTGCAGGCTGCGGGGCAAAGCGGACAGGCGATCATCGTCGTCAAGGATGCGTCGCTGATTTCGCAGGCGCTGCCGATGCAGCAAGGCATGGATGGCTGGTTCACGCGCCAGCAGGGCTCGAAATATATCGGCCGCGCCGAAGTTTCTGTCGAAGCCAACGGGCATCAGGGTTTCGCCACCGCCGATGCGGTCGCCACGCGTTCGGTCACGCTGCCGGAAAACCCCACCGCCGTGGAAAAACAGAACGCTTATTACAGTTTGCTGAACGGGCTGATGAAGGATCTCGGCGAAAATCTCGAATCCGCCATTCAGGCGCATATGAACAGTTTCGTGATTACCGCGCCGATCTATAGCGGCAGCATGGCGCCGTTACCCCCCATGGGTGCGGGTGAAATCATCTCGCCGACGGTCATTCAGGAGCCGACTCCGTCGCCGCCGGTGCCGATCGCCAGCGCGGTTTTGCAATCTGGCATTCTGGAAGCGCCCGTAACCGCGACTCAGGTCTCGCCGCCGGTCGTGACCATTTCGCAAGCGCAGCCTGCGGGCCCGGCGCAGGATGCGCCGTTGCCCCTCAGCCAGACGATGCCCGCTCTGGCAACCGCGCCGGTTGTACAGCCGCAAGCGCCCGTGTTCGGCACCACCGCCGTGCCCACCATTCCCAATACCGCGTCGATGCCGTCTTCCTTTACCGTCATCAACGATACGCAGCGCCAGATGCCGGCGCCCGGCCCGACGCAGGTGGCGATGCCGCCGCTCGCCCCCCTGCCCGGCAACAGCCAGACCATGGCGCCCGTCATGGCCCCTGTCGCGATGCAGGCGATAGCGCCGATGCCGCCGATGGATCCGATTCCGGCACCTTCGCCCAACGCCATTGCCGACGCGCCTTTGAATGCCGGGCAGCAATCTTCATCGCAGGCGGTGACGATTCCCCTGTCGCGCGGCCCGTACGCGCAATAACGGCGCGGCCCGTGTTCATCATCCATCCGCCCCATTTTCTGCCGCCCAAGGGACATAGCGCACGGAGGCTGGCGCTGGCCTTCTTGCTGATCGCCCCTTTTGCCATCGGCGTGCTGGCGGTGCTGCTGGGCCAGGATATCAACTGGGATTTGCGCAATTATCATTTCTATAACGCCTATGCGTTTCTGAACGACCGCTATGGGCAAGATCTGCTGCCGTCGCAGACGCCGTCTTTTTACAATCCGTTGATGGATGTGCCGTTCTTCTGGGCGGCAACGCACGCGCCCGCGCGGGCGGCGGGCTTCATGATGGGCTTCGTGCAGGGTTTCAACATCATCCTGCTGTTCATGATCGCCGAGGCGACCTTGATCGTTCCCAACCCGCACCACAAAGTGATCGTGTGCGCGGCGCTGGCGACGCTGGGATTGCTGGGCGGCGGCGGCATTGCCCAGATCGGCACCACTTTCGGCGATAATCTCACCAGCCTCGGCATTCTGTTGTCGGCGGCTTTGGTGGTGCGGCATCTCGACCGGCTTTCGATCGATAAAGGGGCCCGCGTTTTCGCGCTGGCCTTTTTGTTCGGCGTGCCCGCCGGGCTGATGATGGGATTGAAACTGCCCGCCGTGATTTATTGCGTCGGGCTGTGCGCCGGGCTGCTGTTCGCGGGCGGGGCGTGGAAGCGGCGGGTGATGTTGTCCTTCGCCTTCGGGCTTGGCGTTCTCGTGGGCATGGCGATTACCTATGGGCCGTGGGCACTATTTCTGCAGAGCCATTTCGGCAGCCCTTTCTTCCCTTATTTCAACGATATTTTCAAATCGCCGCTGGCGGCTCCTGTCGGCGGGCGCGATATCGAATATGTGGCGCGCAGCTGGCACGACCGGCTGCTGCTGCCCTTCATTTTTGCCGACAGCCCCTTTCGCGTCGGCGAAATTCCGTGGCGCGACTGGCGCATTCCCATTCTTTATGTGCTGTTGCCGCTGGCGATCATGCTGCGCCTGTTTTTCGGCCGCACCCGCGCGCCGTCCGACAGTCTGGCGGCGCCTTATGCCGCGCGGTATCTGCTGGCGAGTTTCGCCGTTGCCTATGCGGTGTGGGTGGGCATGTTCGGCATTTACCGTTATGCCGTGACGCTGGAGATGATCACACCTTTGCTGATCGTGTTCGCGGTGGGGATGTTGCCGCTCAAGATTTCGACGCGCGCCCTCGTGGCCGCCTTCATGCTGGCGGTGATTTCGGCCTCGATCCAGCCGGGCAACTGGGGGCGGCGTCCGGTCTGGCTCGACAAGTTCGTCGAGGCGCAAATTCCCGATCTCGGCGATACCTCGAACCTTATGATCGTGATGGCGGGGATCGAACCTTATGCCCATCTGGTGCCCGAATTCCCGCCGCAGATCGATTTTGTGCGGCTGCAAAGCAATTTTTCCAATCCCGGCCAGAATCCCGGCATCGACAGGATAATTCAGGCCCGCATCGACGCCCACCGCGCGGCCAAAGGGCGTTTCCTGCTGCTGGTCCAGCCCTGGCTGGTGGCGGGCAGCGACCCGGTTTTGCGCGCTTTCGGCCTCGCTTTGGCGGGAGAACCCTGCCAAAATGTGATCGACCGGCTGTTCGAAGACAAGCCGATGAGCCTATGCCCCGTTATCGCTTTAAAGAACAAATGACGAAAATCGCCGTACTGGTTCCCTGTTATAATGAAGAAGCTTCCATCGCCAAGGTGGTGGGTGATTTCAAAACCGCTTTGCCGGGCGCCGCGATTCACGTTTACGACAATAATTCGCGCGACCGCACGGTGGAAATCGCGCGCGCTGCCGGCGCCGTGGTGCGCACCGAGCCTTTGCAGGGCAAGGGCAATGTCGTGCGCCGCATGTTCGCCGATATCGAGGCCGATATTTATGTGCTGGTCGATGGCGACGATACTTATGACGCCGCCTCGGCCCCCAGAATGGTGCGGGCGCTGGCCGAAGGTACGCTCGATATGGTCAATGGGGCGCGGGTCACCACCATTCAGAAAGCCTATCGGCCCGGCCACCGCTTCGGCAACTGGCTGTTGACCAGCATGGTGTCGTGGATTTTCGGCAGCCGCTTTTCCGATCTTCTGTCGGGCTACCGCGTGCTGTCGCGGCGTTATGTGAAAAGTTTTCCGGCTCTGGCTGCCGGGTTCGAGACCGAGACCGAGCTGACCGTGCATGCTTTGGAGCTGCGCATGCCGACGGCGGAAATCGCCACGCCTTATAAAGACCGGCCCGTAGGGTCGGTCAGCAAGCTCAGCACTTTCCGCGACGGGTTCCGTATTTTGTGGACGATCATCGTTCTGGTGAAGGAAGAGCGGCCGATGCAGTTCTTCTCGCTGCTGGCGGCGATTTCGACCGCGCTGATCGTTCCCATTCTGATCAAATTCGTTCAGACCGGATTGGTGCCGCGCCTGCCGACCGCGATTCTGTCGATGGGGCTTATGATTCTGGGTTTTCTGGCGCTGGCCTGCGGCCTTATCCTCGATACCGTCACGCGCGGGCGGCGCGAGATGAAGCGCATGCGTTATCTCAACATCCCCGCCCCAGGCTCCTCTCTGCCGGATATCACGGAATGAAAGCCGCGCCTGAATGGCATGCGACCGCGCGGCAGTTTTTTAAATTCGGCATGATCGGGTTTGCCGGATTCATCGTCGATACCGCGATGCTGTATTTCGCCATCGATATTCTGGGCTTCAGCCGCATCGGCGCGGGGCTGTTTTCGTTTCCCTTCGCCGTAACGGCGACATGGATCGGCAACCGGCTGTTCACATTCCGGGATGCGGCGCCTATGGCTCCCGCCAAACAACTGGCGAAATTCGCCGCCGTCTGCGCCGTCGGCCTCATCTTCAACCGCGGCACTTACAGCATCGTGGTCAGCACGGTGCCTTTCGCCTATGCGCATCCGGTGGTGGCGTTGCTGGCGGGAACGTCGGTCAGCATGTTTTTCAATTTTTTCGCCGCGCGGCGGCACGTGTTCGGGGCCTGACTAGACCACCGCCCGGATATCCGACATCGCATTGATAAAAGCGAGTTTCTTGTCAAGATTGGCGTAATCCGCCGCCGCCAATGTCGCCCGCGTTTTGTCCCATAAGTGCAGGGCGGTATCGACGCGGCCTTTGGACGCTACCTGTTCATGCGTCGCCTGCCGCAACCGGTCGATAAGAAGCGCGGTCAGGACTTCGAAACTTTCGGCGTCGGCCTTGCGCGCGATCTGGTCGGCGAGCTTATGGACGCGCGCCACATCCATCTGCGGCATCGCATCGAGGATTTGCAGCATCTCGCGATACAAAGGCAAACATTCGCTGTCGAGGATTTTGAGGGCGAAGCCGATGCTGCCGCCCGACAGCTCGATCAGCGTGTCGATATCGGCCTGCGGCAAACTCACGGCGGCGCGGTGGAGAATGGTGCGCATATGCGGCACCTCGAGCGGCGCGAGTTGCAGCACACGGCAGCGCGAGCGGATGGTGGGCAGCAAAATGGCGGGCGTCGTCACCGTAATCAGGATCAGGGTTTTGGGCGGCGGTTCCTCGACGATTTTCAGGATCGCGTTCTGGGCCTGGCGGTTGAGCGCCTGCGCTTCGTCGATGATGACGACGCGCCAGCCATCCTGCGTGGCGGTTTTATGAAGGAAAAGGGCGACCTTGCGCGCGTCATCGACCGGGATGATGTTTTTCATCTCGCCGGTTTTCTCGTCGGTCGGGCGTCGCACGATCAGCATGTCGGGATGGGTTTCGGCCTCGACCAGACGGGCGACGCGATGCTGCGGATCGAGTTTGCCGAGGTCGCCCTGCCCGCCCGCCAGCACCCATTGCGCGATATGTTTGCAGAGCGTGGCCTTGCCGATGCCCTCGATGCCCGCGATCAGCCAGGCATGATGCATGCGGCCCGACAGGAACGCCGTCTGCACTTCGCGCATGGCGTCGTCATGGCCGACGAGATGGAAACCGGCTTCGCTCATAGCTGCGTTTGCATCGCTGGTTTTCTCATGTGAAAATGCGGGATTCCGGCATCCATAAATTCCTCGCCGTGAGAACGGTAGCCCAGTTTTTCGTAAAAAGACAAAGCGTGGGTTTGCGCCTCGAGAATAAAGTCCGTCACGCCGCTCAATTCAGGTGCGCGCTCGATAGCCTGCATCAGAATTCTACCGATACCGGTGCCTCGCGCCGATTTAAGGACGGCGACCCGGCCGATTTTTGCGGTTTTGCCGCCGTCTTTTAGAACCGCCCGCGCCGTGGCGATAGCCCGGCCCTCGTTATATGCGATAAAATGCGCGGCAGCGGCATCATATTCATCGCGCTCGATTTCTTCCGGCACGTTTTGCTCGCCGATGAAAACTTCGCGCCGAATTTTATAGCAGGCATCGAGTTCGCCCGGCCCGGCACATTTTATAATGATTCTATTTTCCATAACCTCTTCCCATACGTGGCCAAGAAGATTCATATACCCCTCCCCTTGAGGGAGGCGCGGAACTGAAGCGCCAATTGTATGGCAGTTGGGTTTCCGCGAGGGGAGGGGTATATGGATCTTCTCGGCAATATTCTTTTCCACCCATTTTCATAACTCGAAATACCCGGCCACGGTTTTTTCGATCTGGTCGCCGACCGCCTTGGCCGAAGCCGAAGCGTCGATGACCCGGAAACGATAGGCGTGGGTTTTAGCGAGCAGCAGATAGGCTTCGCGCAGTTTCTGGTGGAAGGCTGCGTCTTTCTGTTGATACCGGTCGTCCGGCCCGCCGCGCGACGCCATACGCGCCAAGCCGGTTTTCACCGGCAGATCGAGCAGCAATGTCAGGTCGGGTTCGAAATTGGGTGCGATCACGCGGTAAACGGCATCGACCGTCTGAACCCCGAGGCCGAGCCCGACACCCTGATAGGCGCGGCTGGAATCCGCGAAACGGTCGGACACCACCCATGCGCCGCGATTCAACGCGGGCCAGATGGTTTTCACGAGATGCTCGCGCCGCGCCGCCATGATGAGCAGCAACTCCGAATGCGCGTCCCAATACCCTTCGCCCTTCATCAGCCAGAAATCGCGGATTTCCTCGGCGGTAGGCGAGCCGCCCACTTCGCGCGTTTGCACGACGTCAACGCCCCTGGCGCGCAGGAACGCGGCGATATTCTTCACCTGCGTCGATTTTCCGGCGCCCTCGCCGCCTTCCAGAGTGATGAATTTGCCGCGCGTCACGATGTTACGCCTTGTGATCGATGAGTTAGGCAAGCTTGCCGAAAATACGGTGGAAGAATCCGACTTCGCCGACGGCGGAAGCCGCGATGAGGGGAATTTCCTGCGTCGCCATACCGGGTGCGGTGATGACGAGCGATCCTACCTGCTGGCCTTTCTGCACCGGGGCGGCAATCGGCTGGTCGAAAGTCACTACGGCCTTCAGATGCACGCGCGCGCTGCGCGGCAGGGTCAGTTCGGCGTCTTCGGCGGCCACCACCGGCACGTCTTTCTTATGGCCCAGCCACACCGTCGCCTTGCCCATCACGTCGCCCGCTTTGGCGATGGGGTAAAGGCCATATTCGCGGTAACCGTAATCGAGCAGCTTGGCGGATTCGTCGGCGCGCGCCTGCATGCTGTCCATGCCATTGAGAACGGCGATCACGCGCCGCCCGTTGCGCAGCGCCGAGGCGGTAACGCCGAAACCGCCAACATCTGTATGGCCGGTTTTGAGCCCATCGACATCCATGTTGCGGTAGAGCAGCGGATTGCGGTTGCCCTGTTTAATGTTGTTGAAGGTGAATTCCTTCTCGGAAAAATAATGGTAATCGTCGGGGAAGTTGCGGATCAGCGCCAACGCCAGTATGGCGAGATCATGCGCCGTGGAATAATGATTGGGGTCGGGCAGGCCGGTGGCGTTCATGAAATGGCTGTTGGTCATGCCGAGTTCGGCAGCCTTGGCATTCATCATTTCGGCGAAAGCGGATTCCGAACCCGAACCGAGATCCTCGGCCAAAGTCACCGCCGCATCGTTGCCGGACTGAATGATGACGCCGCGAATAAGGTCTTCGACGCGGACTTTCTGTCCGGCATTCAGGAACATGCGCGAGCCTTCCTGCGCGCGGGCATGCGCGCTGACCGGCAATTCGTCGTCCATATGCAGCTTGCCATCGCGGATCGCGTCGAACACCAGATAGAGCGTCATCATCTTGCTCATCGACGACGTCGGCATGCGGGTATCGGCGTCTTTTTCATATATCGGGGTGCCGGTGGCGACATCGACGAGATAGGCCTGTCGCGCCGCGACATCGAGCGGGGCGGCAACCGGCGAGGCTTCCTGAGCCCCAGCCAGCGCGGGCAGCAAAACGAAAAGAACAGCCAGCAGAAACTTCATCGTCATTTTCCTTCTTAATCCACGATCGTGCGTGCGGCCGCAACACCCGACTGATGGACTTTGGCCAGCAAAGAGTCGGCGTGATCCACATCGGCTACCGGCCCTATCCGCACGCGATAGAATTTGGTGCCGTTGATGACGATTTCGGTAATCGAGGTGGGGCCGAATCTGGTCAGGCTTTCCTGCAGGCGCAGGGCGTTGGCCTGCACCGTGAAAGCACCCGCCTGAATGAAGATGCGGTTGTGGCTTGTCACCGGCAATTGCACCACTTCGGGCAATGGCTTGGTTTCCAGCAATCGCTGATGCGTGGCGGCATTCGTAATTACAGGCGATAGGCTTTCACGCTGCACGGGCGCGGTGGCGAGCGGCGCGGGCATACGTTCCGCCGAGGCGACTTCGACCGGCTGGCTGGTCGCGGGCGTGGCTTGCGCGGCGGCAAGCTGCGGCGATTGCGAACCGTAATGGCGCATGGCGTCGGCAATCGCCTTGCTTTCGTCGGCCAGAACCTGCACGCGGACTTTGGCCGTGCCCTGCTGCTCGAACCCCAGCAGCTGCGCGGCGCGCTGCGACATATCGATGATGCGGCCGCTGGAATAAGGGCCCCGGTCATTGATACGAACGACGATCGAGCGCCCGTTATCGAGGTTGGTGACGCGCGCCAATGTCGGCAGCGGCAAAGTCTTGTGCGCGGCGGTCAGTTCGTTCTTATTATAGACCTCGCCATTGGCGGTGCGCAAACCGTGGAAATCGGCCCCGTACCAGGAGGCGATGCCGGTTTCATCATAACTGAAATCTTCCTTGGGGTAATACCATTCCCCGTCGATCTGGTATGGCTGGCCGACTTTATAGATGCCGCCTTCGCCCGAAGTTTGCGAGCCGCCGCCATGCGAGGCGGAGGATTCGACCTGGCCGCCGCTGGCGCAGGCCGCCAGTACAAGGCACAGAACAGATAAAACGAAAAAACGGGAAAAATACATGAACAAGGCCTTTGCCGTATCGAGGGATGACGCACGCTAACATGGGAAAAACATCAAGTCTATCAAGCGTTCCTAACCGCTAATTTTGCTGAATGGCGTCGGCGAGCAGCCCGACGCCAAGCGCGAAATAAGTCGAGTGATTCCATTTCATCAGCGCGCGCACATTGTCATAGACAAGATAGGTAGAACCGTCGGCACCGTCAGGTTGCAGCAGAGAAGCCTGCGCGTCGAGGACAGGCAAAGGCGAACCGTCGATACCGGTGACGCCCGCCGCGCTCCATTCCGCGACCGAATGGGTCACGCCAAGACCGATCTGGCTGGCATCGACGGGCGTGCCTAGCGCGACTTCCTGCCCCCAGGGCAAATCGCCGCGCCAGCCTTCGGCGGAAATATAATTGGCGATCGACGCCGCGACATCGGGCGGCGAATTCCAGATATCGCTGCCGCCGTTGCCGTCGCCATCGACCGCGTATTTCAGATAGGTGCTGGGCATGAACTGGCATTGCCCCATCGCCCCCGCCCATGAGCCGCGCAGATCGGCGGAACTCATATGCTCGCGGTCGAGGATGTGCAACGCGGCGAACAATTCGCCGCGGAAGAAATCCGCGCGCCGCCCCTGATAAGTCAGGGTCGCCAGCGAGGTCACCGTTTCATAATCGCCCATATTGCGGCCGAAACTGCTTTCGATGCCCCACAGCGCCAGCACGATTTGCGGCGGCACGCCGGTGCGGGTCTGGATATCGCGCAATATTTCCGCATATTGCCGCAGCATCTCGCCGCCTTTCTGGGCGCGCGCGGAGGTCACCACATTGCGGCGATACTGAGCGAAACTGATCGTGCCTTCGGGCTGTTTTTCGTCGAGCGCGATCACACGCTCGTCCGGCACGAAATTATCGAGCGCTTCATGCACGGTTTGAGGATTTACGCCGTCATCGATGGCCTGCTGCTCGATCTGCTGCAGCCACACATATTGATCGGCGGTGCGCAACCCTTGCGCATGGGCGCAGGCACTCAGCAGCAGGGCAAAAACAAGGGTGCAGCGTTTCAGCCCGGCCATAGCGCATCCGTCCTGCCCATCAAAGAGTAGGCGACAAGGCCGATATATTCGTGCACGGCGAAGGTCAGCATGCGCAGTTCATCGTCGAAGCGGAACATGAAACGCACGCGGTAATGCCCCATCGTGAAATAACCGGTGGGCGCGGCGAACACATGCCACCCGGCCTGCCGGAAACAGCCCATCGCGCGCGGCATGTGCCATGCGCTGGTCACCAGCACCCAGTTTTCGCCGGGCTGGGGGTGCACAATCGCGGCGGCATCGGTGGCGTTTTCATATGTATTGCGTGATTCTTTTTCGAAGATCATGCGTTCGGCGGGAACGCCCATCGCCGCCATCGCGTCACGCGCCACATCGGCATCGACGATGCGGGTGCCTGGGCGTGGATAGACAGGGCCGCCCGAGAAAACCAATTTGGCATCGGGATAACGCTTCGCCAGCATGGCCACGGTCATGTAACGCCGCATTGAATCGAGCGCCACCGGAACGCCGCGAAATTCGCTGATCGCGGCCTGTTCGTCTCCGCCGATAACGACGATGCCATCGACATGGTCGGGCAGTTTCTCATTGGCGAAACGGTCTTCAAGCGGCGTCAGCGCCCAGTCGCCCACCGGCAGCACCGCAATCGCCAGCATCGCCAGCGACACGAGAACGATCAACCCGCCGCTCAGCCTGCGGGTGCAGGCGCAGGGCACCAGCCGCATCACAAGCCCCGCCGCCAGCAGCAAAGCCAGCAGGCTTCCCGGCGAGATGAGCATCCACAGGAATTTGGAAAGGAAGAAGGTCATAAAACGCGATTCTCCGCTGAGTTGCCGAATTTTGGCAGAACATCATGCCGGAAGAAAGGCGTTCTTGAATTTTGAATCATGGAAAATGGCGCTTTACTGCTACCGCAACCCCGCCCCTAACCCCTCCCTCAAGGGGAGGGGAATCAGGCCGGTCTGATTGTATCCGGGACTCTCTATCCTGCGAATGTCGAAAGATAGAGAGTAACCCATGCCACAATCCGGGCGGTGTTCCCCTCCCCTTGCGGGAGGGGTTAGGGGCGGGGTTGGCGCTTAGGACAAGAAGGCCGTGCCAGTTTGGCAGGAACTACGCATCCATGCCGATGGCGGCCTTATAAAGCTCGAGAAGTTCGTCGTTTTCGCGGCGCTGTTCGACTTCCATTTTGCGCAGGCGCACGATCTGGCGGATGATCTTGACGTCGAAACCGGTGCCCTTGGCCTCGGCATAGACTTCCTTGAGGTCTTCGCCCACGGCGGCTTTGTCTTCTTCAAGCTTTTCAATGCGCTTGATAAAGGAACGCAGACGTTCGCCGGAAATGCCGCCAGTATCTTCAGCCATCAAGGACTCCTTTGGGGGTGTTTTGCGAGACAGTTTTCTTAAAGACAGATTTTCTTTAAAGACAAGGTGCGCTTTCTAATGCAGGATGGAAGACGAATCCAGCGGAAAGAATTCCCCTCCCCGCCTTCTTACGTTTCACACCCGCGCAATGAGAGTCGTTTCATGCCTTACATAGTCCGCGACGAATCCGGCAAAATCATCAAGGCGAGCGCGCGCACGCTGATCGGCGCCGAGCTGCTGCCCCATAACCATCCCGACGTGATGGCTTTTCTGCGCGGGCGCGGGCAGGATCCCACCCAGATCGAACAGGCGCTCGGCGAATTGCGCCGCACCGACAATGAAATGGCGCGCGCGGTCGAAGACGTGATTATGGTCCTCTTGAAAAAGAACATCGTCAAAATGACCGACCTGCCCAAGCCGGTGCAGGACCGCATGGCCTTCCGCGTCAAGCAGCGCGTCATCATTCAGGATATTTACGATCAGGCTTCGGCGCGCGTTTCGTAAGACCTAGACGTGATCGAGGCGCGCGCCTTTTGCTGTGGGCGCAGCGTCCTGCGGCCGTCCGAAAAAGCCGGCAAGGCCGTCTATGACCTGCTCGGCGGCAGGGGCGATATCCATTTTTGTATACCCTCCCTCAAGCGCCCGGCCAAAAAAGGGCTTCATCAATCGATGGACTGCCTGCGCGGAGACATCCCAAATGGAGTCCCCGTAGATTTTTTCAAGAGCCCTCTCTCCAAGGCCCCCGCAATAAGGCAGCGGGATGACCTTGCCCGATTTCATAAAATCGCCGACCAGCCAGAAGCCGGCCGTTCCGCCATCAAGCAAAAGCACGGCATCGACAGGCGCCGGGCCTTCGATCAGGCTGGCAATCTCATGGCGGCGCGTAAAAGGCGCTTCCTGCCCATTGTCGATATTTCTGAGACGCAGCAATCTTTGCTGGCTGTAATCGTCAAGCGAATAACCGCCAATCATCATCTGGGCAAACGGATGATCGCCCCCATGCCACATCTCAGGGTTGATGCCGAGCTCGACAAGACCTTGGGGAAGTTTGTGCCTCGCCATTTCTTCAAGATAACCTTCAAACGCGAAGCGATCGGCCATTTTGTCAAACAACGGTGTTTCAGCCGCATCGGGAACCAGAACGCGAAGGCTATAGCCAGCTTTGTACGCTTCTGTGCCAAGGGTTTTTGCCAAGGCCTCGAAACGCTCCGGATCGGAATCGCTGCGGTTGCCGACGATTGAAATAATTTTGTGCATAATGGCTCCTCGGTTACTTCGGGAAAGGCTATCAGCGACAGAAACGCAACACAACCATGTATCTTTTGGTTAACGACAACTTCCTTGATTTTTGCGGGGATTGCCCGAAGATGCCCGCACTCTTCTGGAAAACCCCTATGCCCG
Source organism: Alphaproteobacteria bacterium (assembly GCA_031291435.1). Lineage (GTDB taxonomy): Bacteria > Pseudomonadota > Alphaproteobacteria > UBA9219 > UBA9219 > CAIXLI01. Next base: position 650 of record JARLJC010000132.1, on the reverse strand, counting down.
CCGCCCCCCCTTCTGCTGCGATTGTTATCCCCGCCCGCTATGCCTCGTCGCGCTTTCCCGGCAAGCCGATGCATAAAATCGCGGGAATCCCGATGCTAGAGCGGGTCTGGCGCATCGCCCGCGCGGTCAAAGGGGCTACGCGCATCGTCATCGCCACCGAGGATCAGCGCATCGTCGATTTCGCCCGCACTTTCGGGGCCGAGGCCGTAATGACCCCGGAATCCTGCGAAAACGGCACCGAGCGTGTCGATGCCGCCGTCTCCGCCGCCAAAATCAGCGAAGATATCCTGCTCAACCTGCAGGGCGACGCCCTCCTCACCCCGCCCTGGGTTCTGGAAGCCATGATCGCCGAAATGGAAGCAGCCCCGGAGGCCGATATCGTGACCCCCGCCGTCAAACTGGAAGGCGAGGCTTTGGAAATTTTCCGCCGGCACAAGGTTGAGAACCCCGCCAGCGGCACCACGGTGGTATTCGATAAAGACCGCAATGCCCTCTATTTCTCGAAATCCATCATTCCTTACATGCGCAAAACAGGCGCGGCGTCGATTTACCGCCATGTCGGGCTTTATGGCTATCGCAAGCGCGGCCTCTCGCGCTATATAGCCCTGCCTCCGTCGCCGCTGGAAACTGCGGAAGGGCTGGAGCAATTG
>JARLJC010000131.1 GCA_031291435.1 Alphaproteobacteria bacterium | reverse complement strand
GTTCAGCACCTCGCTCATATCCTTAACTCCACACCCAGAAAATGCCTTGGCTTCAAAACCCCCGCCGAGGTATTCTCCTCCCACCTCCAACTGTTGCACTTCAAATGTGAATCCACCTTCCGGCCTTCGCCGGGATGACGGCATTTTTATCGGGTTTTCGGCCCTAATCCCGCCGTCAAATAATTCTTAATCTATTGCTATCAGAATGGCTTAAAAGGTCTCTTTGTCATGCCGGTTAAACCCTTCGACCCCACGATCCCCGCCACCGCAGACCGCTTCACCGACGCGGCGCAGGCGGTCGCGCGTGTGCGCGAAATCTACGAAACCAACGTCTTATACTTGCGCGAACAATTCACGCGCATGGCGCGCGGCGAAACGCCCGGATCGCGCGTTTCCGCGCATTATCCCTATGTCGCCATCACCACCACGCAGCCGACGCAGATCGATACACGCCTTGCGTTCGGTTTTGTGCCGGGGCCGGGGCGTTATTCCACCACTTTGACGCGGCCCGATCTGTTCGGCGATTATTATGCCGAGCAATTCGCGCTGCTCCTCGAAAACCATAATGTGCCGCTTGAAATCGGCGTCAGCGATTACCCTATACCGGTGCATTTCGCGTTCGGCGACGGGATTCATGTCGAAGGGCAGCTCGATGTCACCCGCCTCGGCATGCTGCGCCAGATTTTCGATCTGCCCAATCTTGCCCGCATCGATGACAGCATCGCCAACGGCACCCATCCTTTCGTGATGGGCGAGGAACATCCGCTGGCTTTATTCACGGCGCCGCGCGTCGATTATTCGCTGCACCGGCTGCGCCATTACACCGGCGGCGACCCGGGCCATTTCCAGAACTTCGTGATCTTCACCAACTATCAGTTTTACGTCGATGAATTCCTGCGCATGGGGCAGGAGATTATGAGCAAGACTTCGGACGCGGTGCAGCTCGACTACCGCAAGCGTTATACGAAACTGGTGGAACCCGGCGGCTACACGATTTTCAACGCCAATATCGAAGCGCGCGCGCCCGAGGGCGATCGCCTTGTGCGCCTGCCGCAAATGCCTGCCTATCATCTGGTTGGGGAAAACCGCAACGGCATTTCCATCGTCAATATCGGCGTCGGCCCCAGCAATGCGCGCACCATTTCCGACCATGTTGCCGTGGTGCGCCCGAGCGCCTGGATCATGCTCGGCCATTGCGCCGGTTTGCGCGATACGCAAAAACTCGGCGACTACGTTCTTGCGCACGGCTATGTGCGCGACGATCATGCTTTGGATACCGAATTACCGCTCTGGGTTCCCGTCCCCAATCTCGCCGAAGTTCAGCGCGCGCTTGAAGACGCCGTGGCGCAGACGACGGGCCTTGGCGGCTACGATCTGAAATCGGTTATGCGTACCGGCACCATTGTCACCACCGACAACCGCAACTGGGAAATCGGCGGCTACGCCAACCTGGTCGAACGGTTTAATCAAAGCCGCGCGATTG
>JARLJC010000130.1 GCA_031291435.1 Alphaproteobacteria bacterium | reverse complement strand
GCGCGATTTACCCGGCCATGGCCAATTCGGTGATGATGTATGATTGCCTTGGCTACGACCCGGCGCATCCCGATTATGCAGTGGCCCGCAAATCGGTCTATAATCTGGTGATCGACAAACCTGAACGCACTTATTGCCAGCCCTGCCTGTCGCCGGTGTGGGATACCGGCCTTGCGCTGCATGCGCTGCTCGAAGCCAACGCGCCGCGAGACCGCATCGACAAAGGCTGCGAATGGCTGGTGGGCAAGCAGGTGCTGGATGTCGTGGGCGACTGGGCGGACTGGCGGCCCGATGTGCGCCCCGGCGGCTGGGCCTTTCAGTATAACAATGCCTATTATCCCGATCTCGACGATACCGCCGTGGTCGTGATGGCGCTCGACCGCGCCGACCGCGTGAAGTATCGCGAGGCGATTGAGCGCGGCACCGAATGGGTGCTCGGCCTGCAATCGAAGAATGGCGGCTGGGGCGCGTTCGATGCCGACAACACCTATTACTATCTCAACCATATTCCCTTTGCCGATCACGGCGCTCTGCTCGATCCGCCCAGCGCCGATGTGACCGGGCGCTGCCTCGGCATGCTGGCGCAGCTGGGTTACAAAAAAGACCATCCCGCCGTGGCCGCCGCTATCGAGTATCTGCGCCGCGAGCAGGAACCCGAAGGCTGCTGGTTCGGGCGCTGGGGCACCAATTATATCTACGGCACCTGGTCGGTGATGGGCGCGCTTAACGCCATTGGTGTTGATCCCAAGGACCGCATGATGCGTCGCGCCGTGGAATGGCTGGTCGGCAAGCAGCGCGCCGATGGCGGCTGGGGCGAAGACGGGGCGAGTTACTGGAAAGAAAAGCCGGACTATAAATCAAGATGGGGCGAATGCGCCGTCAGCACGCCCGCACAAACCGCATGGGCCTTAATTGCTTTGATGGCCGCCGGTGAAGTCGACAACGACGCCGTGAAGCGCGGCATGGCGTGGCTGGCATCGGCGCAAAAACCCGACGGCACATGGGACGAGGAATATTACACCGCCGTGGGCTTCCCGCGCGTTTTCTATTTACGCTATCACGGCTATAAGGCATTCTTTCCGCAATGGGCGCTGTCGCGTTACCAGAATCTCACCACGGGCAACGCCGCCCCTCCCTTATATGGAATGTAAATGACTCTCGGAATCCTGTGCGGACTTGAAGACGAAGCCAAAATTGCCCGGCAGATTCCGGGCGCGATTGTCGCCTGCGCCGCCGCCCGTCCGGGCAAGGCGCGCGAGCTGGCGCGCGGCCTTATTACGCAGGGCGCCACCCGCCTGATGAGTTTCGGCATTGCCGGCGCCCTCGACGGCTCGGTTCTTCTCGGCGATCTGTTTATCGGCACCCGCATCGCCTCGGCAAAAGGCGGCTGGGATTGCGACGCCGCCTGGGGCGACCAGCTGGCCGCCAAATTGCCGCATGCTAAGCGCGGCGGGGTTTACGGTTCGGAAGTGATTGTGGACACCGTCGCCGGTAAGGCGGCCCTGCATCAGGGTACCGGCTGCGCCATCGTCGATATGGAAAGCCAATGCATGGCCGAAATTGCCGCCGAGGCAAAACTGCCCTTCACCGTCGTACGCGCCGTGTGCGACGACGCCAATATGAATGTGCCGGATGTCGTTATGGCTTCGATCGACGAAGACGGCAGCATCAATATCGGTTATGCCGTGGGGCATATCCTCCGCCACCCGCTGCAAATTCCCGATTTGTGGCATATGCTGTGCGGCACCGGCAAAGCGCTGAAAGCCCTGCGTATCGCCAAAGACGTTATCTAGGTCTTTTTAGCGAGCGCCTGCCACGCGCACATCGCTCTTGATCTGCTGCATATGGTTGTCGAGAACGCTGAGCGTCGACACCAGTTCCGACAGAATCTGCGTCTGCTGTTCCATCTGCCGTTGCACGGCGGGGTCGGCATGATGCGCGCCATTGGCGGCCTTGGGCACGCCCGCAAGGCGCGCTTCGATGCGGCTGATCTGCTCGCCGATGGTCTGCGCAAGGCTGGTGCGTGAAGCTTCGATCTGCGCCGCCATCTGATACCATTGATCTTTCAGCAGGCGCTGGAGTTCCGGCGTGACATCGGCCTTGGGGGCGGGGGTGCGCGCCTGTTCGGCCACGGCTTCGGCCATCTGTTGCGCCGCCGCCAGAATCTGGTCGAGCGATCCCATCTTGCCCGACATCTGTTCGCGAATGGCCTGTTCGAGGCTGTTACGCGAAGCCTCGATCTGCGCCGCCATCTGATACCATTGGCCGTCCATCTGCTCGCGCACTTCGCGGGGAATGACGACGGTCACCGGCTGTGCCGCCGTGGCGCTGACCTTGGCGATTTCCTGCTGCGTGGCTTGCATCACCTGAGCGGTCTGGTCGATGCGCTGCTGCAAAGAGGATATCTTGTCGGTGAGGCCGGTGATCTGGTCGCGGGTCTGGATTGCCAAAGCGCCGTTGACATCGAGAATATCGTGCTTCTGCTTCTCGATATAAGCTTCGAGCGAGGAAAGTTTCTGCTGAATGGCGCTGCCGGTGACCGAGGTCGAATTATACATCGAAGCTTGCGCCGAAACATTATGCGCCAGCGCCGCGAGCTTGCCTTCGATGGCGCTGAGCGCGGATTCGAACGCATGCTGTCCCTCACGCAGATGATCGGCGGCGGTCGAGAGCGTCTGCACGGTAGTGGCGGTTTGGGTCAGCAAGCCGCCGCTATGGGTGTTGAGAAGAGTGATCTGCGCCTCGGTCGCCTTGGAATGCACGGCAAGCTGGCTGTTCATGCGCGACTGCATGTCCGACAATTCAATGGTGACGTTTTCGAGGCGGGTCGCCAGCGGCTCGATGATCGAGGCGCGCGAGGCGGCCGCTGCGTCGGGATTCATCATATTGAGGCGGGTCTGCAGATTTTCGGTCGTTTCGGCCAGAACCTTGCCGCTGGCCTGCAGCAGATTGACGGCGCCGAACAAACGTTCGCCGAGGCCGTCGGCGGTCGATGACAGTTTGCTCAGCGTCTGTTCCGCCTGCACGGTGTTGGCCTTCAATCCGGCTTCGCTGGCGGTGAGGGCCTGCAGGGTCGAAGAAACCTGCTTGCCGGTGATATGGGCGATTTCGGCCATGCCCTGCACGCGTTCCTGCATCTGCGGGATGAGGCGGTTAAGCTGATCGGCGGCGTGCGCATGCGCGTTCTTGAGATTTTCCGCCGAGCTTGCCATTTCGGTAATGGCGTTGCGGATCTGCGCGTCGCCGCTTTGCCCGCGCTGCAAGATATTCTGCAACACGGTTTCGACTTTTTCCGACATCAGCGAGATGGATTCGCGCTGCTGCCGTACGGCTTCGTTCAAGCCCACGGTCTGGTCGCGGATGGTTTCGCTGTCGCGCGAGATGGCTTTCATCATCGCTTCAAACAGCGAGCGCGTGCCGCCTTCGAAACGCATGCGCACGGGCCCTTGATCGCTGAGCAAAGACAGATCCGGCAAGTGGCTGAAATGATAGCGCGCGATATCGACGGCGCGCGCCAGCTCGCCGATCTGATCCTGCCTCTCGGTGCCCCAGATGGCGGTGCGCATGTCGCCGCGCGCCATGTTCTGAATGCTTTGCGAAAGGGCGCGCATCGGCGCCGAATGCTTGTCGCGCACGGTCAAATAAATCCCGGCGGCGCAGGCGGCGGCGATAATCAGGCTGCACCAGCTCACCAAAGTAATCAGCATGCCCCAGAACTGCACCTTGCCCTGCGCGATCAGGCGCGTTGCGGCATTGGCCGCCGTCACCCGCGCATCGAGGATAGGCAAAGCCGCGTAAAGCGGCGTGAGGTCGGAAGCGGTGAATTCGCTATTGTCGCCCGCAGGCGCGTTGAGTTTCTTGAAGGCCGCGTCGAAGGTCGAGACAATCGCGGTCAGATCATGCCGCATTTCGGCGGGGGTTTTGTCGGGCAGATGGGCAATGATGTCGTCGGCGGATTTAATTTGCGCCTTCATTTCGGCGAAGCCGGAGGTGTCATGCGCCAGCGCGTAATTCTGCGCCAGACCGAGGAAGCCGCCGTAACCGAGATCGCGGCGCAGCCGGTCGAACGAATCCTGATCGCTGCCCACAGCGGTATCGGGGGCGGCCAGCAGGGTTTCGGCACGGTCGAGCTGATATTTCAGGTATCCCGTCCCGCCAATCAGCAAAAGACAGGCTAAAACCACCGAACCGAGGATAAGAGCCGTAAAGCGACCGACATTCGAGGCGGGAGAACTGAAGGACATGGGGCAACGTCGGTTAAAGGGCGTTTAGGACGCGCGATTATGATAAATCCCGGGGAAAAAAGCAATTCATTCAATGCAATATAATAAGTTTTTCAGGAAGCGCTTCATTCGCTGAGGCCGGTGCGGGAAATCCGCAAATCACGATGCACCGAGATGCTGAGCAGCACGCCGCAGGCGATCAGAAGCGTCAGCATGGCGGTGCCGCCATAGGAAACGAGGGGCAGGGGAATGCCCACCACGGGGATCGTCCCCGTCACCATCGCCACATTGACGAACACATACAAAAACAAAGTCGTGGTCAGTCCGAACGCCGCCAGCCGCCCGAACTGGTTGCGGCAGGTCAGCGCGATCATGAAGCCATAGGCGATCAGCAGGAAATAGAGCGCGAGCAGGAACAAAGCTCCCACCATCCCGAATTCCTCGGCCAGCACCACGAAAATGAAATCGGTATGTTTTTCGGGCAGGAATTGCAGCTGGCTTTGCGTGCCTTGCCCAAAGCCGCGCCCGAACATGCCGCCAGAGCCGAGCGCGATTTTCGATTGCAGGATGTTATAGCCGTGGCCGAGCGGATCGGCCCCCGGATTCATAAAGGTCATCAGGCGGGCTTTTTGATAATCATGCAGATGGTGCCACGCCATCGGCAAAATCATGGCGGCAAGGGCGATGACGATAAGAAATTTCCACCAGCGCACGCCGCCGGTGAAAAATACCGCGCCGCTGGCCAGAATGAGCAAAGTCGCGGTGCCGAGATTGGGTTGCAGCAGGACGAGGCCGACGGGGGCCAGCACCATGCCGATGGGGGCCAGCAGCTTGATCGGATGCCCGATATCCTCGAGCGACAGCCCGTGGAAATATTTGGCGAGAGCCAGCACCAGCGTGATTTTCATCAGTTCCGAGGGCTGAATGACGATGAATCCCAGATTGATCCAGCGTTGCGCCCCCATGCCGATATGGCCCATAACCTCGACCACCACCAGCAGCACCAGCATCGCCCCATACATCGGATAGGCGAAATGCAGCCACACCCGCACATCGGTCAGGGCGATCACCATCATCAGGATCATGCCGAGCCCGAATCGCGCCAGTTGCGGCGCCGCCCACGGATGCCAGCTTTTGCCGCCCGCCGAATAAAGCAGGGCCACGCCGATCAGCCCGATCGTCAGGATAAGCGCCACCATGCCCCAGTTGAGGAGCCGCAATTTCTCGCCGAGGCTGATATGGTCGGAGGTGGTCAGGCGTGACATTGAAGGCGGCGCTTTCGGTTAGTTGAGGGCAGAACTCCCGGTTATCGTCATCCCGGGGGCAGCCGGGGTCCACTCCCCCACCACCCCTAATTCAAGCCGATACGCGCGTAAAGTACAGGATACCCGCGTGGGGCCGGGAGTCCGCGGTTGGGGGGGTGCTAAAAAAT
>JARLJC010000129.1 GCA_031291435.1 Alphaproteobacteria bacterium | reverse complement strand
TTTGCAAACCGCGGATCGGCCGCACGCCTCGCCTGCGGTCCATAAAATAGACTGGTCGCCTTCCGCGCCGCGTTGGCGTTGCCGATCGCCGTCACACCCTTGTCGAGAGCATAGCCGGCGACGGCGCCAGGAATGCCGCCACCGTGCAAGCCGAGTAGCGGCAACAGCGTATGGCGCAAGCCGCCCGCCATCCTCGCCAGCATCGGCGCCGTTCCGCTTGGGTTGGTAGTACCCTTGACGGGGATCATCTGCTTATAGACCGATGCCAGGTTGCTCATCAGCTCCAATTCGCGCGGCGTGTAGAGCGTCTTTGCGAGCTGGGAGCCGCTTTCGTTCAGGAACTCATGCAGCCGTTGCGACAGCGCTTGCGATTCGAACGGGATTTTCCCCTCGCCCGCGTTCGTCAGCTTTTCAAACATGCCTTGGCGTAGTGCGTTCCAGCTTTCCGGAGACAGCGTTTCTTTCAGATGCGCGGCGAGCGGAACGGCGATCCGGCCGGCGCCCTTGCCGGTTGCGCCGTAGAGATCGGAGACGATTTGATTGGCCGAGGCCGGCGCCGCGCCGTCGGCGCCGGTATAGCGCCGCACCGCCGCGGCAACCGCGCCAGGTTCTTTCGCTTGTGGCAGCGTCCCGCGGAGCCGATCGGCGTAACGCGCGAGCGTTGCGCGTTCGGACGGCTCAAACGCAGTTTGCGCCAGGAGACGGCCTTTCGTGCCGGTCAGAAATTCCTCGATTCGCCCGGCCGATTGTTCAGGCTCACCGGCCCGCAGATGCGCGAAAAGACCCTGCTTATAGGTGCCGAACTCAGCGGAGTTTTTGCCGAAAATCTTGATGATCCGTTGAGCAACCTGCACCGGCATTTGACCGCCAGGCGACGAGCCCGAGCCATAAGCCAGCCGCACAACCTCATCCGGCGTTGCTTTCGTGTCGGAAAACTTGCCGAGGATTTTTTCCACCGCGGCGCCGATCGTATCGCCCGAACCGCGCTTCGCAAATTTCGACTTGTAGTCGGCAAACGATGCGCGGGCGTCTTTCTGCATTTGCAGAACGGCCGGCCCATCGCCGGAAAACTTGCCTTCTGACACCATGCGGTCAACGCGCGAGCCGAATTGATCCATAATGTGTTCGAGCGCGTGAAGATCAGCGCCGGATCCGCCGGCCATCATGCGGCGCCGCGCGTCCCCGTAGAGCGTCGAAAGCTGTTTCCGCACCTGCTCCACGTCGCGCATGGTGAACGCCGAGCCGGGTTTCGCCGGTTCGGAACCCCGGACAGGCGCCGGAAGATCGCCCGGGAAATCACCCTTGGGCGCGGCGCCGCCGGCGGCGTCCTCTTGATCCAGTTGGTGCATGGCGTGTTCGACCGCCGAATCGGGGTCCATCCGCTCGTTAGCCATCAGGTGAACGGCGCGCGCCTTGACGTCGGGACCGAGATCGCCATGTCCTGCCTCATGCAGATCATCCTCGAAACCCTGCATATGCCTATCGTATTCGGCCTGCTCGCGCTCCGATCGCGCGGCGCCCTCGCGCTTAGTTTGATACCCCTCCGACCCTTCCGGATAGCGCTTTTGCCCGCGCATTTCCGCGTCAACGGCGTCCAGAAGATCGTTTACGCCCGACGTTCCGTTATGATCGCCGCGGAAATAGCCCGCTTCTTCCGCCGCCTCGCGCGCGTAATCGAGCGGCCAGCCGCCCTGCCTGACCAGCTTGCGACGGCCCACGCCTTCAACATTGACCGTGTGGCCGTGCGCGCCGATGGCGTCCAATTCGGCATCGGGCCCCAAGCCACCCTTTGACGCGATAAATTCGAGCAGGCTTTGCGCTTTCGGCGCGGCCGCGGCGGGCGCCGTTGCCGCCTGCTTTTGCCGATCATAGGCCGAGGCGACATCGTTGCCAAACCGCTGGCGGATATCGGCAACGGTTTGCGCGTGATCGACGCCGAGAGCGGCCGCCGGCGCGCCCGCGACAGGACGCCCAGGACCGGCCGCGTTCATGCGGCTGTCAATGACATCGAGCGCGTGGAGCGCAAGCGGCGTGTTGGTCGGATCGAGCGAGACCGGGTGTTGCGCGTTGGCAAGCCCGGCATCGACATCGCCGCGGAAACCGGCCGCAGAGCCCGGCGCGAACTCGCCAGGCTGTTCAGCTACACGGTCATATTTGCCGCGGTAGTCGGTTTTGGCCGCATCACGCGCCGCCGCAAGTCGATCGGACAGCGTTTCCGCCGCATCGAACGGAGTTGCAGCGCGGACCTGACCGCCGCCGAAGGCCCGCGCCATATCGGTGCCCTGCTGCGCCGGCGACATCAGGCCCGCATGAACGCCGGCGCCGGCCGCTTGCCGCGCCTGCTCTTGCGAGATCAATTCTGCCGCAATGCGTTCAGCCGCGTCTTGCGGCGACGTGGTTGCCGCCGAGCCGGTCGGATCGAGGCCGGCCGCGATATTGCCGCGCGCTTGGTTCATCCGCGCGTCTTGCAGATCCTTGAAGCCTTGCGCATTGGCTTGCGCGGCATCGCCGCGGCCACCGCGGAGCATGATTTGCTGTTCTGCCGACAAGGCCGGGTTTTGCGTTGCTTCCGCTTGCGAGAGCGGGACATCGACGCCGGCGACGTTTTCGACCGCTTGCGGAACGGCCGCGGGAGGCCGGACGCGATCGGCGATTGCCGCCACGCCCTTGCCTATGACTTTGCCAACAGGACCGGCCGCGCCACCGATCACACCGCCGGTTAGCGCCGCGTCGACGGGATTTTGACCGCGCGAAGCAGCATCGGCAGCAGACAGGGCGGCACCGGAAATAGCGCCATTCCGGACCATTTGGGGAACCGTACCAGTGAGCCCGAAGGCTTTCGGAGCGGCCATCATGAACGGTGCCGTCGAGGCGAGCGAACCCGCTACTTGCGCCGCGGTATCGACCCCCGGATGATCTTTCGCAAATCGAGTGTCCGCGCCTTCCTGATCGCGAAGGGAATGCGCGTAGCGGTCGGAGAACGACAGTTCCGAAAGCTGATCGTCCGGCTTGAAAAACCGGTTCAACAGCGGCGCGAGCGCGGCATTCGTCGCCGCGTCGAGCTTGTCGAGCGCGCCGCCGACGATCGGCACGCCGGTAGCGAACGCGCGTCCCACGTCATTGACCGACACCGGCGCCGGAGCCGACGCACCGCCGCCAATCTGCGATTGCAGGATTTGAAACGCCTGTTCTGGCGTTGCGCCATACGGACCCTGCACGGAATAGCGTTTGCCGTCAGGCGACGTGAACTCAAAATTCGTCATAGGAAGCGCGGGCGCAGCACCAGGCGCGGGGGCCGAGGGCGCCGTGGGAGCGCCACCCCCGAAATGCTGCATCAAGACGCCGTGGATCGTTTCGCGATCGGTCCCGTCAGGGAATTGGACCGTCGCACCGTTCGGAACAGTTACACTGATCGTCATTTTGCACCTCCACCGATATAGCCGGGCAGCCCCATCACAAAATCCTGATGATGTAATTGCAGGTGATTAAAGGGGGGACGGTGCAAAATGGCGTGCTTGTGCCGCCCTGCGCGCTGCCGGTGAATGTAGACGCGCCCTGCGACGCGGAAATGGTCGCGGCGGCAGTAGAGACCACTGGAAAACCACCTCCGCCGGTCGTGCTGCCGCCGTTTTGTGAGTTGGCGTTGTGGCTGATCGTGATCGCGCCATTTGCGATTGATCCCTGCGGCCTATAGGGCGGCAGATTCGCCGTCACGAGAGTATTCTTTTCGCTGCTGTTGCCGGTCTCGCCCAACAGGGTTGAGTTGCCTCCGAAATAAGTCGAGGTCAGCCGAGTCGCGCTTGCTTCGATCATCGCCGAAACGCGGCCAGTCTTGTCCGGAACGTTGAACGTCGTGGATCCGTCGCCAGAGCCGAACGTCGTTCCCCATTCGGCGAAGGCGGCGGCGTACACAGTCCGGGAAATCGCCTGCCCGGCCGGGAAAATGAACCGGCTGTTCGGCGCAAGGGTGCCCCAAAAATCCATCCCGGCCAGAAACGGCACGTTGTACGGATTGCCGGCGAACCCTTTCAGGTAAAATTCCCCATTCGCGTTGTTGAATAGCGCGGTGTAAGGCGTCCCCCGGATCAGCGTTCCGGCCACGAGCGCCGCCGCGCCACCGAGGATCGAATACGGCCCATAGCGCAGTGGGAACGCCCCGAGGCCGTCAATGTTCAGCTGCACCCCATCAACGTTCGTTTGGTTCGGTGAGAACGCGATGGTTTTGCCGTCCATGTCGGCGAGCGAATCGAAGTCCTGATAGCTCGAAACCGTGTAAAGGCTGGACGTGCCGCCCGTGACGATCGCGCCGGCAATATCATCGCGGTATTGCGCAACAGCGGCCATTGCGCCGCGACAGCTATCGTTTAATGAACTCGCGGCTTGTCCTTCAGGAAACGGGCAAGTCGGGTCAGCGGTGCCATTCGAAGCAGCGCTTTGGCTCCAGCGATAGAGGGACATCAGAGGGCCTCCAGTGATTTTGAAATCACTGGATAGGTCCGCACCACCCGATCGCCATCTACGCGATAGGTTGGTGCCAGCCGCCAATGGCGCTTCGGATCGAAAGGCTCGCTGTCCTCATTCTCGACTGGAAGCCAAGTCCTGGGGTCGCCTTCGTCAAGCTGTGTCACAATCGCAATGCGTCGATTGTTTGCCGGCCCTACGAGGGCCAAGGAGCCGTTTTCGACGAGAGCGTATTGTTGGGGTTCGATATCGATTTTAAACCCATCGAGCAGCAAGCGCTCAACCACGCTGCGGCGAATATACTCGCTTGCGGTCATGCATTGCGATTGGGCGGCGCGTTCAATGATCGGCGGCAACGTTTGGGGGCAGCGGGCCTGCAAAAGATTTGGGAAGCGGCCCGGCTTAGATTCGTTTGCTGCTAAGGCGGAATTGCCTGACATTTGATATTCTCCAGCGAAGTCTATTCCAGAGCGGTCCCAACCGCTTTTTTGGGGAAAGACTCGCCGAAGGACCGGGCGAGCGCGCCGGACTAAATCAGCCAGTATTATTGTAGATATACGATCGCGACTAACGCACTATGTAAACAATCCGCGACCGTGCGACGTCGCTGCACGCCAGCGGGGCGGCCGCCAACCCGTGGTGACCGGACTTGGGCCATTGAGGAGCTATCGACGCTGCGCTGGCTACACAGCCGATTGCGCCAGTGCCAAATGCATCAGAACGGCGCAAGCGGTTTCAGGTAATTGAAGGTGGCAAAAGCTAATGATTGCCGACCGAAGAACGGACGCCAGTAGTGAGCCCGCAGCCGCCGCCCACTGTTACTTTCATTCCGGTGCCGGAACCGCTCTGAACAACGGTCAATCCGTGCGTATCGAGGCCAGTGGTCGGCGCACAATCCCGTGAACCCGTCACGGAAATGTCTGCCCCGATTCCGCCGTTGCTGTTTTGAATTACGGTTCCACCGGGCGGCGTCAGGAAATTGTTGCCCTGTTGATCTTGGGTAACGATCCCTCGATTATCATTGATACTTTGAGCCGCCACTGATTGAATCCAAGCCAAGCTAGCAATAAAGGCTAACGCGACGATCAAGTTATTTGATGGTGTTGTCACCGGTCTGCCCTTTAGTGATGATTCCGTGGTTATTCGTGATGGTCAGCCCGCCCGGAGATGACGATTCAAGAGGTAGGAACCAATTCACGGCAAACAATGTCGCAAGCGCAAAGGCTGCGGCTAATCCCCAAAAAGATACTCGTTGGGCTGTCGTTGAGCGAGTCCGCATGAATAGCCCCGCAATTTGACGGTCTGGGTGCCACCCAAAACCATGAAATACTTCAATAATGGCCGCCCAAAATAACCCGGCGACCAGCCCGATGAGCAAATCACGCATTTTGGTCCCCGCATCTGAGACATAGACCATGACCTATTAAGTGGCCCCATTTCAATCATGGGGTGGCCCCTTTTGGGGGCGGGGCGGGCAAAAGGGGCAGTACCGCTTTCGCCATTGAGCCTTCATCGCTTCCGCTTCTTCATCCTCACACCAGCCCCGCCGCCGTTCTCCGGGATGAACTCCACGCCGGCTTTTTCAAGAGCCCTCTGCACGGCCTCCCGAACATCGTCAGATACGATCGGGCCTTCTCCATGCTCGCGCTCTAGCCGCTTGATCGTCGGCAGCGACCGGCCGGCCGCTTCCGCCAGCTCAGTTTGAGACCAGCCCAGCAGACCACGGGCCCCTCTAATCTGCTCGATCGAAATCATCAGAATCTCTCTTGACACTTTTTGGATCATACGTCATGATCCATTTAGTATCACGAAGACAAGCCGAGAGCAACCCCAATGACGAAACCCACCGTTTCAGCGGCCGGCGGAGCTATGCCCAAAATCGACCTCGCCGCAGTCATGACCCGCGCCTGGGCGATCTTCCGAGAAACCTACCTCTATCCGCGGATCAAGTTTTCCGACATCGGCCGCAACTGCTTTGCGTGGGCCTTGCGTCAGGCATGGGTCGAAGCCCGCGAGGCTGCCCGCGTTGCCGCGATGACGCCTGCCGCCAAGGCGGAGCGCATCGAAACGCTTCAGAGCCTGATCCAACACGCCGGCTTCATTGACGGCGGCCGGCTGTGGAAAGCGACCATCACTGCACACCGTGACGAAATCCGCCAACTCCAAGCGGCCTGAAAAGGAGAGCCGCCGCTCACCTGCCCGATCACAGAAACCCTCATGCCTGAAAGCGAGATACCCCGATGACCAAAGCAAACAATGCCACGAAATCGACTCACGAATCTATGACGGACGATTCCCGGGGCAGGTCCACCGTAACACGGAGACTAGCCATGAACATGATCGTAAGCGCCGCTGCATTGACAGCGGGTTCCAAGGCCATCGCGTCAGTACAGTCCGACGATAGCGTTCTGCTTGATTTGGAAGAGAAGATTTTCGAACACCAAGCGGCGGCAACTGGATACGACGCCGAAATCGAACGGCTTGGCGCCGTTGTACAGTCAGAGGGGCGCCGGCTTTATGACGAGGCGCTTGCCGAAGAGGTTCGGCAAGGGCGCTACCTGACGCCGGATGAGCGGTGGAACCGGGTATCAGCAATGCCCGAGAGCAAAGAACGAAGCCGCCTGATCGAGTTGCAAGATGCCCATTGGTACGCGATGGACGAGAGCATAAATCAGATGTGGGCGACCCCCGCGCACACGCCGGAAGGGCGCCGCGCAAAAGTCCTAGTGTTGCTTGGCGCCATCCTCGGGGATGACTGGCGCAGCGGCGACTGGCACTGCGAATACGAGACTAAGCGGGCACGATCACTCTTAATCGAGCTCGTAGGCGGGGAGCCTGCGAAACAATTGCGCGATCAGTTTGCGGCCTAAGCCCAAAATGCTACGGCCCGCCGGTTCATCCCGGCGGGTTTTTCTTTGAACCTTTGCTGATCCCACGCAGACAGATAGTCACCGGGGGATTGCGCGTTCCGGACCGAACCCAACGCCACCAATCATCGTTTCAAGTTTGGTGGCGTCGCCCGCACGGCGCCGTGAGTTGGTGAGTGTCATGTATTTTCACGATAAAGGCACGAACCGTAGGGTGATGTTGATAGGATTGATGTTTTGCACTGCCTTCGTGCTTGTCAGCTTTTTTGCCAGGCCCCAGCCCGAAAACGACCGCGTGCTCGTCAAAGCTGATCGCCTAACCTTGACGGCGGGGAAGCCTCCGCTAGCGAATTAGGCATCCCATCACCGGCACAGGCGCTTTCGATTACGAAAACAAAAAGACGCCGATCAGCAAGCCTGCCGCAAATGCCCAGAGACCTAATGTGCAAGCTGAGATAACGCGGACGAGGTTACGAAGGTCCTGCGGGATCTCGTGGATTCGATCCGTCATTACAGCCGCCCCCTGCAGTGGCCGGTAGGTCACGGGAGAATTGGGCACCGTCACCCTCCTCCTCATAGGTGCCCAAAAGAAGGCAATAGATCGCCGATCGGCCAAGGCCATCGGAGTCTCGGTTGTGGACACGTCTTGGCCGAACAGCGGCGCCCAAGCGGAAATATGATCGCTCGGCGGCACTGCTTTCGACACCGCCCGCCTTTTCCATAGTCCAGTCCCGCCCCGATCTATGCCGCGCCGGCCAGTTGAGGTGGAATCGTGCGCCGCCCGGCACACCGTCAGAAATGGCCGCCGAGTTCTTGGCCCGAACGCGGCCGTTGATCGCCTCACACAATCAAGCGGGGGATGGAGGTCATGCCGGCCCAGTCCCCCTTTTCTTTGCCTGCGAGGGTATGCACGGATTGTTTTTGGGCGATTGCTCGTGAATATGGGCGCCTCAGGGAGTGTCCCATGCCCGCGTACCTCGTTCGCACGATCGATGAACACGATATCGTCGGGTTTTTCGTCGCCGATGAAATGGATGATCTTCTTATCGCAGTCGATGAGTGCACCGATCCAGATGACTGCGAATATGTGGAATTGCCTGTCGGCGGCATCCTGTGGCCGACCCCGGCTATCGCCGTTCCGTTAGATGCCGGCAGCGTCGAGGACGAAAACGCTGACGACGGCCAAAAGCTCCCTTGGGCAAGGGCCGAACTGTCGGAGGCATGGTGGAACGTCGTCTATGGTTTCACCGATGATGAATGGACGGAATTTTTCCCAGGCAAACCGCGAAAGCCAAAATCGAAGCCGTCCCGCCCGATGGGGCCTGGACGTGTGGTGCCATACCGGAGGCGAACCTGATGCGTCTT
>JARLJC010000128.1 GCA_031291435.1 Alphaproteobacteria bacterium | reverse complement strand
GACTGCCCGTCGCCACGCAGGCGGGCAATCGCGCACCGTTCTTCCAGCGTAAACTGTTTGTATGTTTTTCCCATGACCGCAACACCTTATCAGGGTGTTGCACTTCGTTTGTGAACTTAGGGGATCCAGTACGATAAGTGCCATAGGGCACGACTTGTGGGTATTGCGGGACTGGATCCCGGCTTGCGCCGGGATGACGACTCCTGGAGGGGGAGATCAGGCGGCGCGTTTCGCGCAGTCTTTGCACAGGCCGACGATTTCGAGAATCTGGCGGCTGACATCGAAGCCGAGGCTGGCGGCGTCCTTGCGCAGCAGGCGGCTCACTTTGTTCTCGGGCGCTTCGGTGGCCGCGCCGCATTCGCGGCAGATATAGAACAGGCAATCATGCGCTTCGTGTGGATGCTGGCATAGCACATAGGCGTTGCGGCTTTCGATGCGGGTGACGATGCCGTGATCGGACAGATGTTTCAGCGCGCGATAGACGGTGGCTGGGGCCACGGCATGCGCTAGTTTTTTCGACAAAATGGGGATGATGTCATAGGCGCTGAGCGGTTTGGCGGCTGAGGCCAGAACCTCGCGCACATGGCCTTCATTGACGCCCATGGCGCAGTCGTCGCCATGGCGGCAATCGGCTTTCTTGGTCACGGTTTTCGCTTTGGCTTTAGCCATCTATCCCTCGCGCGTTTCGAAATCGATGCGCGGATCGGTCATCACATAGGCCAGATCACCCAGCACATTCATCACAAGGCCCAAAAGGGTAAAGAAATAGAGGGTGCCGAACATCACCGGATAATCGCGGTTGATCGCGCTCTCGAACCCGAGCAGCCCCATACCGTCGAGCGAGAAAATCACTTCGATGAGGAGCGAGCCGGAAAAGAGGACGGTGATGAAGGCGCTGGGGAATCCGGCAATGACGATCAGCATCGCGTTGCGGAACACATGCCCGTAGAGCACGCGGTTTTCGCTGAGGCCCTTGGCGCGCGCGGTCAGCACATATTGTTTGTTGATTTCGTCCATGAAGGAATTTTTCGTGAGCATGGTGAGGCTGGCGAAGCCGCCGATGCTCATGGCCGTGACCGGCAAAGCGATATGCCAGAAATAATCCATGATGCGGTGGGGCCAGTCCATGTCGCTCCAATTATCCGAAGTGAGGCCGCGCAAAGGGAACCAGTCGAGATAACGCCCGCCCGCGAAGACGACGATCAGCAGCACGGCGAACAGGAAACTGGGAATGGCGTAACCGGCGATGATGGCGGCGCTGCTCCACACATCGAAGGGCGTGCCGTCGCGCACCGCCTTGCGGATGCCGAGCGGGATCGAGATCAGATAGACGATGAGCGTCGTCCATAACCCCAGCGAAATCGACACCGGCATTTTGCTGACGACGAGGTGGAACACGCTTTCGTCGCGGAAATAGGATTTGCCGAAATCGAAACGGGTGTAATTCCAGATCATTTTGCCGAAACGTTTATACAAAGGCTCGTCGAAACCGAATTGATGTTCGAGTTCCTTGATAAGTTCGGGATCGACGCCCTGCGCCCCCGGATAGCGCGAGGTCACGCTGCTATCCTCCATTTTCATAACCTGCCCATTGCCGATCGAGGCTTCGTTGCCGCCCGAACCGCCGAAACGCGCGGTGGCCGCCACGTCGGTGCCGTGCAGTTTAGCGACGATCTGTTCGATGGGGCCGCCGGGGGCCGCCTGCACGATGGCGAAGTTCAGCACCATAATCCCGAACAAGGTCGGGATGATAAGGAGCAGGCGGCGGATGAAATAAGCGAGCATTGCGTTAATGTAGGTCGCCGCAGAGGCAGGGTCAACCTGTGCCGCTTGTTGCGGCGTCTTCCCAAAAGCCGTCATTCCGGAAAATTCGCTTTTTCACGCCCTTGGGCGGGAAAATGCGGATTTGTCCGGAATCCAGTTCACCTATCCGCAAGGGTCGTTTTGTCGGGAACGGGAACTGGATTCCGGACAAATTTTCTTTCGCCGCGCAAGCGCGTCGAAGAGAAAATTTTCCGGAATGACGGCTCTGGGGGGTAGATGTTCTTTTATGTCGAAAGAAATGTGCGTTCCGTCCCCACCAGCTTGAGGCAGGTCAAACGTCCGGACTCAAATGCCCCGGTATCGATGCCGATGCGGTTATGCTGCACATCCGGTTCGGGCTTGATCGAATGGCCGTGGACGACGATTTTGCCGAAATCCTGGCCGCTATGGATAAATTCGTCGCGGATCCAGAGAAGATCGTCGGCTTCCTGCTTGTCCAGCGGCACGCCGGGCCGCACCCCGGCATGGGCGAAATAATAATCGCCGCAAATATGGCTTAACGAGGTTTGCTCGAGGAATCCGCGATGTTCGGCGGGCAGGTTCAACTGCAATTCCATGCGCAGGATTTCCGGCGTTTCCATGATGCGCGGGCGGAACGGATCGACGCCGTAACTGGAAAAAAACGCGCCGCCGCCGAACTGCATCCAGGATTCGATGAGGTCGCTTTCGCCTTCCATGACGCGCAGGGCGACATCTTCGTGATTGCCGCGCAGAAACACGACCTCATAATCATGCGGCAAGTCGTGCAGCAGCAAGTCGATCACGCCGCGCGAATCTGGCCCGCGATCGATATAGTCGCCCAAAAAAACCAGACGTTTGACTTCGTTGGGATGTTGTTTCGCATCGCGCAGCACTTCGCCCAGCAACTGCCGCAATGTTGCGGTGTGGCCGTGGATATCGCCAATCGCGTAGAGACAGATTCCGTCATTGACGGCGGGGAGGGAAGTCATGCCTGTTTATATCGCAGGCGGAAAAATTATGCAAAATCGATCCCCTCGGCGCCGCCGGCCTCGCTGGGCGGCAGCAGGCGGCAGATGTCGAACACTTTGTGTAACGAGAATTTGCCGAAACGCTCGCTTTCCATGCGGAATTGCGAGGAGCGGGTCTGGTAGCCCTCGGTATAATCGAACATCACCTGCGGATAGCGGGATTCGTCCGGCCCGCCATTGAGGCGAATGGCGCGGCGGCGCAGACCCTGAATGGCGAAAGTAAGCGTAGTGTGGGCAAGGTCGGAGGCTTTATAGCCCCTGATTTCCGCGTTGAAGCCAAGGCGTGGCGCATCGACGCGGAATTGCGCGAGATCGCCATAGCTCCAGTCCTTGATAAGCTCCAATGCATCGTTGGTGGCGCGTTCGTCGTAAAGAATGCCGGTCCAGTAACCCGCCAGCGCCTCGGTCATTTCGGCGGGCCCGGCATCCGCGCCGGAGAGAGTCAGGTTCGGCGTCAGCCCGGTTTCGGCGACCAGATTTTCGAGATGGCGCTGCCAGTCGGCGAAGAAGGGGCGCTGTCCCGGCAGGCAGGAAAGCTTGCCCGCCATGAAATCGCGGAAGCTCTGGCCCGCCGCATCGTAAAACTGGCCCGCGCGTTCGACATACAGCAAAGGCTGGTCGATCGCCCATTCCGTGTAACGCTCGAAGCCGAAACCTTCTTCGAAGATGAGGGGCAGGAGGGGATTTTTATCGGCATCCTCGACTTGCAGGCGCGCCTGCATGCGCGGGCTTTGAAAGGGGCTGAGGTCGCTTTCGGCGAAAGGCGAGACGGCGAACAAAGCGGCGGCCACCGGTTGCAGCATCGAGGCGATGCGGAATTTGCGCACCATGTCGGCTTCGTCGGTGTAATTGAGGCTGATTTGTGCTGAACAACTGCGTTGCAGAATATCGAGCCCGCGCGAATGCCGCCGCGACATCGCATCGCGCATCAGGCGGAAACGCGCGCCCGGAACATCGGCGATTTCGGCAAGCCCGGCGGTGGGGTGAAAGCCGATACCAGCGAAACCGATATCGAGCGGCGTGGCGAGGCGGTTGATTTCGGTCAGGATGGTGCCGAGTTCCTGCGCGGTGTCGTGCAGATTGGGCAAGGGCGATCCCGCGATGCGAATTCTTCCGCCGGACTGAAGGGTGAGAACGGCATTGCCCAGCTGAGCGCCGACGATGAAATTATCCTCGATGACCGGCGATCCTTCATGCTCGCACAAGGCGGCCAGAAAATCGCGCAGGCCTTTCGATTCGTGATAGCCGACCGGGGCATAGGTACTGAGGCGATAGGGGAAAGCCTCGCCGGTGGTGGCGATCAGGCGATGCTGTTTATCCACGGCAGATGCCGCGAAAAACGCCGTCAGGGCGCGGTTATCCTCGATCGGCTGGTCTGGAGGCGGGGTGGGCATCGGGCAAGAATACCAGGGGAAAGGCAGAAAAGCAGATGTAGATTAACACACTTATAACATGGCCGCCCGGCATGCCAAAATTTGCTTCGCCTATGGGGCGCGGTGTTGTTATATAGCCTCGTTCTGAGCGGCGCGGGTGTAGCTCAATGGTAGAGCACCAGCCTTCCAAGCTGGCTATGCGGGTTCGATTCCCGTCACCCGCTCCACTTTTGCACTCAAACGCAAAAATGCCACGCCCCCGGCTTTCGCCGGGGCAGGCTCCGTCCGCGCAGCGCAACGACGGCGGGCCGGTGCCACCCTCCCATCCTTCTACCCCTCCGCCAGCAGCGCAATCATCCGGCACACATCCCTGACCGACATCACCGCGCGCGGATTGGGGGCTGCGTGGGGCGAGGTGTGGGCGACGCCGAACATAAGGCCGCGCATTTCTTCGACGACGTTAAGCTCCGCGTCGATATGCACATCGTCGCCGATATAAACCGGCTGGCGGCCCGCGAAACCCGGCTGCTCCATCAAATGCCGGATGCCGGTGCCCTTGGTCACCGATTTCTGCAGGACTTCATAAGTGCGCCCGGTGCGGCGGATGGAATAATCGTCGGTGCCCGCCGCCGCTATCAGTTCCGGCATTAAATCTTTTTCGGCGTCATCGAAAGGCAGATGCAGCGAGAGGGTGAAGAATTTATCCTCGACGATGCATTGATGGCGTTCGCCCACGGCGGTAATCGCCTTGCGGATTTCCTCGGGCATCGGATCGGCGAGTTTCTCGCTGGGCGCCGCCGCGACAGGCCTCCATTCCGCGCCGTGGCTGCCGATGGCGACCGTGGTCACGCCTTTCATAAAATAATCGAGCTTGGATAAAGGCCGCCCGGTGACGATGGCGAAAGCGAGGTCTTTTTTCGCCGCGAGTTTGCGGATGTCTTCGATCAGTTCGTCGGGCACATGGACATCGTCGGGGTTGGTGGCAAAATCGACCATGGTGCCGTCGAAATCGAGCAAGAAAACGCTGTCCTGCGGTTTTTCGAGAAGCGCATGCAAAAGATCGGGAAGATACGGCTTCATACCGGAATGTCCGGCAGGGGTTCGCCTTCGAGGGCTGGCGGCTCCATGCCCTGCAGCATGTTGTTGAGCTGGCGGCGGCGATGGAGGCTGGACGCGTCGCCGAGGATTTTCGCCGCCCACGCGAAGACGTTATGCGATTTGACGTATTCGCGCATGCTGCGGATGCGGGCCTGCTGTTCCATCTCGCCCATGACGAGGGCGCGCATCATGGCCTGCGCCATGCCTTCTTCGTCATAGGGGTTGACGATGAGGGCATCGACCAGCTCGCGCGACGATCCCGCGAACTGGCTGAGGATAAGGGTGCCGCGTTCGTCTTCGCGCGCGGCGATGAATTCTTTGGCGACGAGGTTCATGCCGTCATGCAGGGATGAGACCATGCAGACATCGGACGCCCGGTAAAATTTGTAGACA
This sequence comes from Alphaproteobacteria bacterium, assembly GCA_031291435.1. Taxonomy (GTDB): domain Bacteria; phylum Pseudomonadota; class Alphaproteobacteria; order UBA9219; family UBA9219; genus CAIXLI01. The sequence goes on along the minus strand of JARLJC010000128.1, from coordinate 17,654 downwards.
TCGTTCTGGCTAAAATTCTGCTTGAGCAGATGGATGGGCAGCCATTTCCCGCTGGCGAATTTCTTGTTGATTTCCTCGGCCACGGCTTCGACTTCGGTGCCGATTTCGGCATAGGCCGGGATGATTGAGCGCGAAGGCGAAGCCACCTGCACGAAACAGACTTTGCCCGCCCATTCCGGATTGCGTTCGAGGAAGGCGCCGAAGGCGCGCAGCCGTTCCGGAATACCCTTGATGTAATCGAGCCGTTCGACGCCCAGGATGATCTTCACATCATCGCCGATTTTCAGCTTCGCGCCCAGTTCCTTGCGGCAATCGGCGGCGACCGGTAAAGCGATGGCGCCGAAATCCGGCCACGCGATGGAGATGGGGTAGGGGCGCACCATGCAGAGATCATCGCCGCGCCGCACGGTGTCATGTTCGCGGTCGATCAGGGCTTCGACATGGGTATCGACGCAATCGAGGAAATTGTTGCAATGGAACTGCGTGTGGAAGCCGACGATGTCGGCGGCCAGCATGCCTTCGAGGAATTCGTTGCGCCAGGGCAAAATGCCGAACGTCTCGCTGTTCGGCCACGGAATGTGCCAGAAGATGATGATGAGCGCGTTGGGGAATTTTTCGCGCAGCAGTTTCGGCAACAGGCCGAAATGGTAATCCTGAATGAAGATGATCGGCGCGTCGGATTTGGCTTCGGTAGCGATCACGTCGGCGAATTTCTGGTTGACCTTCTGATACATCTCCCAGTCGGAGGCGCGGAAACGCGGTTTGACATAAACCATGTTGCAGAGCGGCCATACGCCTTCATTGGCGAAACCGGCGTAGAAACCCGCTTCTTCTTCGTCGGACAGCCACAAACGGCGCAGGCGGTAAGCAGGGTTGTCGGGCGGCACCATGATGCCGCCGCTGGCATCGGCGGATTCGCGGTCGGCGTCGCCGGAACCCACGGCTACCCATGTGCCGCGGCAGGCTTTCATAATCGGTTCGATGGCGGTGACAAGGCCGCTGGCGGGCGTTGACCATTCGAACCCCTTGCCGGTTTTGGTGTGGGCATAGGGCTGGCGATAGGAAACCGTGATCAGCTGTTCCGAGGGCAGATGATTTTTCACGAACTGGAACAAGGCTTCCGCCGACCAATGCTCGCCGGCCAGAATAGGGCGCTGCTGCTCGCGTTCGATCTTGCGGATGCGCTGCTGAATATCGCGGGTGATGCCGATGGCCTCGCGCGGCAGGCGGCCCGATCTTTTGCCGGTGCGGACATAATCGCGCAAGCCGACCAGCCAGCGGCTGAAAGTGATGCGCGCCAGCACGAGGGTAATCGCGGCGGCGAGCAGACTGACGGTCAGCACGAAGCCAAGCACGTAATAACGTGTCTGCTGGCTGCGCTGCACGGCGAAGGACATATCATGCACGACGATGAGGCCGCCTTGCGCGGTGGATGGCGGGACTGCGGGCGCCGGGGCAGGTGTAGAGGCCGGAGCCTGCGGCATTGTTGTCGGAAACAGCGCCACCATCACCGGGCCGCCTTTGATGGTTTTCTGGGTGAATTGCGGCGATGTGAGCGTATTGATCGGGGGACAGACGATAGAGGGCGGAAAATCCTTGTTGCGATATCTGGGCGGCCCGGCGGTATCGCAATAGCCGAGGCCGATCAGGCGTTCGTCTTCCGCCATCTGGGTAAAACGCTTAGTCAGTTCATTACCGCGCTGGGTGCTGATATCGGTCAGGATGTCGTCGTTGACCGAGGAAAAAATCAGCCGCGACCGCATCTCAAGATCGGCTTGCGACCAGTTGAGGAACAAACGATCGGTCCAGGGCAGCAATAAATACGCCACCACGCACAAGGTCACGGCGAGCGGCGCGAGAAAGCGCGAAAAAATCATGTGACCTATAAAGCAAAATAACCTGCCGATTGCAACCAAGGCGGCATAAGGAAAGCGCGCGGGCTCCGTAACTAACTGCGCATACTGCCAATTTTTTCGCCGGCAGCGCCTTGTATGCCGTCCTGCTGCTGCAATATGCCGAACAGAAACGCCGACAGGGCAAAGGCCGCCCACAGGGAATCCGTCCAGAAATCGAAGCCGAACAGGCTGACGATGACAGATGCTGTCCAGCAACCCAGCGCGAAAGGCTGCAATGGCGCCCGCAATTCGGAAATTTTGCGCAGGGCGAGCAGCATGAAGATGAACCCGAGCATAAGGCCGATGGCTCCGGTTTCGACCCACAGGCCGGTGATGAAATTATGCGCATGCGGGGCATGCCCATCTGCGTAACGGTAAAGCAACCCGTTGGGGTTTTTAAAGTCCAGCAAATGGGTGGTGCCGAGGCCCCAGCCGAACAAAGGCCGTTCGGCGATGCGGTAGGAAAGGTAATCCCAGATTTCGACGCGATGCGCAAAGGAGGAGTGCATTTTCTCGACGGAAGCGCGCGCATGCGTAAAGGCATACTGGGCGTAAAACGGCCAGCCCGCCAGCAGGCAGGCGAAAAACGCTAAAGCCTGCCGCACCGCAACCGGACGATAAAAGGCGGCGGCGGTACAGGCCGCGCCCGCGATCAACGCCAGCTTGGCGGTGTGCGACTCGGTCAGGCTGGCCGGAAACAAGAGAGCCGCCGCCAGTCCATAAGCGGTTTTCTTCCGGCCCATCCCCCACAGTCCGGCGAATAAGGGGAAGGCGAAAATCACGACATGGGCAACGCCACGATTATATTCGGTCAGCCCGACATCCGGATTTCGGACTATGTGCAGAAGCATGCCATTGCCCAGCAATTCCTCGCTGAGCAACAAGGCTGCGAAGCCGGCTGTGACCGCCAGCAGCTGGATGAGGTCGCGCGAATAAGCCGCCTGTTGCAGGCGCGGCGCAGTCAGCAGCAATAAGGGCAGGAAGATGGAAGCCAGTTCCAGCCATTTATGCAGCGAAAGGGCGACCGAGAAAGAAAGCGGTACCTCGGCGGCGAAGACGCTCAACACAGCCAGGGTAAAAAGAGATAGCGTGCGCGGCGGCAGCGGCGGTTTTTTATCCGCCGCCCACAAGGCCAGAAATGAAATCAGCGCGCCGCCGATGCCAAGCGTTGCCCAGATGCCGCCGGTAAAAGCGCCCACCGTTACGGCGGCGACGAGGAAAAAGACGCAGAAACGCGGCAGAAATTCGTAAATAGCGGGACGGAAATCGGGCATGGCGGATTCCGGAAAAACCATAGACATCGCGCGCTGAGCGGGCGCGTGCCTTGACACTTCCTAGGGCATTCCCTATCGAGTGTAAACGCATAATGCGTGGTTGAAGCCGTCGTTCGGGCCCCCTGAAATGAAAATTATCCATATCGCGGCCAGCCGGTCTTTTTTCGGTTCCGAAAGATACGCCGCCGAACTTGCGGGTTATCAAAGCAGGGCGGGATATGATGTGGCCGTGATCGCGGGCGCGGGGAACGAGGCGTTCCGCGCGCAATGGCGGCATGAAATCGGCGGCGCGACGCGGCTGGTGACGCCGCCCCGTTGGCTGCCTTCCTTTTTTCTCGGCTGGTGGATGTGTTTGGCGGTTTGGCGCCTCCAGCCCGATATCGTGCATCTGCATCTTTTGAAGGGGACGCGGTTTCTCGGGCTGATAAAGAAAGCGGCGGGCTTCGGCATGGTCGCGTCCTTGCATATCCGTTACCGCAGGAAATATCACGATGCCTGCGACGGGCTTATTCTAGTGACGGAGAGCCAGCGCGGCTCGCTGGAAGATTATCGCGGGCGCGCGGTGACGATCTGGAACTGGCTGGGGCCGAGGCATCTTGCCGCGCCGAGGGCGGATGGCGCAGCCTTTCGCGCCGAGATCGGCGTTGGCGCGGAAGAATTTCTGTTTTTGTGCGTCGCGCGCCTGACGCCGGTCAAAGGTCTGGATATTCTGGTGCAGGCTTTTATGAAAGCCTTTCCCGGCAGGGCGGATACCAAATTGGCGATTGTCGGCGACGGAGAGGAAAAACGCGCCCTCGAAGTGTTGATCGGGCAGGACAGGCGCATCACCCTGATCGGGTTCAGGGAGGCGGAGCCGGATGTTTTTCGGGCATGCGATGCGTTGGTCAGCGCGGCGCGGTTCGAGCCGTTCGGCCTGACCATTCTTGAAGCGATGGCCACCGGTTGTCCTTTGGTGCTGACGCGCACCGCCGGGCCGACGGAATTTCTGAAAGACGATGCGCGCGTGATCTGGGTGGCGGTCAATGATGTGGATAATCTGGCCGCCGGTCTTGCTGAAGCTGTGGCGCGCGGCAAAAACCGCGTTGTCTATGACATGACGCCGTTCGACCTTGTTCATGCCGCCGCCAAAATCGAGGCGCTGTATGTCGCTATTCTAGGGCGGAAAGCCGCCGGCTGACGCCCTCTCTCAGGCCCGCGCGGCGCTGGTTGCTTCCCCGTCCGTAAGGTGGAAGGTGGGACAGAGCCGGAGATATTTGAGGAGCGTTTCTTTCACGAACGGCTTGATGATAAAGCCCTTGGCGCCGGCATTGGTGGCTTTCTGAACGACCATGGAAACGGCGTCGGCGCTCATCATGACGACGAAAGCGCTTTCGTCGTAATCCAGTATTTCCTGCATGGCTTTCTGCCCGTTTTTGCCGGGAAGATGCAAGTCCATGAAGGTGACGTCCGGATTATGTTTTTTATAAAGCGCGAGGACGTTGTCGCCCGAGGGCGCTTCGATAAGCTGCCCCAGTTCGCCAAGCGCGACCTCGAAAATACTGCGTATATAGAGGTCGTCATCCGCCACCAGGATAACGTTGGCCACGCGCGCCGACCGTTCTGCCCTTCTGTTCATTTTCTGGCCCTGAAATAGCGATGCGTTTTTCCGCAGCCGCTCCCTTTCTTATTCATAATATAAACTGGTGAAGGGAAAGAAAATGCGGGGCTGCAAAAAACATACTCGTTTATGCCAAATGCATCCTTGAGCATGAACTCCGGAATTCCGCCGCATGAAATTTGGCCGGTGCGGCGAAATACATTTTCCGGAAATCATTTTTTGTTATGCTTGAGCCTATGGAAATCCTGCAGCGCAAAGATCATCGGGAATTCTTGAGTTACTTCCCCCATATCAAGCCTTCGCTTAAGGAATGGCTGATTATCGACATGCGCCTTACGGAGATGCCGGACAAAGATTTTACGATTCTCCGGGCCGCCGAACATATCCGTTCCTTGTTTGCGGGCAAGGAAGGCAAGGTTTATCTTTGCAACGATCGCGAGGCGCTCATGCTTCTGCATTGCGGAAAAAATTGCGCGGTGCCGGAAATCGGCAGGGACGTGACGCGGCAGCTTGCCAGCGACAAATGCGAGGCTACCGTTCACGAAGCCACGCTTGAGGGGCTGACAAGACTTGCCGTGTCGATAGGGGCGTTGGGGCCCGCCGCGCATTACTTCACTCTTCGAACTTTGCGGAAGGAAAATGTCGTTCTGGTTTCTGACGACGACATTTATCTGCATATGCTGGTCAGAAAAGGCGTGGATTCGCAGGCGACGGTGCATGTCGTCTCCGCCGAAAATAATATTGTCGAGGCTTATAAAAAATATGTGCCCGATATTTTGTTTCTGGGCGCCTCCATGCTGGCGGCGCAGGCCGCGGATATTTTCCGGGATGTCTTGTCGGTCGATCCCAAAGCCTATATCATTGTGGTCAGCGTCGATGACGCCTGGAAGCATGCGGAGGCCGCCATAAAAAAGAACGCTCAGGGCTTGCTGACCGCGCCTTTCACCCAAGACAGGTTGTTGGGATGCCTTAGAAAGTGTCCGACCATTTCATAAGACGTGCCCGCCGCGACCACGGCAAAGCCGGTTTTAAGCCGTTTATTTCCTTGATATTCAAGCTTTAATGAAGGCGCATTTTTCGCTAGCCATCGGCGCGCAGTTCCGCTAAAAAGCGTTGTCCCCCACATGGTTAGTATCTCAGTCCGGCGCGAATGCTGGACGGGGGACTATGATCAGGATTTGAGATTAGGAGTGTAGCTCAATTGGTAGAGCACCGGTCTCCAAAACCGGGGGCTGTGGGTTCGATTCCCTCCACTCCTGCCATTTCAAAGTCGCCTCGGCGATTTTGAAATGGCAGCCACGCCGAAGTCACGCCATAGCTCTTGCGACGGCGGACGAAGGCGGGCCGGTTGCCGTTTTAGAATGAAGGAATAAAAATTATGGCCAACGAACAAACCGTCAACGACAAGCCCGCCGCCGGTCTCGGCCAGTTTGTCGGCGAGACGAAGCGCGAAATCGCCAAGGTCAACTGGCCGACGCGCAAAGAAATCATCACCACCACCACGCTGATCGTCGTGCTGGCGCTGATCGCGGGTTTGTTCTTCCTGTTGGTCGATTGGGGACTGGGCAACGTCGTCGAATATATTCTCGGCATCAAATCGTAATTGGAAAAGGCAAAGATCATGGCGCATCGCTGGTATGTCATTCACGTTCATTCGGGTTTCGAGAAAAAGGTCGCGCAGACCGTGCGTGAAACCGCTTTGAAAAAAGGCCTTGAAGAACATTTCTCGGAAATCCTCGTGCCGACCGAAGAAGTGGTCGAAGTGCGCCGTGGCGCCAAGGTCAACGCCGAACGCAAATTCTTCCCCGGCTATGTCCTTATCAAGATGGATCTGTCGGACGAAAGCTGGCATCTGGTCAAAAACACGCCGAAAGTCAGCGGCTTTCTCGGCGGCGGCGGGCGGCCTTCGCCGATCAGCGAAGCCGAGGCGCAGCGCATTCTCAATCAGGTCATCGAAGGCGTCGAACATCCGAAACCTTCGGTCACCTTCGAAGTCGGGGAACAAGTGCGTGTCTCCGACGGCCCCTTCGCCACCTTTACCGGGGTGGTCGAGGAAGTGGACGAAGGCAAGGCCCGCCTCAAGGTCGCGGTCTCGATCTTCGGCCGCGCGACGCCTGTCGAACTGGAATATGGCCAGGTCGAGAAGGTTTAAGAGTTACCAAAACCGCTAGAGTCGTCATCCCGGCGCAAGCCGGGATCCAGTATGAAAAGCGCCATAAGACATGACTTGCGGGTACTTCGGGCCTGGATCCCGGCTTGCGCCGGGATGACGAGTTTTGTCGGATCGCCTTTATTCTTTATCTGCGCTGACGTTGCTGACGACTCTGTTGCGGCCATCCTGCTTGGCTTCATAGAGCGCGGCGTCGGCGCGTTCGAATACTTTATTGGGTTCGCCTTCGATGTCGGGCCGCGTATCGGCGATGCCGATGCTGATCGTCACCGGCAGTTTCACGTCGCTGCCGGGAAGCGGGATCGGTGTTTTGCCGATGCTATTACGCAGACGTTCGGCGATATTGCCCGCGCTCGGCAAATTGGTTTCCGGCATGATGATCGCGAATTCCTCGCCGCCCATGCGCACGAAAAAGTCCGAAGGCCGGATGGCGTTGGTGATGCGGCGCGCCACTTCTTTCAAAACGACATCGCCGACAGCATGGCCATAGGTGTCGTTGACCTTCTTGAAATGGTCGATATCCATCATCTGCACCGACAATGATTTTTTCACTTCGGCGGCGTGTTTCAGAAAACGCGGCAGATGGGCGTCGAGATAACGGCGGTTGAACGCGCCGGTGAGCGGGTCGACCAGCGCCATTTTAATATTCTGTTCGAACCCGTTGCGCAGCCGGTCATAGTTGCGCTTGTGGCGCAGTTGCGTGCGCGTGCGGGCGAACAATTCATGCGTGTCGAACGGGCGCAGCAGATAATCGTTGGCGCCGAGATCAAGGCCCTTGGCGACGCGGGTGATGTCGGCGGCGTTGGCCAGCAGCAGAACCGGCACATGCCGCGTCGCCGCGTTGGTGCGCAGGATGGGGCAGATGGTAAGGCCGTCCTCGGTCTGCAGATCGATGCTGGCGAAGACCAGATCGAAAGGCTGGGCCGCGACCGCCGCGCTGGCGTCCGCGACGTTTTTCACGACCGCGACATGGGCCGACAGCGGCGACAAAGCCTGGCTGATAAAGGCGCTGTCGGCGTCGTTATCGTCGAGGATAAGAACGCGGCTGTCGCGGACATTGAGCGGATCGATATCGGCGGCATCGGTCGCGGAGGGCGCAAGCTGCTGCGCCGTTTCCTCGCGCAACCGCCATTCATCCATCAGCATCTTGAGGCGCAGCAACGAGCGTATGCGCGCCATCAGCGCCAGATCATTGATCGGTTTGCCGAGGAAATCATCGGCGCCCGCGGCCAATCCGCGCACGCGGTCGGCGACATCCGACAAAGCGGTGATGATGACCACGGGGATGTAAGCGGTGGCGGGGTCGGCCTTCAACCGGCGGCAGGTTTCGAACCCGTCCATCTCGGGCATCATCACGTCGAGGAGGATAAGATCTGGCTTTTCCGATTTGACTTTTTCCAGCGCCTCGATGCCGTTGGAGGCGGTGGAAATGACATAGTAATCGTTGGCCAGCTTCGCCGATAGGAGTTTAACGTTGAGCGGCGTGTCATCGACGATGAGGATGCGTGCGGACATTTTTATTTAGCCTCTTGGGGCGGCAAATAAGCACCGGCTTTATGCCCCCCCTCCCTAACCCTCCCCGCAAGGGGGAGGGAATCCGACCCGGATTGCGGCACGGTCTGTTCTGCTCCTTTGACTGTCGAAGGAAGAGAACTCAAGCTGCAACAAGAACGCGCGGATTCCCTCCCCCTTGCGGGGAGGGTTAGGGAGGGGGGCGATGAATCAATGTGCGACGATAACTGCATTTAAATGTACTTCTTCACGGTCGAGATGAATTGATGGACGGCGATCGGCTTGGCGAGATAATCGTCGCAGCCGCCGGCGCGGATTTTTTCCTCGTCGCCGCGCATGGCAAACGCGGTCACGGCGATGACGGGAATGGTTTTGAGATCGGCGTCGGCCTTCAGCCAGCCGGTGATTTCGATGCCGGAGACTTCGGGCAGCTGGATATCCATCAGGATCAGGTCGGGCTTGTTTTCGCGCGCCATATTCAGAACCTGAAATCCGTCGCGGGTATGCAGGGTGCGGAAGCCGTGCGCTTCGAGCAAATCGCGGAACAATTTGAGGTTGAGATCGTTATCCTCGACAATCATTACCAGCTTTTTGCGATGCGGATCATTCATGGCAGCTGGGCGCGGGCAGCGCTTCCACATCTTCAAGATTGCCGGTGACGGCGAAATCGCCGTAATCGATTTTCATATGGCGGGCGATGCCGTTGGGCAGCAGGTTCAGATCCATCTCGTAATCCGGCTCGCCGGTTTCGGTGCCGATCTTGAAGAAGGCCATATGCACCGGCCATCCGGCGTCGGCCAGCAAAGGATTGGCTTTCAATCCGGCCTCAAGCGCGCTGTCGGCGGCGCCCGCTTTTTGCGTGTCGGCCTTCTGCGGCAGGATGAAAGCGCTGATGTCGCTGGAGCCGTCTTCGTCGGAACCGTCGAACACGCGCTTGGTGAAAAGTTTTTCGCCCTGTGCGGCTTTCTGCAAAATCAGTTGCGTATGCGCCGAGGGGAACAGGGTGCCCGCGGGCAATTGCACCGTTTTGGGTTTGGGCTCGGTATAGGTCACGGTGCCGCTCCCGTCGGCATTGAGGACGGCCTTGCCGCGATAATTTTCGGTTTCCTTGCCGTTGGTGAGGCGGCGGATATTGAAGCTGTAACTCTTGCCGTCCTTGGCTTCCCAGGTCAGTTCGGTGCTGGTGACATCCTGATCGTCGCCGTCGGCATAAGTGAAGTGCAGCTGCATATGCTGCTGAATGGCCCAGCCGTCGCAGACATCGCGCCATTCGAACAGCATGCGGCCGGAAACGTCGGTGATGTTGGCGCCGTTGCGCACCGTGGCCAGCGACATGCCGTAAATGGCGCGATGCGGTGCGATTTTGGCGGTGCGGGCCGAAGCTGCCTGCGCCGTTCCGCCCGCGACCAGGCTGGGCGCGGCCAGCGCGGGCGCCGCGCCGGCCAGACCGAGCAGAAGAAGGAAGCTATAAGCCGCAAAAAGGCGCACAGAAAATCCCCATGAATTGCGGGATGAAAGACCCTCTTGATTATCGCTCATTTCGTTAAGATTAAGTCAAGGTTGAGTGCCGGTTCGCTATGGAAAAAATGCCGCCAATGGCATTTTTTTCCACATTCCATCCACAGGGTGTTTTCCGCATTTGTATAATATTCATATAAATCAATGCGTTGTATCTTTATGCCCAATTGGCATGCCGCTTGCCCTTATCAGCTTAGAGTTTTGCATCCGGCTGAAGAGGTTTTCATGCATACGCTGACCAAAAATTCCGCCCACCAGGACATCGCGCTTCCTGTCATGGGGCCACATTGGGAAATGTTCGCGCCCGCGACTTTGCCCGAGGATGAACAGGTCGCGTTGCTGGCCACCCGGCAGGCCCTCATGCAGGCGGAAGACGTCATTCGCGTGCAGGAAGAACGCATCCGCCAGCTTGAATCGCTGGCCGTGACCGACGAGCTGACCGGTCTTTCCAACCGGCGCGGTTTTACCCATGCCTTTGAACGCGAACTGGCCCGCGCGCGGCGCGACAGCGGTGAAAACGGCGTGTTGATTATGGTCGATCTCGACGGGTTCAAGGCGATCAACGACCAGTATGGGCATCAGGCGGGCGACGCTTATTTATGCGCGGTGGCGAAGGTGCTGCAGGACAGCGTGCGCAGTACCGATACGGTGGCGCGTCTCGGCGGCGACGAATTCGGCCTCGTTCTCGCGCACACCACGGAAAAACACGGCGCCAAGCGTCTGGCCAAACTGGAGCAGGCTTTGCGCAACCGCTCGATGATGTGGAACGGGCGGCCGATTGCGCTGCGCGCCAGTTTCGGCCTCGCCTGCTATACGGCGGCCGACCGGCCGGAATCCGTGATGCGGGCCGCCGATATCAGGCTCTATGCGCACAAGGCGCGCAACAAGAGCCCGGCATTGTACGCGGCGCTTTAAAAACTATTTGCGTCCGGCGAGAATTTCCTCGGCGCGCTCGCGGTAGTAATCCGCTTTTTCCTTGTCGCCCAGCGCCCCGTAAAGCTGGCTGAGCGTCTCACAGGAACGATAGAAATTCGGATCGATTTCCAGCGCGCGGTTTAAATTGTCGATGGCGTCCTGAATATGCGCCTGCTGGTTCGGCATGCGCAGATAGATCAGCGCCAGATTGTGCCGCGTCTCGGCATAGGTATCGGAAATCTGGATGGCTTCCTTCAATTGCGCGGCGCCTTCGTCGAGCCGACCCTGACTGGAATAATAGAGACCGAGATTATTGCGCGCGCGCGCCGAAACTTCCCCATAATCGAAGATGTTGGTGTAGAAACTGCCGGGGTCGTGCCAGATCGCGTTTTGCGCGTAAGTTTTGGCCGCAAGACCGGCGGCGAAACACAAGACCAGCGTGGCGAGCGCCATGCGCGCGCGGGGCAGGGGCTGCAAACCTGTCGCCAAAGTTTCGGCGATGCCGAGAAACAGCCCCACCGTCGGCAGATACATCCAATGCTCGAGGAACAGCGAATTCATCGGATAGACGATGCCGCTGTCGGGCGCATGCGCCGCCATGAACCAGAGCAGGCCCCAGCTCAGCGCCAGCCCTTTGCGCTGCATGATGGTTTTATGCGCTATCCATCCGGTGGCGAGCGCGCACATTAGAAAACCCAGAACCACAGGCAACGCGATTTCCATATAAATCGGAAAAGAACGTTCCATATGGAGGCCGTGCGGCCATACCAGCAGCTCCAGATATTTGGGCAGCGTGGCGAAGAAGGTATAGATCCGGTAGGAAAGATGTTCGGAATAGGATTTCAGCACTACGTAACTGGGCAGCTTATAGAAACGCGCATAGGTACCGGGCCCGTCGAGCGAGGTGTTGCTGGAACGCCAATGCACGAAAACGAGGGTGATGAGCCATAGCGGCCAGGTGCGGATATAGCTCCGCCAGTCGAGGCGTTTCGGCTCGGTGAAAAAAAGGCACACCATGACCAGCAGGGGGAACACCGACATGGTTTCTTTGCTGATGAGGCCGAGCAGGAACAGCGGGACGATTTTATAAATGCCCGCTTGTGTGATGTTCGGCAGCAAAAGGACGATGGCCAGCAGCGTGAAGAAAACGAAAAGCGGATCGGCGGTGCCGCTCATATAGGTAATGGCTTCGACATGCAGCGGATGCACGGCCCACACCAGAGATGCCAGGAAAACGCCCCACGGCTTAAACCCCAGTTTGGTGCCGAGCCGGTACATCATTCCGCAATTGGCGATATGCAATGCGAGATTGAGAATATGGAATCCGAAAGTGCCGCCGCCGGTCAGCTGCGTGACGATGAGGTAGAGCAGGATCTGCAAAGGCCGGTAGAAACCGCCCATGATCCCGGCGCCGCTGGTGGTCGAGCCCGCAAAAATATCGCCGATATGGTTCCAACCCTGCAGATTGGTGTCGAGGCTGATGAGCAGATCGTCGTCGAACAGCAGGACATTGTCGAAGATGTTGGCGTAGGCCGCCAGAACGGCGACCACCAAAAGAAAATAAGGCAATGCGGCCCGCAACGGCGCCGGCAGGAAATGCGGTTCTTCAGGCGGGGATACAAACGAGGGAGCGGGGGCCGGGACGGGAATGCGTGCTTTTTTCATAAACCGGGACGAATCTGTAAGTCAGGCGATCAGCCTACAGGCTCTGCTTCGTGGATGCCAAGGGGCAGTTGAAAGCGATATCGACAACCTGTCGTCATCCCGGCGCAAGCCGGGATCCAGTACGAAAAGAGCCACAAGCTATGACTTATGGGTACTGCGGGACTGGATCCGGCTTGCGCCGGGATGACGACTCTGTTTGGCGGATGGTGTTTAAGCGCGGCCGACGACGTCGATCATCGAGGCGGCCATGGCTTCGCCCGGACGCTTGCCGCCCCAGATCACGAACTGGAAAGCGGGATAGAAACGTTCGCATTCGGTGAGCGCGATTTCGACGAGGTCTTCAAGGGATTCGATGCCCGGCATGCGGCCGCCGCGGGTGAGAACGGTGTAGCGGAACAAAGGCATGTTCTGCTGCATGTCGAGATTGAAATGGCCCAGCCACATGCGATCGTTGAGCATGGCGAGGAGATCATGCACGTCGTTGCGCTTGGCTTCCGGCACTTTCATGTCGAACTGACAGGAAAATTGCAGAGCGCCGATTTCCTTCTGCCACACGAAGAACATGCGGTAATGGCACCAGCGTCCGGCCAGCTCGACGATCAGCTCGTCGTCATTGGCGCGGTCGAACAGCCATTCGTTGGCGGAAACGATCTCTTCCAGGATGTCGAGAGGATTGGCCGGCGCTTGCTGGTCGAAGGCAGTCTGAAACGACATAGGGGAGCCCCGTTGAAATGACTCCCTTGCCTATCAAAGTTCGCGACTGCGCCGCAAGAGTCTTGAATCTTATTTTTGCCACACGGAAAGGTGTCGTGCTTTTTGAGTCACAGGGCACGGCAACGAAACGATTCCGTATCGCGCGCGCCTAACGAATTCAAATGATTCAGGATTCAAATTCTTTCATAGATCTTTTGGTTTATTTTCGCGCGCGCTTCGTCTTCTTTGTTTTAACAGAAGGTAAAGATGGTTTTTTGTTCTTAATCGTTGATTTGACGCTTGACAGATTCAGATGCTTCTCGATGCGGGCGAGGCGCGCGGCGATGTCTTCCTGCGCGCCACGGGCCTTGGCCAGCATGGCGAAGGCGGCATCGAATTCCTCGCGCGTCACGAGATCGAGATCGCGCACCAGAGACGAAGCGCGCTGCTTGGCCTGCGCCTTGATTTCATGGCGCGCGTCGGCGAGGTTGCTCAGGACGCCGGAACCGAGTGTGATCATGTCTTCGACAAAGCTTTTATTGGGCATGGGAAGAGAGGGGCTGGAGGCTGGAGGAAAAAGAGGATAATAAGAAACGTCGCCCAAATAACATAATTTTTGCTATAAGCAAATTCGTTTCGTTGGTTCCCTCTAGCCCCTAACCCCTCTCTTTTCTCCATGCTTCCCTTTCCCCAGTTCGATCCGGTCGCGGTTTCCGTGGGACCTCTGGTTGTCCGCTGGTACGCGCTGGCTTATCTGGCGGGGTTCGTGCTGGGCTGGCGCTGGTGCATGAAAATGGCGCGCGATTTTCCCGGTTCGCCGCCGCCAGCACTCTATGACGAATTTCTTACATGGGCCGTGATCGGTGTCGTGTTGGGTGGGCGCATCGGTTACATCCTGTTCTATAATGCCGATGAGTATTTCGCGCATCCCATCGAGATGCTGAAAGTCTGGCATGGAGGCATGTCGTTCCATGGCGGCATGACGGGCGTCATTCTCGCGGCGTGGCTGTTCGCGCGGCGCAAGAAGATATCGTTTTTCGCTTTTACTGATCTGCTGGCCTGCGTGACGCCGATTGGCCTCGGGCTGGGGCGCCTCGCCAATTTCGTCAATGGCGAACTTTATGGGCGGCCAAGCGATGTGCCGTGGGCGGTGGTGTTCCCGCGCGGCGGCGACGCGCCGCGTCACCCCAGCCAGATTTACGAGGCGCTGGGCGAGGGGCTGTTGCTTCTTATTATTATGTATTTTCTTTCGCGCTGCCCGAAAGTCCGCGCCCGCTATGGTTTCCTGTCCGGCATTTTCCTGACCATGTATGGCAGCATTCGTTTTTGTCTTGAATTTTTCCGTGAACCCGATGCCCAATTGGGCTTCCTGTTCGCGGGGGCCACGATGGGGCAGTTGCTGTGCCTGCCGATGATCCTTATCGGGCTCGGAATTATCTTTTGGTCGGGCAAAAAACATGAACGCGCTTGAGAAAATCATTCACGGCATCATTGCCAAGCAGGGCGCGATTTCGCTGGCCGCTTTTATGGAGCTGGCGCTGCAGCATCCCGAATACGGTTATTACCGGGTGCGCGAACCGATCGGACGCAAGGGCGATTTCGTCACCGCCCCCGAGGTCAGCCAGATGTTCGGCGAAATGGTCGGGGTGTGGTGCGCGGAAAGCTGGCGCGGATTCGGCAAGCCCGATCCGTTTGCGTTGATCGAACTGGGGCCGGGGCGCGGTACCATGATGCAGGATATTATGCGCGCCACAGCCAATGTCGGCGGGTTTCATGCGGCCAAGCAGCTTTATCTGCTCGACAGCGACCGCGCTTTGCGCGCCGCGCAGGAAGAAAAACTGGGCGGCGACGCGCCGCATTATATCGATGCGATTGCCGCGCTGCCGCCTTTGCCGTCCCTCATCGTCGCCAATGAATTTTTCGACGCGTTGCCGGTGCGGCAGTTCGAGAAAACTTTCCGCGGCTGGGCCGAGCATATGGTCACGGTGGCGAACGGCGAACTGGTGATGACGCAGCGCCCGCTGGAGGAAGCCGAGCTGGTGCTCATCCCCGCCGCGATGCGCGATGTTAATCCGGGTGTGATTTTTGAAATTTCGCCCAAGGCGCAAAATATCATGCGCGATCTGGCCAAGCATCTCGCGGCGCATAAGGGCGCGATGCTGATCGTCGATTACGGTTATACGGCGGCCTCGGGCGATGCCTCCGTGCAGGCGGTCTCATCCCACGCATCGGTTTCGATTTTCGAACGGCCGGGCGAAGTCGATCTGACGGCGCATGTCGATTTCGCGGTGCTGGGGCAGGCGGCTTCCGCTGCGGGGGCCGAAGCCTCGCCGGTCATCACGCAGGGCGAGTTTCTCAAAAATCTCGGCATCGAAATCCGCGCCGATACGCTTAAGAGACGCGTGCCTTTGCCCCAAGCCGCCGCTATCGATGCCGATCTGCACCGCCTCATCGACGACAGTAAAATGGGTAGTCTTTTCAAGGTGATGGAAGTCAGATGCGGATGAAACTATTGCGAAATTGATTATTTTCGCGTACACTCGAAAACATTAGAAAACACCACCAAAGGGAGTTTTTCATGTCGGTGCAGGCCAAACATTTCATCTCGGGCGCGGTCGTCGCCCTCGCTTCTTTCGGTATTTATGCGCCTGCCACCCGCGCTAGTGTCCCCGTTCTGCAGACTGCTTCGCTGGGGCCTGAAGTGTCGATGCGTACTCTTCTTTCCATGCCGGTAGCACCTGCCGCCAACGATGCCGTGCCGCTCGCCCAGCCGCAGCCTGTCAAGGCCGCGCCCGCTTCCGATGCCTCGGCGGACGAAAATTCGACTGCGGTGGTTTTTCCGACCAAGACCGGCTGGCGCGTATGCGCCGACGATAATACCGCCTGCACGAAAGCGGACCGCTTGCCCAACAGCGTCAATCTGCGCATCTGCCCGGATACGACGGCGGCCAACAATCAGCCGGTCTGCGATATCCTTGCGACTTTGGCGCAGGGGGTGAAGGCGCATGTCATCGATGCCAGCCCGAGCGGTTCGCCCGACTGGTATCAGATCGAAGTTCCCACCAATGCGGATCCCCTCCTGGGCTTTGTTAAGAAATCCGCGGCCCAGAAATATCTTAAGCTCGATATAAAATAACGGCGCCTATGCGCCACTTATGCGCGGGCATTCTTTAGCCACCGCTTTTTGATTCCGCGTTTTCTATCGTTCCCGGTGAGATGAAATCACCGGGAATTTTTTTTATGGCGACAATCGGCGGATTTATCGGCGGTACTTTCAGCCTCGCTTTCCTGTGCGGGCTGGGTTACGGCGTTTATCAAAATATCGAAGGGCAACCCGATGCGGTGGCCGCCTTCAAGATCACGGTCGCCGATACGCGGTCGCTGGGCGCCAGTTTGCATGCCGGGCGCGGCGTCAGCGAGGTGGTGGATGTTTTCGCCATCGCCTATGGCGCGGCGGCGGGCGCGGGCGCGCTTGTCAGCGACGGTGCGATCGATCTGGGAGAAGCGGGGTGGCAGGCATTGCGGCATTCGAACGGCGAAGTGCGGCAATCACGGTTGACTGAACCGCAGCGCCGTACCGAAATTCTGATGGGATCCGTGCGCTATGCCCCGACTCCTGCGCCGGTTTAGAATATCCGTCCGCTTTGCGCGAGGCGCGCCATCTGCTGATCGGAGAAGGTGCGAGTCTGCCCGATCTGGCGTTCGCGGATCAGGTTGCGCACGGGCGAGCCCATATTGTCGGCCTCGGTGAACATCGCCTGCGCATGCACGCCAAGCGGTGCGAAAGACTGATACATGACGCATGACAATCCGGTGGCCAGCAAAGTGCGCGCTCGCGCCCCGAGTTCCTGTTCGCCGAGTTGCAGCAAACCTTCCAAGGCTTCTTCCATGCTGCCGGCATGCATCGTCGCCAGAACCGTGTGGCCGGATGTGGCCGCGCGCAGCAGGTGGTTGGCGGCGTCGGGCGTGCGGATTTCACCGACGGCGATGTAACGCGGATGCCAGCGCAACGCGCGTTTCAGCATCGTGCCCCATTCGGCTTCCTCGCGGATTTCGGTCTGATAGCAGTAACCGTGGGGGCCGACGCGGCCTTCGAGATCATATTCGACCGGGTCTTCGAGCGTGAAGCCGACCCCGCCATAGGTTTCGAGATAACGCATGAGAAGCGAGGAAAGCGTGGTGGTCTTGCCTTGTCCCGACGCGCCGCAGATGAGGATGAGGCCGCTGCGTCTGCCGAGTTCCTGCAAGGCGGGGGCGAGGTGGCGGGGCAGGCCGAGTTCTTCAAGCGCCAGCGGCTGCGCGGGCAAACGGCGTAAGGCGGCCCACACTTCGCCGCGCGCGGTCTCGACGCGCGAGGCGCGCAGGCGCATGCCGCCCCATGAAATCCCGGCTTCTTCGGTCAGAAAGACATCGCG
>JARLJC010000018.1 GCA_031291435.1 Alphaproteobacteria bacterium | reverse complement strand
TGACGACGTCTCCATCTGTCAGATGCGTAGCGTAATATATCACCAATCTATTAGACGGCAAACCCGTTTTCGGAAGTTATTGTGCCCGAAAAAAGCGCTTGGTGCGCTGTTCCTGATATATTTATGGTATGCGAACACGGCGCGCGACAGATGCGCATCATGATGGGAGGCACCTATGAAGCTCACGCGTCGCGACTTTTCCGGGCTCGCCGGCCTCACCGCCCTTGCAGCTGCAACCCCGACCATATTTGCGCCCGCGCTGGCGCAGCAGAAGCCGCTGAGAATCGGCATCATTGCGCCGCGCTCGGGCGTGGCCGGCACCGCCGGCGAGTGCGGAATTCGCGCGGTTCAATGGGCGGCGGAGCGGATGAACAAGGACGGCGGCATCGCCGGCCGCAAGATAGAGCTGGTGTTCGAAGAGGAGACCAACCCGAAAGATACCATCGAGCGCTTTCGACGCCTGATCCTGCAGGAAAAGGTCGAGGCCGTTCACGGGCTGATCTCGACCGGCGTCAGTCTCGGCGTCGCACCAGTGGCGGAGGAGGAGCAGGCGCTGCTGGTGATGTGGGACGGCACCACCCAGGATGGCGTCAAGGAGACGATGCCGAAGCCGCGCTACGTGTTCCGCTCAACCGACAATGAATGCGAAGCGGTGATGGGCTCGCTGCTGGCGATCAAGTATTTCAAGGGAAAATTCAAGCGGGTGGCCGGCATCAATCCCGATTATTCCTACGGACGGAACAATTGGGAGGCATTTCGGCAGATCCTGTCGCGCTATGGCGTCGAGGCGGAATTCGTCGCCGAACAATGGCCGAAGGTCGGCACCATGGACCTGACCTCGCATATCGCGGCCCTCAATGCCGCCAAGCCGGATCTGATTTTCTCGTCAATGCTGTTCGCCGATTTGCCGGTGTTCATGAAGCAGGGCAATGCCGCGGGCCTGTTCGATGGCGTCAAACTGGTGTTGCCGGCGGCCGGTTGGCAGATCAACCAGCTCAAGAAGGAGTTCATGCCGGAAGGCGTGATCTTCGGACACAACACGCTGTATTTCGATCATCCGCAGGCATCGCCGCTGCAAAAAGCTT
>JARLJC010000127.1 GCA_031291435.1 Alphaproteobacteria bacterium | reverse complement strand
TTGCGACCAGGTCTATGCGCCCGCCAATGCCGCGTTCGACAAATATCTGGCGTCCAAGGGCTATCCCGCCAGCGAGCATGGCGGCATCCCCGATACGTCGGAGATGCTGTATCTGGGCGGCGACAGCTGGGTGCGCAAGAATCTGATCGCCGGCGCAGTGGGCGACCCGATGCTGCCGCCCGGGCAGAAGCCGGATCCCAAGGCGCACCTGATCAACAACGGCATCGTCGGCGACGGCCGCCGGGCGAGCGCGGAACTGGGCAAGATCTTCTTCGACATGAAGGTCGAGTATGCGGTGCGGCAGATTAAGTTGTTGGTCGCGCATTAAAGTGCAGAACTAAGGCGTGACAAAGCCGTTAAGCGGAATTGCCGCACCGATTAGCCGCTATCGCTTTAATTTCGCAGGCTTCTTTTCCCGTACCTTTCGCCACGCTGCCTTTCCGCCAGTCGTTTTGCCGGGAACAGGCTCAATCATTCCCCGCCTTTTGAGGGCCAGAAAAACTACCTTCATAGAGTTTTCAGATCGGATACCCGTTAAGTCCCTTGCGATCATGTTGGTGATTTCATCGTTGTTCTCCAAATAGCCAAGAACAACTTCATGGGGCGATGCGAGTGATGCGTGGCGTATATGGACAATCACTGAGTGATCCCGCTCCTCAATGATCGGGGGTTTCAGTCGGTTCTTTTTCATCGCCTCGAATGCAGTATTTAGCCCCTCCCCAACATCCTTATTGGGTGGGTCGGGAAACTTGTTTATCAGGCGAACGATTTTTGGGTTTCGCGCTGACTGCTCGTATAAAATATTTTCGCTCGTAACATGGCCAGGCAACCTGCCAGGGCTTTCAACCTCAATTCGGTTGTCGTAAACGCGCACATGAATATCAACGGGTATGCTATAATCTCGGTGCAAGATGGCATTCGTAATGATCTCGTGCAGCGTTTCATCAGGATAAACGACGTCTTCTAAACCCGCCGGGCCGAGTCTCTTAATTCCCTCAACTAGCTGCTTCGTCCGACTTACCGCCTCGTTAACCTGGTCATAGATGGCTCCCTCGATTGTGACTGGATCGGATGCCAGCGTATCCCTCTCTCCTTCAGCGTTCTTCGTTTTGTACCGATATAATTTGATTGCGGAACGTTTCGGCAAAAAGGCTTGAGGTTCATCAGCAAATAATAATATTCCGGCAACCGTCGGCTTATTTCCAACTAGCAAATTTTGCTTGGCGATCCATGTATCCGGCTCCCCAGTTGGAACAACATTTAACATGAAATCAATCACACCTGTTGAGTTGGTTATGATTGCCGGATCAGCGGCAACGGCTTCATCTTCAAATGAGACGATACCCTTATCTAGTCTGAGGCGACGCATGGCATCATCGCCCTTCACCGATTGTTTTTGCGCGCCACGCCGAACATATGGAACGCCGTCACTCGAGCAAATGATATCCTTCGTTTTAAAAATAATAAGCTGAAGCACATAGCCGTGTTGGCCGGGAGATCGGAGAAAGGTTGCGCGATAGTGCGAGCCCAGCGGCGACATCGCCTCGATAGCTGCGATATGTTGATTGGCCGCTTCTATGTCGGGAAATCCATTCCAAGTGCGGACCTTCTTTCCAAGAATTTCTGCCTCTTCTATCCCAAGAAAAATTTCGCCACCCGCAGTGTTCGCAAATGCCGAAATTGACTGAGTTAGTTTTGCGGGCTGAATGGCGGCCCCCTTCAGATCAAGATAATGGGTTTCCTCCAGCGCCAAAATGCGCGCGACTTCTTCTGGTGGAATGACGGTTTGTTCAATCATTGGGTGATCCCATGGAGTCGAATCAAGGTGAAGATCTGGTATATGGATATCAAACGGCGAAACGCATGATGGTGCGATTCGCAGGCCCCTAAACGCGACCCAAATCGCTCACAATGTTAGCGGTATGGGCGGCAAAAGTCCTAAACAGACTGAGCCGGCAGGCGACGAATAGCCGGTCCACTGGAGCAGCTCACGTGCTCGATTGCTGTGCCGCACGCGCTCTCTAACTCCTCATGCTGAGCTTGTCGATGCATGAGGACGCGCGGAGGGGTGGTGCAATCCTCATCCTTCGACAAGCTCAGGATGAGGAGATTGGAAGATGTGGGAGATCGGAAGATTCAAATCTGTCCACAGCTGGGCCGGTGCGCGCCCAAGTCCTGCCATTTTGTCCGCGCAAATTGACTCACTCCCCGGAACCATCACGCCGTTTCGGGGTTTCACCCAAAGGGACGCATTGCGTTCCAGCAAATAGAATCAGGGCGGGCGGGCACGGGATCGCATGGTCCAGGGCCGCAGAGATAAGAAGCTGAGCCAAGAGGCGGTGGAGCAGCCGCGCTTTGCGCCGCTTGACGGGTCGAGCTGGGAGGACAGCGGCTATCTGCCGTCCGACGACGACCAGTCGTGGCGCGAAATGGAAGCCCTGCGCATCGGCGCTTACGACCGGATCGGGCATTTGCCGCCCAGGGACAATCAATCCTGGCGCGAGCAGGAGGCGCAGCACCTTTCCACGCAGGGCGAAGCTTCCGAAACCGGTAACCATGCCGATGACACCGGCAACGCCGAAGAGGTGGACGACCAGATAGCCGAACTGGCCGCCCCCGATCCGGTGGTGGACCCGGTTTCCGATCTGGCCGCGGACCCGATACCCGAACCGGCGGACTCGAATCCCGAGTCCTATGTGCCGGTCCGCGAGACGATCCCGGAATTCCAGCCCGTCCGGCGCGGCGCGGGCGGGGTCATGTTGCTTCTGGTCTCGGTGGTCGGCCTGGTCACGGTGGCGCTGGCGGTTCCGAATATCCTGACGCCCGACTTCTGGCGGGCGCAGTGGGCGGCGGTCGCGGGGAAACCGGCGGCCGTGCCGGAGCAGCGCGTGGCGAATATTCCGCCGCCCGCGCCCGTCGTGCGGCCCATGATCCTGCCTGCGCCGCCGCCGCCCGCTCCGGACAATGACCCGGCTGTGAACGCGCAGCCACCCGCGAACAGCGCGCCGAATACGGAACCGGCTGCGAATGGACCGCCCGCGGCGGCGGCCGCGAGCGTGACGCCGGAAGCGGCGCCAAGCCCCCGGCCGGATATGCGCGCCTCCGCAGATCGCGGCGCGATGGTGAT
>JARLJC010000126.1 GCA_031291435.1 Alphaproteobacteria bacterium | reverse complement strand
GATCTCGGCTTGCAGCAGCTCGCCGACAATGCGCGGCGGCTCATGCTGGCGCTTGAGGCCGTTGGCCATGACCTCGTCATAGGCGGCCTTCATGCCGAAGAGCTTGAGTTCGTTCATGCGATCAAAAATCTGGGTTCTTTCCATCGACCTATCCTCCTCTGATGCTGTCGTAGCGGGCGCAATCGGCGACCGGCGCGTGCTGGAGCCTCAACCCTTCCGGCGTCTGGATCGATGGGACCGGTCCAGGATCGCGGCGGCGGGCGAGAATGTTAAGGATCACGTCGGCGGAATGGACGTTGTGCGCGAGCGCCTCGGCGCAGGCCGCTTCGACCGCTGGCAGGCCGTCCGTCAGCACGGCGGCGAGGATCTCGACCATCTGGCGCGCGCCGTCGTCGGTCACGGCGAGCTTGCGCCGAACGCGCTCCATGGCGGCGGGCAGCACCCAATCCTTGAACGGCGCGCCATTGCGCAGGGCCCCGGGTTTGCGTGCCAGGACCGGCACATAATGCCAGGGATCGAAGATGGTCTCGGCGCGTCCGAACGCGCGGCGATGCTCGCCGACCACGCGTCCGTTCTGGCGAATGACGATGCGGTCGGCATAGGCGTGAACATCGACCGGACGCCCGACCGCGCTCGCGTTGACGGAGTATTTGTTGCTGTCGAAGCGGACCAGGCAGGTTTTTGAGACCGATGCAGGCACGGCCTGGAATCCATCGAACGGACCAGCATAGGGCACAAGCTTGGGCCGCTCCTCCTCGAAGGATTCCCAGACGGTCTTGTCGGCGAACTCGGGATGACGGTGCGCCTTGGCATAGGCGACGCATCGGTCGACCAGCCAGGCGTTCAGGTCGTCATAGGTTTTGAACCTCAGCCGCGGCGTAAAGAAGCGCTCGCGCACGAGGCCGACCTGGTTTTCGACCTGACCCTTTTCCCAGCCGGAGTCCGGCGTGCAGGCGACCGGATCGACCAGATAATGCGCGCACATCTGCTGGAAGCGGCGGTTGTAAAGCCGGTCCTTGCCGATGAAGACGGTCTCAACCGCCGAAACCAGCAGGCGCGCTATTCCAGCAATTTATTCTTGCGAAGAAATTTCACGAATTCGTCCGATAAGAATGCGGAGCCATATGGATTGAGATGGTCTTTATCTCGAAATAGCGGGACGCCAGCCTTCACAGGAGAGCATTTCTGTTGATTGGAATCGCATAAAATATCAAAGACATCAAACACGAAAACATTTTTTTTCCTGTTCGAAATAGTGTCAAGCATACCGGTTACGGCATTGACGTTGCCGGCAAAAACTGAGCGCTCAATATCACACGGAGATGTGTGAAACCACGTGTCGCCACATTGCGTGATTGAATCAAAATGGAATATCGGCGTGGGGGCAACAATGACGATATTGAGGCCATGCGGTGACACAAGGTCAGATAAGCTTTCCACTTGAGCAGCCCATTCGTTTAAGCCGCCGACCGGAAGATAAGGGGGGTCTTTTTCGAAAAACAGTCGCGAAATCAGTAAAATGTCCCCAGGGTGAGCCCTATTCATGATCTCATTGAAAATGATGTTGCGGGGCTCGAACGCCTGCCCGGGCGGCACAGGAAACGGAACACCCGGCGTCTCGATCAGGTGGACGCCCACGCCGGTTTTGTCGGCGGTAGAATAGAGCAGCCCCAGAAGGTGGCCGGCGTGGCTATCGCCTAACGTCCAGATCATTTGAGTGCTTCCTTCGCGAGGAAGACTCGTGCACAAATCAAATTTGGCGATCGTCAACAAACGAGTCTTGTTATCGACCACGCAAGTGGGATCATAAGGCAGGCCATTGTTTCTTACGATCGAAAACTCATCAGGTATATACCGTATATTCTTAGAGTATATATGAAATGGTGGACGGTTTACCAAAAAAACAGTGAGAAGCCCTGCCGCGATAAGCTGTACGAAAAAAGAAGCGATGATCGGGTTGAAATTAACCCTCTGCTGCTTTCTGTGACGGAAGGGCAACTCGACGTATTTATACGATCCTATCGCCAGCAACAGAATCAATAATATCTGAAGAGCGGCCGTGCCTATATCCACGCCTATCGTTATGCGACTTACGCTTAACACACTCCAATGCCAAAGATATAAAGAATATGAAATCCGCCCAATATAAACGACTGGTGGATACGACAATATGCGATATATGATGGATCCGCTGTGGATAAAATAAATCAACAATCCCGCCATAGTGACGGCGACAATTGTCAATGCGACGGTTCCCGTATGCGGAAACATAAATAACGAGAACAGCAATAAGACAAATGCGATGTTGTCATTAAATCTATTTTTGTGATCAAGAGTGGAATTATCGCGTATCGTCAACGCAACGACAACGCCGACCCCAAGCTCCCAAAATCTAAAGGGGATCATAAAATAAGCAATTATGCTGCTTCTGTAATTTTCGGCAACAAAACCAAAGAGCGACAATATCGACAGGAACGCGACCACAACGAGCAGCATTGTGATATCGGACTTGTGCGACCTGACGAATGTAAGGTACATGATGACAGGAAATATCAAATAAAACTGCTCTTCTACGCCAAGCGACCACGTTTGGGTAAACGCATTTATCGCCGAGCTGGGAGCAAAATAATCGGTCGCCTCATGCGCCAAATATATATTTGACAGGCCGAATAGGGATGCAATCCCTGTCCGCAACGAGGTCGCTGGACTATGATCAAAAATCCATACAAATAACCCAGTTAACGCAATGCAAACAACAAGCGCCGGGACTAATCTCCTTACGCGCCTTGAAATGAACGCGGCGATAAATTTCAAAAATGACATTTGTTTATAATTATTCAACATAGATAGCGTAATAACAAACCCTGAAATTACGAAAAAAATGTCGACTCCAAGGTATCCATTCGGAAGAAGCTTGCGGTTAAAATGATTAACAATAACAGCCGTAACCGCGACCGCTCTTAAGCCGTCAATTTCTGGGCGATATTTGGATGTCGCTACCGGCTCGCTGGATACAAAACTCTCAGTTCGCAAAAGATACTCCAGTGTGACCGTGGCGGGAGCCTGGCGAGGAAAGCATGGGCTTGGAAGGGCGACAGTAACGGATATTCAGCGCCAGCTCTCTGAATTTGTTCACCGTTTTCCAGATCGCCGCCTGGCGCCGTCGGACTTGAGCCGATTACGATTCGATTGAAGCGCAATCGACTCTAAATTCCTTTGTTTTCGCAGCGTTTTCGCGAAAAATCGGCATCCACTTTTTCGAACGCTGCTCTAGCCATTTTGGCGTCGATGCGCAAGTCGGCGCCGGCTCGGCGAAGCGAACGCTTTTCGCGACGAGGTCTCAACGCTCTTTCATTCCATGAAGCGACGGCGACGCTCAAGGCGCGCGCTCGCGCCCGAGGCCTCGCGGGCGGCCGGATCGTTTGCGCAAGAACGCCTATACGATCACCTTCCCGGCTGACGACTTGCCGTCGGTGAACGCCGCCCGGTCGGTCGCCCTGTATGACGGGAAGTTGCAATTCCTGATCGAGAATCCGATCGGCCGCTGTCTCACCAACTAGCCGATGCCGCCGGACATGAAGAAAAACGCGGACGGCCCGCTGACGATCCGTGGCCGGAACACATCGCCCGGCCTCGACAATCTCGTCTATTGGCTGCCCGCCCCAAGCCGGCCCGGCCTGTCTCGTTATGCGATTCTGCTGGCGAAGGAAACGCCGCCCTCCATCCCGCCTCCGGGAACGGGCGACTGGAAGCCGACGGGCGTCCTCCTCGCGTCATAGGCCGCGGCGGCGCGTCGCGGAATCAGGTCGCCGGTTCGGCCAGCGCCCTGGCGGGTTTGACGGGTCCGACGTCAACCTGAATCTCATCGTTCTCGACGCGCAGGGCGTAGGGATGCAGCACGTTGCGGACGAGATGGGTCACGCATTTGCCGCTGCCGGCGTCGAATCCCCATTGGTGGTGCGGGCAGGTGACGGTCTTTCCGTTGAAGGCGGCCTCGTCCAGCGGAACATCCGCGTGCGGGCAGCGCCCGCGATAGGCCTTGAGTTCGCCGCCGGTCGGCCAGACCAGGAGCACACTCTTGCGGCCGACATGAAAAAAGCCCATGCCGCCTTCTTCCAGGGCATTTGTTTGACAGACGAAGGAGAAAGCCATCGAATCGCCCTCCGAAAAGGAATGTTTCGCCGGAACACGCAAGTTGCGGGCCAGCGCGACGGCCTTTCAAAGGCGCCGTTGGCGCGTCGCATGTCGCACAAACGACGCTCTGGGCGCGCCGTTTTTTATGTAAAAGGAATACATGGTACTCTACAGTATTGGATGGGCGTGGCGCCGCGTTTGCATCGCACCGGGTGAAATCGAAGGCGCGAGGATCGCGGCTGCGATCCGGTCTTTCGTTCGTTGGAAGTCCGCCTTTTGTGTCGCGACCGGCGCTGGTCGCGTCGGCGCAAGCCGGCTCGCGGCGCCAATCGGGGATGTCGATGTCATGAGCTTTGTCTTGAATCCTCAGCTTCCCCCGGCGCCGAAACCCTGTTCGCGGGTCGCGCGAATTGGGGCGATCGTCAGCGATTCCGGGGCGGAAAAGCAGGCCCTTCTGATGCAATTCGCCGCCCGCCGCCGCGATGAAGGGCTTCGAATCGCCGGAATTATCGAAATCGCCGCGCCGGATCACGGGTCGGATTGCGGCGCTCTGGACGTGCTCGACCTTGCGACCGGCGCGCGCATCTCGATCTCGCAGGACCTCGGGCCGGGCTCGACGGCGTGCAATCTCGATCCCGGCGGGGTGGCGATGGCCTGCGCCGCCGCGCAGCGCGCGATCGAAGCCGGCGCCGACGTCGTGGTGCTGAGCAAATTCGGCAAGCTGGAAGCCGGCCATGGCGGATTGTGCGACGCCTTCGCGGCGGCGATGGCCGCCGAGACGCCCGTGCTGACCACGCTCAAGCCCCTGATGCGCGAGGACTGGGCGCATTTCGCCGAAACTTTGTCCGACGAATTGCCGCCGAGCCTCGACGCGCTCGAAACATGGTGGCGGCGCCTGGCGCAGCGAAACGCCGCCTGACGTCCCGCGAACACATTGGAGCGCGTATGATTTCCCGCTTGTCTGCTTTCGTTCCGGCCCTGCTGGCGGCCTTTCTCGCCCTGGGAGCCGCCGCCCCGGCGCAGGCCCGGGACATCACCGACATGGCGGGGCGGAAAATCGTCGTCCCCGACAAGATCACGCGCGTTTATTCGGCGTCCTATCCGCTGACGCTTCTGTTCTATGTGCTGGCG
>JARLJC010000125.1 GCA_031291435.1 Alphaproteobacteria bacterium | reverse complement strand
GACCGGGCTCGAATGCGTGCGCGTCGAATGGGTCGGCGGCAAGATGCAGGAAGTGCCGGGCAGCGAATTTACGCTGAAAGCCGATCTGATCCTGCTCGCGATGGGCTTTGTCGGCCCGCGCAAACAGGGCCTGATCGAACAGTCGGGCGTCGATCTCGACCCGCGCGGCAATGTCCGCGCCACGATGCAGGACTACAAGACCAGCGTCGAAAACGTCTTTTCCTGCGGTGACATGCGCCGGGGCCAAAGCCTGGTGGTCTGGGCCATCCGCGAAGGCCGCCAATGCGCCCGCGCCGTGGACGAGGCGCTGATGGGCGTGTCTGAACTGCCCCGGTAAACGGGCTTGAAATGCAGAAACGAAAAGGGGCGTCCGATCCGGGCGCCCCTTTTTTTGGCGATAGCGGCTCGGGCAACTGCGCTCTTGGAACGGCGGTAATTGGGTGGGTTTGGTAATGACACCTTTCGAGGCGAAGGTGTGAAAAAACAGGCGTCAATAATGGCAATATTCAGCAATGACTGAAGGATCTAAAATTGAGCTTGCTACTCTGCGAAAGATCGGTTGGGATCGATGGGATCCAATCGGCATTCGGATGTTTGGCGACCATGCTTGGCGCGGACCAGCCGCAGATGAGTACGACACCTATCTGTTGCATGTGGCCGGAATGCTGAAGCAAGCTGTTCCAGATGAAGAGGCTATCGCCTACCTTGATTGGGTCGCATCGGTTCATATGGGGCTGGGGCTGAGAACGGCGGAAGGGCATGCTGCCTCGGTTGCAACTGTCCAAGCGATTTCTGAGTACCTACGGGAGCGACATTGAGCTTGATTGTCCGCTATCAGGATTGATCAATAGTAGTGACATCGACCGCTCTTCGCTCACAATCCGGCATCGGCCCCCGACGCGCGCAAAGGCCCCGATCGCGCTTTTTTTATGGCGGTGGCGTGGCGGGGGTGTCGTTTCCTTGACTAGTCACGAACTTGTCATCTAGCGCGCAAGGATTCGTTCGACCGGGAGAATCCGCCGTCTTTCAGATTGCCGCCTTGCCATACCGCACCTCTGGTGACGGTCTGTC
>JARLJC010000124.1 GCA_031291435.1 Alphaproteobacteria bacterium | reverse complement strand
GAATCGCTGAAGGCTCTGCCCGCGTTCAGCTACGCGAAATAAGGGCCCCTCGCGCCAGGCTTGAGTTCGCTCAAGCCTGAGGGTGGGTTCTCTTCGAGACTTTCGTGAATGAACATTCGAAAATGGAAACTGAAAATGGCTTATAATTTTAATTTCGGACGCATGTTGAGTGGCGTCTTCATACTGTCGGCGATAATGCCGGCCGCGGCTTTTGCCGGCGATCGGGTCGGCGCGTTGGAATGTCACCTGTCCGGCAACGGACCGAGCATTCTGGTTGAAAACCAATCCGTCGACTGCGTCTTCGCCAGCGATCGCGCCGGGGGCCGTCCCGCGCATTACGTTGGCAAACTCACCAAGATCGGCGCCAATATCGGCGCGAACGGCAAGGGCGATCTGCTCTGGGGCGTTGTAGCGGCAACCAGCAACCCGGGTCGCGGCGCGCTCGCGGGCGACTATGTCGGGCCCGAAGCCTCGGCGAAGGTCGGGGTCGGCGTTGGAGCCGCCGCTCTTGTCGGCGGCTCCCAGAATACAATTTCGCTCCAGCCCCTGAATGTCGAAGGCGGAAGCGGCATTGGCTTCACCGCTGGGGTCGAAAACCTGAACCTCGTCTATGTCTCGGACAGGCCGGCGCCGAAAATGCGGTACAAGCATCGCCACCATGCAATGCGCGGCTGAAAATCTGCGAATTGCTGACCTTCGCGCGATGCGTTTCATCAGCGCGAAAGCTCACGATGAAAAAGCCTCCTGCTTCCCGCGCAATGGATTGGCGCCGGGAGCAGGAGGCTTCACTTCTTGGGGTTTTGTAAAGCCATGCCTAAGCGCGGAGCGCAGCAATATCGCCTTGAAACGGTTATTTTCGACGCGGAGTCAAATGGACTCTTGCTTCCTTGATCTTGCTGGCGGCTTCCTGCAGATCTTCTTCGGCATCGTGCAATTGGCCCTCCCCGACGCCGCCGCGCTCGGCGACGTTGGCGAAGCTTTCGCGGATGGTTTCGATCTGCGCATCGGTCATATTTTCAAGCGATAATAGACTGTTACGCGCGCTCTCGCTGACGCGGATCAATTCGTCGAGTTTCAACTGCACCGCCGCCGAATCGCGATTTTGGGTGTTCTGAATCAGAAAAACCATCAGAAATGTGACGATCGTCGTACCCGTATTGATAACGAGCTGCCATGTGTCCGAAAAATTGAATATCGGACCGCTCACGCCCCAAACGATAATAATCAGCGCGGCGAGGCCAAATGTCAGCGGTTTGCCGCACTGTTTCGATGTCCACTGGGCTGCTTGAGAAAAGAACACCGAAACCGACATGTGAATTCCAATCCGGGTTGCCGATGACTAACTCTTGACGGAGTGATCAAAGAGTTATGGCACGCCGAACCCAGAAAATGAATGGTCACGCAATTGATTGACCTTCACTTTTCGGGCCCTGGGATCTTCAGGCGCCGGGTCGGCTTCTCGGTATCGACACCGCGTTGGCGCGAAATCGCTGCGAAGGTAGCTCCAGATCATTGGACCCAAAATGGCTCTGAGTACTTTCCGTGCCTAGCGGCCGTTTCGCCGACAGTTACTGTGCAAGAGTCTCAACCAGACCCAAACCACCAAGGACTTCGAGTTATGGCCAACCCGACCGTAGAGCAGTTCTCCAAAGACAGCGCCGACGCCTTGTCCAAGAGCGCCGAAGCTGCAAAAAAAATGATGAACGACAGTTCCAACACTCTGACCGAGAGCGGAAAAGGCTCCGCTGCGGCCGTCACGGACTTGACCAAAGCGTATCAGGAATTGGCGGCAAAGAATGTCAAGAACCTGACCGCCGCCATGGAGGCGCTTGTCGCCGTCAAAAGCCCGACCGAGTTTATGGAACTGCAGCAAAAGCTGATCAAGGACGGCGTTGAAGCAGCTGTCCAGGATAGCCGTCATATCGCCGAATTGACCAAGGTCGTATTCACTGCCGCTTTCGAGCCCGTGAAAACGCAGATCGAAGCGGCGCAAAAGAACCTGCAGAAATAGGTCACGCTATATTTCAGGCCCCAATGCGTTTTAAAGCCGCGCTTCGTCACCGAGGTGCGGCTTTTCATCGTGCGTCCTCCACAACTCACCTCAACAGCGCCTCAATTGCCTCGCCTTCCCTTGCAGCCAGGCAAAAATCGAAAATGGCCAAATCCTGCGCCATATGCTCCGGCGAGGAGGTCCCTGTCAGGCAAGCCATGCCGCTTTGCGTCAAATAACGGAAAAACACTTGGGCAGGGGTGCGGCCGTATTTTTCCGCTGTTGCTGTCACAGCCGGCGCGGCAAGGATTTGCGGATTGGCGGTCAGGGTCCAGAAACTTTGATAAACAATGTTTTTGGTGCGGCAAAAAGCCCGGAGCTCCCGGTCATAATGCGTCTTGGCGTGAAAGCGGTTTTGCAGCGCCGCCGGTTTTATCCGGGCGGCGCGCCACAGGCGTTCGAACCTTTCCGGCTCGTAGCAATTGCTGATGCCCAATTGGCGGACAAGGCCCTGGTCGAAAAGGCGCTCCATGGCGCCCCAGGCCTCGAACGTGTCGCTGTCCTTTGGATAGGGCGAGTGCAGGACGAGGCTGTCGAGGGCGTCCACGCCAAGATTGCGCAACGAGACCGCAAAAGATTGCTGGACCTGTTGAGCTATGCTGGCGCCGGGATCATAGGGGACGTTGTCAGGGTCTTGCCCGCGCAAGGGCGAGAATTTGGTTTGCAGAAAAAGGTCCGAACGCAACAGACCTTCGCGGGCGACCATGGCCAGCGCCTCGCCGACGCCGGGCTCGTGATAATGTTTGGGCTGGCAGGCGGTGTCTATGCCGCGAAAGCCGGCGCGCAACGCCTGGGTGACCAGTTCCGCCGTGCGCTCCTTTTTCCACGCCGTGCCGTAAATCAGCCGGGGCACGGCGACGCCGGCGGCGGTGACAATATGGCGCTCATCCGCGACAGCTCTTGTCATATAAAATCCCCTCAGGCCGGTCCGACGAAAACCGAAAGCACGCCAGTATAGCCGTAAAGATGATGACGGGCGATTTCGCCGCCAGCGAAAAAGCCGATCAGAAGCAGGTTCTGTTGCGCGGCGACCGCGTTGCGCTGGCAAAATGCGAGCCTCTCGTTCCAGCGCATGACCTTTTCGGCCGGATGACATTGGGTGCTATGGCGCAAGAACGAAAGGCGAAGGGCTTTTGGCCCTCCGCCTGTCGTTCGTCAGGGCGAAGAGATCAGGCGCCGCTGACTTCCATGTCCTTTTCGATGCCGAGCAGGGTCTGCGGGGCGCGGGCCTTGAGCACGAAGAACCAGATCGCGCCGACGACCATATAGGCCATGAAGATATAGGGCAGCAGGTTCATCGGATAGGTCGGGACCGGATAGAGGCTGCCGATGATCGAGGCGACCATCAACACCACGCCGAGGATGCCGAACGCGTAGTCGCCTGTCGTCACGACACCGAGCTTCTTCAGATAGACCGGCGCGCAGATCGAGCACATCAGGTAGACGACGATGAATCCGAACGAGGCGATCGTGCCGTACCAACCAAAAGAGGCGGGTTCCGAGCCGGCGCCGACCAGCGCCGCGCAGACGGCGAAATTGATCACCGCGCCGACCGCGAGAGCAATATGCGGGGTCTTGTGATCGGCAT
>JARLJC010000123.1 GCA_031291435.1 Alphaproteobacteria bacterium | reverse complement strand
GAGGTTGTAGAACAGCTTACCGCCCGCGATCGGCACCCCAGTCAATAGGTAGGCGCCCTGCCCGAGATAGTTTAGCAGCAGCCCGGGATAGACGAATGCAAACCAGCTCGCTCGTATCGGCCCCGCGCCGAAATGCCCGACATCCGCGTACATCGCTTCGCCGCCGGTGACGACCAGCATCAACGCGCTCAAGACGAGTAGCGTATCGAACATGCCCGCGTGCCCGAGAAATTCCAGGCCGTACGCGGGATTGAACGCCGCGAGAATTTCCGGGTGATGTCCGATCTGCCAAGCACCGAGGCCGGCAATGACGATAAACCAGACCGCGAGAATTGGACCAAATACGATGCCGATCCCAGACGTGCCCTTGAACTGGATAGCAAAGAGCACAGTCAGGAGTCCGATCGTGATCGGTATAACGACATTACCCAAAGCCGGAGCGGCGACTTGAAGGCCCTCCACGGCCGAGATGACGCTGATCGCCGGCGTAATCATACCGTCGCCGAAAAGTAACCCCGCTCCCAGCATCAGCGCCCACAAGAGTAGCGTCGTGCCGCGCTTCTTGTGCTCGTGCAAAAGGCCGTAAAGCGCGAAGAGGCCGCCCTCGCCGTCGTTCTGCGCGCGCAAGACCAAGATGGCGTATTTGATGGCGACGATGATTGTGATCGTCCAGATCACCAACGATACGCCGCCCAGCACGTCGGCGGACGTTTGCCCGGCACCGGTTCGGCCGAGGAACAACGCGTCCATCGCGTAGAGCGGCGACGTGCCGATGTCGCCGTAGACGATACCCAGCGCGCCTATTGTCAACGCCGCAAAACTCCCGCGCGGCGCATGCGACGGGGCCTCGATCTGTTTCGAAGCTATTCTGGCAACGGCTTTGCCGTACAGGCTCGGACCTTTCATGAAGCACGTAGCCGAAATCCAGATTGGCGTTGCGCGGCTGCTCCCGAGGATTGAACCCTAATATTAGCGCCAAAAACTAGCGCATTGACCTAGCTCATCAGCAAGCGATTGATAAAATTGTCTCTCGCGTGAGCATTGATCTGTATCAACTGCCGACACAAAAAACGCCGTAGTCATCATCAGGTGGCGAATTTCAGCCGAAAGATCGGGCCATGCGCGCTGCGTCGATATGGGTTGTTGTTTTTTGGATGGCTATTTGCTCGGGGTGGGCTCAAGAAACCAATGTGGCACAGACCGCGCGCAAAGGTCACGACTTGGCGGCCATCATATGCGCAAATTGTCATGTGGCTGCGGCCGACCAGCGCTTCATGCCCGTCCTTAACCCGCCGGCACCGTCGTTCGAGACAATAGCGCAGCGGCCGGATACCAACGCCGATTCGCTGCAAAAATTTATGACCACGACACATCGGGGTTTGGACCACCCGAAGGGCATGCCGAATCCTTACTTGGCCGATTATCAAATCACCCAGGTTGTTGCTTATATTCTGAGCCTGCGTAAGTAACGTCGGCGCATCACTTTGCGGCCTCGCGCTCGGGCGGGG
>JARLJC010000017.1 GCA_031291435.1 Alphaproteobacteria bacterium | reverse complement strand
ATCAGCCCTTTGAGTTCTTTCTCCGTCTTCGCCTGCGTCGTCGCGCTCACCGCCAGCGTGACAATCGAGTTGGCTACAAATCCGACCAGTGCCATTGAGACGCATTGCGCGATAAAGCCAGGATAGCGATTAACAACGGCGATCCATCCGCCATGCAGCCCGCGTTCGGCATCGGCAGGCAGCGTCAGTCCGTGCAATAAAAGCGCTGCAACAAAACCCGAGGCTAGGCCGGCAAAGGCTCCATGTGCGGTTGCGCGTCGCGTAAACATGCCCAGCAGAAATGTGGCAAGCTGCGGCGCGGTCACCAATGCTGCGCCGAGCGCCAGCGGGTACAGAATGCTATCGAAGATCGATAGATGAAATTCTGAAATCGCAAAAGCCGCGCCCACCGATAAGAGAATCGCGCCCGCCATTGCCCAGCGCCCAACAACGATAGCGCGCCGCTCATTCTGGTTTTCGCCCACGAACGCAGGCAAAACATCCGTCACAATCACGGCAGCCGCAGCCGTCGCGCCCGAAGCAAGTCCGCTCATCAGACTCGCCAGCAGCGCCGCCAAACCCAGGCCCAGCAAGCCTCCCGGCAACATTTCCATCAGCATCGCCGGCGTGGCGCGGTCATAATTCAATAGCGCGTGGCCCGTGCCGTCGACCAGTGGTTTGCCCGTAGCCGTATCGACTCGCGCCGGCACCAGGCCCTGCCCTGCAGCAGCGTCGGGAGGAACCACCGTGATCTCGTGATAGATGGCGCCGTTCTCATTGCGAACCACCGTGCTCGATTGCGGCGTCGGCAAACCAATCGCAATCGCTCCCGGCAAAATCAAAATGAAGGGCAGCGCCAGCCGCACCGCCGCGGCGAACAGAGGAATGCGGCGCGCCGAGCCCTGCGTCTTTGCAGCCATTGCATTTTGAATAAGTCGAAAATCCGTCGACCAGCGGCCCGCGCTGAGAACAAACCCCACCGTCAACGCCAGCAGTGCGGCCGGAATGGGACGCATGAGAAACGCCTGATGCCCAGCGGCCAATGAAACCGAGGCTTGCGCCCCGGCCATCTCTTCCACTTTGCCGAAGCCGCCGATATTGCCCAGCCCCACAAACACCATGGGCACAAAGCTCGCCGCGATGACAAAGAACTGCAGCGTCTGATTCACCATCGTTCCAGCCAGCCCGGCCAACAGAACATACGCCAGCACTAGTGCTGCAACCAGCACAACGCAAAACGTAAACATGCCCTGGCGCGGCAGCCCGTATGCAAAAAAGATTCGGTCAAGAATGTGCAACGCCTGAATGACGCGCGCAACGAGACAGAGCGCAATGCCGCCGCAGGCAATCGTCATCGCGACAAACGTACCGGCGTGAAGCAGCCGCGTCTTGCGGCCGAACCGCAGGCCCAGGTACTCGGGCACCGTACGCGCCCCCGACCCGTAGTAGAGCGGCATCATGTACACGCCCACGAACACCAGCGCCGGAACGGCGCCCAGCGAAAAGAACAGCGCCATCTTGAATCCGTACTGCGCGCCGGCTGCGCCCATGCCAACGATCTCCGGGAGCCCGAGTCCCGCTGCTACAAATGAAATCGCTCCGACAAAAGT
>JARLJC010000122.1 GCA_031291435.1 Alphaproteobacteria bacterium | reverse complement strand
ATGCTGACGCACCAGTTTTTCGGGCCTCTGGGACATCCCAAATACGCCGAATACACGCAAGACATTCTGGCCAGCGGGCGGCATCTGCTGAACGTCGTCAACGACATATTGCAGATGTCCAAGCTCGACGCCAAAAAGCAGGAATATGAGATCGGGGCCGTGGCGATCGCACCGGTGATCCGCGAAGCCATCACCTTGGTGTCCGGCGACGCCGAGAAAGGAGGCGTTATCATCGATTTCAAGAATGCGGAAGGAGGGATCACGGGGTTTGCCGACCGCCAGGCGCTCAAGCAGGTGGTGATCAACCTGCTCAGCAATGCCGTCAAATTCT
Organism: Alphaproteobacteria bacterium; assembly: GCA_031291435.1. GTDB lineage: Bacteria > Pseudomonadota > Alphaproteobacteria > UBA9219 > UBA9219 > CAIXLI01. The sequence goes on along the minus strand of JARLJC010000122.1, from coordinate 1,017 downwards.
CATCCGCCGGCGGCCATGTCGACATCGCCGTGCGGCAAATCGCCGATGCGGACGCGACCGAACTTAGCGTTTCGGATTCCGGCTGCGGGATGTCGCCAGAGCTTCTGCAAAAACTGGGACAGCCTTTCACCCAGGCCACCCATGCCTATATCCGGAACAATCAAGGCACCGGCCTGGGGCTGTCGATCTGCTTTGCGCTGGCCGCGGGATTTGGCGGCACCTTGGCGTTCCAGAGCAAGGAGAATGCAGGCACGACCGCGACCTTGCGCCTGCGATCGGCGCACTTGAAAGAGATCGTCGCGCAGCCAGAATCCCACGCCGCCTGATTTTCATTTGCCGTCCGCCGCGCGCTGGCGCCCGGCCATCGCGGTTCGCCCCTCCCCTCCCTGGAACAATTGGGGGCGCCGGCATAGCGTTGCAGCATCAACGGGTTGCATCGCTCTGTACGCTCCCGCACCGAGGCCGCGTTGCCCGCGAGCGGTATTGAATGCTATGATTTTTTTTCGCTAATGTTCCTGTGGGCCTGCCGGTCCAGTTCCGTCTAAAGACGGCCAGGTTTTCCACGGCCATTTTTTCGGATGCTTCATCGGACCCTATAGCAATGGCTGATATTTCTCATACCGCGTCCCTGCACGCGACCATCCTGGGGCGGCCGGAAACGTCGCCGCCGGGCGAGGATCGCTACTATCGCGCCATCCTCGATGGCCTGCCGGCCGCCATCTATACGACGGACGCTTCTGGCCGCATCACCTATTACAACGACGCCGCCGCGAAACTCTGGGGCCACCGGCCGGAGATCGGCAAAAGCGAATGGTGCGGCTCCTGGAAACTGTTCTGGCCGGATGGGCGCATTCTTCCGCATGGCGAATGTCCGATGGCCCTGGCGATAAAAGAAAAGAAACCCAATCGCGGGATGGAAGCGGTCGCCGAACGTCCGGATGGGACGCGCGTTCCCTTCATCCCCTATCCGACGCCGCTTTTCGATTCCGACGGCATTCTCATCGGCGCGGTGAATAT
>JARLJC010000121.1 GCA_031291435.1 Alphaproteobacteria bacterium | reverse complement strand
GTCGTCGCTAGATGGCCCAGAGCCGTGCGAGCGCCGGTCCGGCACACCAGAATCGTCGCCGTGCCGCTGATCACCGACGTTCCGGCGAAGACGACGTTTGAGGCGCCTGCCGGGTTTTCGGCGCCGACGGCCGTGTCGCTGACCAGCTTTTCAGATGGGTAGGGTTCGCCGGTCAGCAGCGCCTGATTGATGAACAGGTCGCGGCTTTCCAGCAGCCGCGAGTCCGCTGGCACGAGATCGCCGGCGATCAGTTCGACAATGTCGCCGGGAACCAATTGGTCAATCGGCAGCGAGATTTTGGCGCCGCCGCGTCGCACCGTGGCTTGCACGGCGACCGATCGGCGCAAGGCTTCGACGGCGTTTTGCGCGCGAACTTCCTGGACGAAATCGAGGGTGATGCTGATCGTGACGATGCTGACGACGATCAAGAAGCTGGCGACGTCGCCCGTCGCGGCGGACAGAGCGCTGGCGATGAGCAGGATAATGACGAGCGGATTGCGGAAACGCGTCAGAAATTGCAGCCAGAGCGGCAATTGCTTCGCCGTCGCGGCATTGTTCGGTCCGAAAAGCGTCAGGCGCGTTCGAGCTTCGGCTACGGTGAGTCCGGCGGGCGTCGCCTGAAGTCGCCGCAGCAAGCTGGCAGAAGTCGCCTTCCAGATATCGTCGGCTTCAGGGTCGCAAAGCCGGGTGGAGTCGCCGACGGGGCGCAGTGGGCTGGCTTTGCCCGTCTCGCTTGCAAATACCATTTTGAGCTATTCCTGCGAACTTGGCCCGATCAAAAAGCATAGCTTTGCTACATGACGCCGGTATTTCAATGGCTGGCCCACCCTACAGACATGGAAGTTGAAGTTGAAGCCAGTTCAGTGCCGGACGCGACTTTATTTATTCGATCGAAACGCCGCCGGGGCCAACCTGAATCTCAACGCCCTCCTGCGGCTGCCTTCAGTCCTTGGAAAGCTGTCACCGACCACGCCAGTCGCGCTTGCTGACTATTGAGTAGATTCCGACGCTATTGCGACCATCAATACGAGCGCCTGATCATGGCTCCAGAACCGGATGCTGCGTTAAAGGAAGTCGCAATGACCTATATTGTTTTCGAGGAACGCGCCGGATCTAGCAAAGTCGTCGGCCTGCCCACTTTCAGACGCGAGTGGCCGGTCGGCGTCGTTAAGGCGCTTATCCAGCCGTTCGGCGTGAGCATCCCCATCCTCTCCCGCGCCGTGATGGTGCTCGGTATTTTCGCGGCCTTGTTCGGCTTGCAACAACTCGGTGCCGTTCATCGGCCCGCGGCGCGAGTCGATATCGCACGAACGCTTACAGGGTCAAATGTTTCGCAAGATGCGCCGTTCCTGGCGAAGGCAATCCCCTGAATTCCGAACATCAGGGCGAGGCTCGCCCGGTTTTCCAAGAAATGCGTTCGAAGCGCTCGGAAATGGAAAACACTCAGATTGTTCACATCATCGATGACGACCCGACTGTGCGTAGAGCCATCGACCTTGTGTTATCGATAGAAGGTTACAAAACCAAGACCTATGTTTCGGGCGGCGCCTTCTCGCCACAATTGCCTGGAGCGCCAAGGGCTGCGTCATTACCGACGTGGCTATGCCGGAAATGACCGGAATCGAATTGATGATCCATATCGTCAAACGTCGCCTGTCCTTGCCGGTCATTGTCATCACCGGCAACGCCAACGTCGCATTGGCCGCGCTTGCGATGCAAAGAGGCGCCGCCGACTTCCTCAAAAAGCCAATTTCCGCCCCGTCACTGCTTGCCGCTGTCGCCAGGGCCTTGATGCCCGGCCACAGTCACGCAAGCACCGCAGCCTGAGCGCCATCGCTTTCTTTCAGGCGACGAGTGGACGATTCTGACGGAGCAAACGATGAAGAGTTTATTCGGATCCTGGTTGAAGTCTTCGCGAACGGCGCGAAAACGAACTCTGAAGACCGCCGCTGCGCTCCAGCGAATCGTGTCGCCGCCGGCGCCAAAAAAAGCCAAGAAAAGCGTCGCCAAAGCGAAGCCCAAAAAGCTGACGCCTAAAAAGGCTTTGACGCCACCGCCTGAAAAGCGGCCGCCGCCAGGCAGTTTCGTCGATGGTCATTTTGCCTGTCGTGAAGGCAAGCTGGCCTACAAACTTTACACGCCGCAAGGATCGACCCGGCGTCGGCTGCCGCTGGTGGTCATGCTGCACGGCTGCGCCCAGACCGCAGCAAATTTTGCCGTTGGCACGCGGATGAACACCATTGCCGATGAGCGCGGTTTTCTTGTGCTCTATCCCCAGCAATCCACTTCCGCCAACCTCAATCGCTGCTGGAACTGGCACCGGCCGGGCGACCAGACGCGCGGCAGCGGCGAGCCATCGGTCATCGCCGCGCTAACACATCACATCGTCGCACTTTGCAAGGCTAATTCCTCGCGGGTCTACATAGCCGGCATCTCGGCTGGCGGCGCCGCTGCGGCCATCACCGCGGCGGCCTATCCGGAACTTTTTATTGCCGTTGGAGTCCATTCCGGACTGGAGCGTGGCGATATCAGAACCTTGCACGGGGCCTTGTCGGCGATGCGCGGGGGAGCGGTTTCCAGCGCAATTGGCAAAACGCCAGCCCCCGTCAACACCATTGTCTTCCACGGCGATCAGGACAAAATTGTCCATCCCTCCAATGCCGCAGGCTTTCTCTCCGTCCTGCGACGATCCAGCGCCCAGCCATTGAAAAGCCGCTCGGAAACCGGGCGGTCAAAAGGCGGAAGAGACTTTACGCGCACCCAATATTGGCGCAGCGCCGGCAAGGTTCTTCTGGAAAACTGGACAGTGCACGGCAGTGGCCATGCGTGGTCGGGCGGCAGCGTGACGGGGGCATACACAGATCCGGCCGGACCAGACGCGTCGCGCGAGATGATACGCTTTTTTCTGGCCCACAAGCGCGCGACATAGCTATCGGCTTTACAGCTTTATCTGTGGGTATATTCCGATGCTGTTCGCTCGTGTGCATATCCCATAGCTTCGATGCATCGACTAAGCTCGATGAAAACCACGCAACAGCGCGTTGGCGAAACTCCAGGGAAATCAGCCATGAGCAGCACTACAGACAAGATCAAGGGCATGACCAATGTAGCCGCCGGCGCCGTCAAGCAGACCGTCGGACATGCCGTGGGCAATCCCAATCTCGAGGTCGAGGGCGCCGCACAAAAGATCAAGGGCAAGAATCAGGAAGCTGTCGGCGAGATCAAGGACACTGTTAAAAACCTCGTCGACAAAAGCTGATCCGAGTATTTTTGCTCTAACGAAAAAGTGACCGGTTCAGGTTGCTTTTTTGCTCCCGCTTGGCGTTGTCAAAACGCCCGGGAGGAAACGCAAGTCTCTTACGCTTGCCGCATCAATGAATAACGGCAAGCGTAGACTCTATGTTTCTTATCGATCAATTGGCGTCATCAAGGGGTCTAAAAATGGACAAGAAAATTGCTCAGTTGCTCGCCGCTGTCGGCGCCGTAGCGACGATGGGGTCGATGAACAGGGCTGTCGCCCAGCCTAATCCTGTCGAGATCTTGCAAGCCAAGTCCTTTGCGGAACTGCTTGAGCCGATCTCGGACGCTCCGGCGATTCTGGCCGCAGCGGACGCTCAGCCAGCGTCAGCCAAAGGTGAACAGGTCGCGCAATATTACCACCATCATCATCACCATCACCACCACGCCTATCATCGTCGCTACTATATGCCGTATCCGATGATGCGGCGTCATCACCACCACCATCACCACCACCACCATCACAACTATTATTGAAAATAAGCATGCGGCCGGGCGACTGCCGCCCGACCGCATGCCCAACTGTTCGGCATCAAGGGGCTTTGTCTTTGGCCTTGGCTGCGCGCAGCATGAAGCGATAGGTCCCGTCAAATACCGTGTCCGTACGCGACACCCATCGCGAACCTTCCGATAATCGGTCGCGGCTGGCGTGAATGCGGCGGGCCTGGAGTTCGCGCTCCGCCGCTTCCTCGATCGGCATTTCGACGAGATTGAACGGCGCTTCCTCAGGGATGACGATGACCTGGGCGAAAGGTTCGCCTGGCCTGAAGATGTGATGGCCCCCTTCGGCCGGCGACTTGAACACGATGAAAAACATCATCGGCCACCAGTTGCGGATCAAGGCTGGTACGGCGATCGGGCATGTATCCGTGCGATCGGTATAAAAGCGGGGATGTGGCTCGGTGCGAATGGCCATCCCGGCCTCGACCTTCAAATCCAGCAGAATTTGATAGGTGTAAAAGCTTTCGCCAAAGGTGCGAAAGGGCGGCCATGCGAGGCCTTCTTCGGGACATGGGCCGAAATCACCGACGAAAACGAGCTTGCCATCCTGCATCGAGACAATCAGCTCGTTGTCATAGGGATAGAAGAGCTCAATGCCATATTGGGCGCCTTCCGAAAATGGCGTGCAATGCCAGACATATTCCTGCGAACCATCGACGCGCGGCTCCCGCTCTCCAGCCCAGCCCGGGATTTCGAGCTTCGTGCGGCGCGGCGCCAGACGCGGTTCGCGTGTGCGAAATTTGACTTCTTTCATGCGGATGCCTGCGTTCTGACGACAACATTCAACGCGCGTGTACGGCGAGAAGTGCGGGGCGACATTCTTTAATCCTAAATAGCTCAGCGGCCTTTGTCATTAATCGCCCGAAGGATTTTCGAGAGCGGTCTGCGCCGCATCATTTTCATCAAGTAATTCTCCTCGTGGAAGCCTCGATTGTGGAACGACAACCTGTGACTTGGCCAGAGAACCATAGCGGTCGAGGACAGCGCCGATAGGTTCGGAAAACACTCAAATAAAAATCCCGATCGGGCGCGGCGCGCCGTTCGGAATGTGGTTTCAAGGTCTGGATTTATTTCGGCATCAGAACCGTATCGACGACTTGAATGACGCCGTTGGACTGGTTGACGTCGCTGATGGTGACCATCGATTTTACGCGGCCATTTTGTCGTCGTTTCACAAGGCGTAGGTCGAGGAACCAGGTCGGCAACATTCGGGAATGGTTGTCCACCCCCTGGCGCGGTTTTCCAGCTCGAGTATTTCGTTCCACTCTCTCGTCCCCGCTCGCAGCCAAGCGCCGGAATTGGGGGCGGCCTTCCAATAAAGTGATCGACAAGCCGAAAGCACAACCCCCACGCGTTTTTCATCGCTGCGGAGCATCAATCGTCATAACCGTAGGACCGGATCCGGCCGCCGCCTTTGCACTTTGACCAACGATAACCAATATAAGCCATGGCAGCGACACGCTCGTGCAACCTCAGGAC
>JARLJC010000120.1 GCA_031291435.1 Alphaproteobacteria bacterium | reverse complement strand
TTCTGGATCGGCAATGTCATTACCATGGCCGGCGTGCCCGCGGTGATGCACGCCATGCTCGACGAAGTCGCGCCGAAACTGGCGACGGGTGTGAAAGTGCTGGCCGAAAGCGTCGACGCGCAGGGCCTGCCGGAAGGCGCCTATGCCGCAGGGCTGGCCGAACTGGCCAAAAACCTGCCGGAAATTTCGCTCGGCTCTTATCCTTCGCTGGTAGACGGCAAGTTCAACAACCAGATTGTACTGCGGGGCAGGGACGCGGCGGCTTTGACGGCGGCGGCCGGCCGGGTGCGCGAACTTTTGGCCACGCTCACCGCGGGCTGAAATCAGACGGTCGCAATCTGATGTGTAGTGGGCGCAATGGCGCCCATCGGCGTTTTTGGCCTATGCCGCCGCGAGCCGCCTCAAATTCTGGCCACCATGAACTTCCAATGCTGTGAATCGTGCCGGGCGATTCCGAAATAAATATATCTTACAATATGTTGATAAAATATGCGGTATATTGACCGGCAGACCCGCTTGTAGTGATGTGAATACATTGATGGTAGAGTGTCATACTCGTTCTTGTGGTTACAATTTTTTGTGATTTTATTGACATAAAAGCAAATATGGGAATATATTTGTAGTTATTTCGAAATATTTTCGGATAAACTATCCTTAAATAACACTTTGCTTCCTGACAGTTAGCGCTGGTGCACGATCCTCGGTATTTCCTGCTTATGCGCGCGTGACGATGCGGTTGGTCTGGATCTGGACGGCTATCTTCTTCAGGCATCAGACAAAGGAGGGGGTCATGGCGGTAAAAAGGGGAGTGCGGAGGAGCGTTGTCCACCCGGCTCAACCCGCAGGCTACACTGGAAGCCGGCGCAAGATCGCCCGTTACGGGTGGAAACCGGATCTGCCTGATCAGCGAGATTTTTCATATTCCGTTCCGGGCCATATCGCTCGGAATATGCCGCCGGGCATTGATCTTCGCGCCCAATGCCCTCCTGTCTACGACCAGGGGCAATTGGGCAGCTGCACGGCCAACGCCATCGCCGCGGCGCTCGAATTTGATATGATAAAACAAGCGATGCCCGACATCATGCCGTCGCGCCTGTTCATTTACTACAATGAACGCGCGATGGAGGGCACGGTGGGCAG
>JARLJC010000119.1 GCA_031291435.1 Alphaproteobacteria bacterium | reverse complement strand
CGCGCATCCCGGCATCCCCGCCCAGCGCTGCCAATTCGGGCACATTCGGCGTGGTCAGCGTTGCCAGCGCCATCAACCGCTCAAAGGCAGCGATGGTGGCGCCATCGGCCAGCGTCGCGCCGCTGGTGGCGATCATCACCGGGTCGAACACGATCGGGACGCGCAGCGTTTCCAGTGCTTGCGCCACTACTTCGGCAATCGCGGGCGATCCCAGCATGCCGATCTTGACCGCATCGACGCCGATGTCGTCAATGCAGGCATTGATCTGCGCTGCGACCATCGCTGGACTGACGGCATCGACCATGGCGACACCGCACGTGTTCTGCGCGGTCAGGGCGGTCAGGGCGGTCATGGCGTAGCCGCCAAGTACGGTGATCGTCTTGATGTCGGCCTGAATTCCCGCGCCACCGCTGGAATCGGAGCCTGCAATTGACAGAATTCTCGGCGGTTGCGCCGTGATCATGACCGGTGTCGCCGCGCCGAGGGCGGGTGCTGCGCCTGCAGTGCGATGGTGCGGGTCGGTCGGTCCGTCAACTCGCCGCCGCAATTGGGGCACCGATCGTCAAGCACGTCGGCGCACTCGGTGCAGAACGTGCATTCGAACGAGCAGATGAAAGCGCCGGGGGCTTCGGCGGGAAGATCTGTTCCGCAACGTTCGCAATCGGGGCGCATTTCGAGCATGGAAGGGACTCGTCGTTGTAGGGCTGGCGTCGTTGTAGGCGGGGGGCCGGTGCCGCTTGTTCTGAAGCCCTGTCTAGCCGGAAACGACTTCCCGGTACACATCGAGATAGCGGGGGAAAATCATGTCGGACGAATAGGTTTCGGCATTGGCGGAGCCTTGTTCGCGGATCCGGACAAAGTCCTCGTGTGCCGCCGCGATGGCGGCGGCAGCCTGAGCCGGATTTTCCGGATCGACCAGTATTGCACCGTCGCCGGCCACGCTGCGCATCGGTTCGCGATCGCTGGTGACGACAAGGCAGCCGCTGGCCTGCGCTTCGATGATCGGCCAGCCAAAGCCTTCGGCCAGCGAAATGAACAGCAAAGCCTCGGCTCCGGCGTAAAGCGAATGCACGTCCTCGTCGGTCAGATTGACGCGCACATCGATACGATCGCGCACCGGGCTGCGGTCGATTTCGTCCTGCAGATCGCCATCGGGCATTTTGCCGGCCAGGACCAGGCGGTGCTCCGAAAACATGTTGAACCGGGCAAGTTCACCGAACAGCCGGACAACCCCGGGGCGGTTCTTGTAAAAATTGTTGTTGCCCAGATGCAGGAAATAGGGGGCTGCCGGGGGCGATTGCCGGGCGAGCGGGGATGGTGCCCCCTGGAATCTGGGATCAAGCGCGTTGGGGATCAGAGTCAGCGTTGCGTCTTTTCCGGCGATCCTGAAAAAATCATCCGAAGTCGCAGCGGAAACAGTTGTGACATGCCGCAAACGACGCAATCCACGCAAGTTGAGCCGTTGCAGAATCCCGCCCCGCATCGTGCCGCGGTTTTGCGAATATTCGCCGAGCGCCATGCGGACAGCGAACAGATCGTGACAGGTGAGGATGGTCTTGTGCGCGCCGATGACCGGCAGATAGAGCGCATTGGATTGATCGGCTATGTGTACCACACGGTGCGCGCGGGCCGATTTCAGCAGCATCAGCGGAAACAGCACAAACTTGTCGAAATAGCCGGCCAGCTTTTTCAAGCGCGGCTTGTCGCGGGCGATCCTGCCGAACACCATCGGCGGGCGCGTGACGACGACCTTGACGCCGAGTCGTTGCAGATTTTCGGCCAATGTGGCGGTGAAGCGCAGCATCGATTGTTGGTTATCGGGCGCGTAATTCCCCACGAGAAGAACCGAATAATTGTGGGTTGTCATAGGTGTATCGCTAAAATTCGGTTGGTCGACCTGGCGGGGCAGGTGTTCGGGAGTATCAGATTCCAAGATTGATCCTGTCTCCAGCCTGAATTGCGCGGAGACCGTACAATCCTGGCAGAATTCGCGCTACACACCACGCGGGGCCGGATTGCCGCTCACAGAACCTGTCCTGCACCGTCGGGATGATGCTCCATTTCCGGATAGGAGTAATACCCGGATTGCGACTTTTAGTGCGATCACCCGGTAGAAGTCGTTGGTGCAACGCCATCATGTAATTGCTTCCCCGCGCCACCCACTTAAAGCTTGAAGTGTGCCAAATGATCTGCGCTGGCCCCTACAGCGCGAATAATGAGGCAATCATACGGT
>JARLJC010000118.1 GCA_031291435.1 Alphaproteobacteria bacterium | reverse complement strand
GTCGGTCAGGCCTTGGCGGGGATAGAGACTGCCACGCCGCGGTTGACACGGGAGACGCGCAACATCGTCCGGATCGTCGCGCTGATGGGCGGCATTTGCTGTCTGGTGACGGTGGTTCTGTTCGGACTGTTCAGGGGTTCCTGGGTCGACGCCCTTCTTGCCGGCATCGCGCTCGGCATGTCGATGATCCCCGAGGAATTTCCTCTCGTGCTCACTGTATTTACCGTGATGGGCGCCTGGCGATTGTCGCGGGCGCGGGTGTTGACGCGCCGCGCTTCGGCGATCCAGACATTGGGCTCGGCCACCGTTCTCTGCACCGATAAAACCGGAACGCTGACGGAAAACCGGATGGCCATCGCCGAGATCCGGACCGAAAGCGGAAAATCCGACCTGGAGGGCCTGGACATCGAGAGCCGGCCCGAGATCGCGAAGGCGATCGAATATGGCGTCCTGGCCAGCGCGGTCGAACCGTTCGACCCGATGGAGAAGGCGTTCCATGCGCTTCATCGCCGGATCGATCCAAGCGGCACGGCGGCAGTTACCGGACCTGCCCCGTCAATGGTCTATCCGCTTCGACCCGAATTGCTGGCGGTGACGCACGCGTGGGTGGATCCGGACGGGCAGGGCTACATCGTCGCGACAAAGGGCGCCCCCGAAGCGATTTTGAGCCTTTGCCGTCTCGATCCGATCGTTGCCCGCAAGATACAGCGCGACATGGACGAGATGGCGGAAATGGGAATGCGCGTGCTGGGCGTCGCGGAAGCCCGCCATGGCCAGGCAAATCTTCCCGCGACCCCGGAAGCCTTCGAATTTCGATTTTTGGCCCTGGTCGGGCTGGCGGACCCTGTCCGAAGCAGCGTTCCTTCCGCGATCCGCGAATGCCAGAGCGCCGGAATCCGCGTCATCATGATTACCGGCGATTATCCCAGGACTGCGCTTGCGATCGCTGCGCAGGCTGGATTGCCGCATGGCAAGGTCGTCACCGGCGGCGAACTGGCCGCCATGAGCCAGCAAGCGTTCGAAGAGACCGTCAGAACCGTCAACATATTCGCCCGCATCGCACCTATCCAGAAATTGCGCCTGGTTCAGACTCTCCAGAGTCAGGGCGAAGTGGTTGCGATGACCGGCGATGGCGTGAATGACGCACCGGCATTGCGCGCCGCCGATATTGGCGTGGCGATGGGAAATCGCGGAACCGATGTGGCGCGCGAAGCCTCTTCCATTGTTCTTTTGGATGATGATTTTGCTTCGGTCGTCCGCACCATCCGGCTTGGGCGGCGCATTTATGATAATCTGCGAAAAGCCATGGGATATATCATCGCGGTTCATATTCCCATTGCGGGCATGGCCCTGCTGCCGCTTATGACGGGTTTGCCGCTGATATTCGCGCCCGTCCATATTGCATTTCTCGAAATGATTATCGATCCCGCCTGCTCGATCGTGTTCGAGGCTGAGGGGGAGGAGAATAACATCATGCAACGGCCGCCGCGTTCGTCCAAGGCGCGGTTGCTTTCGCCATCCCTGCTGCGCTGGGGCATCATTCAAGGCCTTGTCGCTTTTGGCATTGTCGGGACGATCTACCTCGCCGGTGCGGGGCTGGGCATGACGGGCCCCGATCTCCGCGCGCTGATATTCATCGCGATTGTCGGCGGAAACCTTGGTCTGGTCGTGGTGAACCGATCTTTTTCGCCGGAGGTGAAACGACTTTTTCAGGGCGCAAGC
>JARLJC010000117.1 GCA_031291435.1 Alphaproteobacteria bacterium | reverse complement strand
GATAATTCGCCGCCTGCGCCGCCGCTGTCTCGGTCAGCGCATTGAACAGCGTCGACTTGCCGACATTGGGCAACCCGACGATACCGCATTTGAATCCCATTTCGTCCTCAACATTTTTTTGTTGTCATGGCCGGGCTCGTCCCGGCCATCCACGTCTTGTTTTCCTGCAATCTCAAAGAAAGACGTGGATGCATGACGGCGGAGTGTGCGCAGGCGCGAGAGTCAGTCCTGCTTGTCTCCGTCACCTTCCTTTGACGCGAATCCCCTGGCCTGCATCGCCAGATGCACCTTGTTCTGGAACGTCGAATCCCTGCCACTTGCGAGCAGACCGGCATTGTCGGCAACCGCCGCACACAATGCCTCGACCCACGGCCGGTCATCCTTCGCGAAATCCGACAGCACGTAGCCGTGCACCAGTTCCTTGACGCCGGGGTGACCGATCCCCAACCGGACGCGGCGATAATCGTTGCCGATATGCTCAGAGACCGAGCGCAGGCCGTTGTGGCCGGCGATGCCACCGCCGACCTTGACGCGAACTTTTGCGGGGGGCAGTTCGAGCTCATCCTGAAACACGATGATCTCGCCGGCCCCGAGCTTGAAGAAATTCGCGGCTTCCTGAACCGCGCGCCCTGACTCGTTCATGAAAGTCATCGGCCGAAGCAGGACAACCTTCTCGTGGTCGAACGTGCCTTCCGAAGTCGCGCCCTGAAAGCGGCGGCGCCATGGTGCGAAACCGTGACGCCGCGCGATTTCTTCAACGGCCATGAAGCCGATATTGTGTCGGTTATTCGCGTATTTCGCGCCGGGATTGCCGAGACCAACAAAGAGTCGCATGACGCGGCATCCCGCGCCCTATTACTTCTTCTTGTCGCCGCCACCGGCAGGCGCCTTGGCGCCCGCCGCAGGCGCTTTCGCACCTGCCGCGGGAGCAGCGCCCGCTGCAGGCGCAGCGGCGGCAGCACCGGCCGCAGGAGCCGCACCGGGCGCAGCCGGAGCACCGGCAACAACCGCCGGACCGGCAGCCGCGGCTGCGGCCGCGGCTTTCATTTCTTCGGCGTAGCCGGACGGTGGCACGATGGTCACCAGCGTCACGTCCTCGCGCGCCAGCGACTTCACGCCTGCGGGCAATTTGATATCCGACAGATGCAGCGAGTAGCTGATCTCGAGCCCACTGACATCGGCTTCGACGAATTGCGGAATGTTATCGACCGAGCATTCCAGATCGATGGTGTGGGTGACGATGTTGACGGCGCCGCCGCGCTTGACGCCGGGAGCGGCTTCCGCGTTCTGGATGCGCAGGGGAACGCTGACGCGGATGGTCGCGCCTTCGCCGAGCCGCATGAAATCGACATGGATCGGAAAATCGCGCACCGGATCGAGATGGAAGTCACGCGGAATCACGCGGTGCTTGTTGCCCTCCAGATCGATGTCGTAAATCGTGGTCAGAAACCGGCCGGCCAGGATGCGCTGGCGCAGGTCGGCGTCATCGACCGAAATGGTTACGGGGGGCTGGTTGTTACCATAGATCACTCCGGGCACTCTGCCGGCGCGACGCTCTGCCCGGGCGGCCCCCTTGCCGCTCTTCGGACGTGCGGTCGCCTTCAATTCCTTGACGGTCGCCATTGTTTTAAGTCCTTGTTTTCTAAAAAGTTAAAGGCCGCATCGCGGCCCGTTTGGCGCTCGCAGCAAGCCTCCAGGGGTGCGGGGGCTGCGGACGTGGCGGCGTTCTAGCCCCAAAGGGGCGAAATGACAAGGAAATGCGGGGATTTTTGTTCGGGGTTTGGGCCCCCCGCTGTCATGGCCGGGTTCGACCCGGTGACTGCCTTGTTCGCAAGGGCTTTCCCGATGGATGGATAGCGGGCCACCCCCGGGTATGACACCGAATGGGACGAAACGCTTCACCCATCCGTCTTCAGGCTGCCGACATCCGGCGCCGGGTGGGGAACGCCGAGTTTGGCTTCCAGCGCAGCGATGCGCGCCTTCAGCGCCTCGTTTTCCTCGCGCGCCAGCCGCGCCATGTCCTTGACCGCCTCGAACTCCTCGCGCTTGACGATATCGAGGTCGCGCAGGATTTTTTCGGCCTGATTGCGGACCAGGGTATCGACCTCGCGCTTGACGCCCTGGGCGGCGCCGGCGGCATCGTTCATCAGACGCCCGATCTCGTCGAAAAACCGATTGCTGGTCTGGGTCATCCTCAAATCTCCGGTCTGCGCGGGGGCGGCAGCACAAGACAATGGCGATCCCGGCGACACTGTTCAAGACCGCCTTCGTTCCCCGAATGGCAGGTCGCCTTGTCATGTGCTGGTTTCCTTGCAATCGTATCGAACACCGGGCCAGGAAACCACAAATCGAGACGCGAGAAGAAGCGCCGCATGATCGACCAGCAGATCGAAATTCCGACCAAGGACGGCCACACCACCACCTTCATTACCCATCCCGAGCGCGGCGGGCCGCACCCCGTCATCCTGTTCTACATGGACGCGCCGGCGATCCGCGAGGAATTGCGCGACATGGCGCGCCGGCTCGGCACGTCCGGCTATTACGTGATGCTGCCGAACCTTTATTATCGTTCGGGCGTCATGGAACTCGGACCAATACCACCGGACCCGGAAGCGCCCGAGCGCAAGCGCATGTTCGGATACATGAACTCCATCAACATTCCGATGGTGATGGAGGATACACGGGCTTTGCTCGCCTATGCCGAAGGCCAGCCTGCCGCGCGCGCGGACAGCGTCGGCACCGTCGGCTACTGCATGAGCGGACGATATGCCATCAATGCGGCGACGCATTTTCCGGATCGGGTCAAAGCCGCGGCATCGATCTATGGAACGCATCTTGCGACCGACCAGCCCGACAGCCCGCATCGGGCCGGGCAAAAGACCAGGGCCGAGTTCTATTTCGGCTGCGCCGAGACCGATATTTACGCGCCGATGGAAATCATCGAGAAGGTTATGCAGGCAATGGCAGCCGACCGCGCCAATGCCGAGGTCGAGATCTATCCCGGCACCCATCATGGCTTCGCGTTTCCGAAACGGCCGGTCTACGATCGCGACGCGGCCGAGCGGCACTGGGAACGCCTGCTTTCGCTGTACAGCCGCAACCTCACGTAGCGGTTGACAGGGCAAGAAATGAGATTGCTCGCATTTTCGGACGTCCATCATAATCTGGCGGCTGTAAGAAAGTTGCGAGCATCAGAAGCGAATTCGTTCGATGCCGTCGTGGTTGCAGGAGATATCGGGAGCGAGAGTGCAAACGAATTCTTCAAGATCCTCTCGACGTTCAAATGCCCGGTGCTCTATGTGCTCGGAAACTGGGATCACGAACTAAGCTACAGCAAGGTCTACGGTAACAATTGTCATCTCATCCATTCAAACGTCGTGACAATTGGGGAGCTTCATTTCACGGGGTTCAGCGGCTGCCCGACAAACTGGGGCAAAAACCCGATCGCGCGCAAAATCCTCGCCAAGGCAAAGAAGGCCGATCGCGCCCAGCTCCACTTTGCCAAGCGTTCGATTCTCAATTCAAACCGCGCAAGCATCCGAAAGGTTATTGGAAGCGCCTCGGTCGATCCGTCCAAATGTGTGGTTGTTACCCATGAGCGTCTTTCGCGACTGAGCGAAGAAATCCCTGGCACGCTTCTTCACATATTCGGTCACATCCACCGCTATTCGGACAAAATCTACAACGGCACGAGATATATCGACGTCGCAGCACTCGATCGTCCCATTCCAGTCCGGCCCCGTGCCAAAACGCGGTGGACGATGGAAGAATGCGGCAATGTAAATGCCGGAAATTATGTGACGATCGAAATCAATTCTTCACAAGGGGTTTGCGCCGAATGTGTGTACATGCGGCGCGAATATCTGGATTGGGTCCCGCTCGAAGATTCCCGCGTCCTTGCCAGGGACTGGATACCTGAAGAGAAAAGCTGGGCGAATCCTTGTAAGATGCTCACAGTCACTAGCGTCGCGCGAGATTCGGCAGGCCCTTGATGCCCTTCCTCACCATCGCCTTTCCGGTGTTCGATCCCATCGCCATCGCGATCGGGCCGATCGCAATCCGCTGGTATGCGCTGGCCTATATCGGCGGCATCGTGCTTGGCTGGCTTTATGCCCGCGCCCTGCTCAAGAACGAGCGGTTCTGGGGAGGGCCCGCGCCGATCACGCTACCGCAAATGGACGATTTCATCCTGTGGGTGACGCTCGGAATCATCGTCGGCGGCCGCACCGGCTACGTGCTGTTCTACAATCCCTCCTTCTTCGTCCAGCATCCCGCCGAGATTTTCGAATTATGGAAAGGCGGCATGTCGTTTCACGGCGGCTTTCTCGGCTGCGTGGCCGCGGTGATGTTGTTCGCCCGCAGGAACAACATCTCCATCCTGTCGCTCGGCGATATCACCACCGCGGTCGGTCCGATCGGATTGTTTCTCGGGCGGCTGGCCAATTTTATCAACAGCGAGTTGTGGGGCCGGCCGGCGGACTCCAGCGTGCCCTGGGCGATGGTGTTTCCCAATGGCGGTCCGCTGCCGCGCCACCCCAGCCAGCTTTACGAGGCCACGCTTGAAGGTATCGTGCTGTTTGCGATCCTGTTCGCAATGATCCGGATGGGCGCCTTGAAGCGGCCCGGCCTGATCCTCGGCAGCTTCATCGCCATTTATGGTATGGCGCGCATTATTGGCGAGCTTTTCAGGGAGCCCGATCCGCAGCTTGGATTCCTGTGGGGCGGGCTGACCATGGGCATGCTGCTTTCGGTGCCGATGATCATTGCAGGAGCAATCATTATTGTGGTGGCATGGCGCCGCAAGACGCTGAGGCAGGCAACGCCACCGCTTCAAGGAATGTCGTGACCGAATACTCGCCGCTGCAGTCCGAGATCAAGAAGCTGATCAAGTCGTCCGGCCCGATGCCGGTGTGGCGTTACATGGAGCTGTGCCTGATGCATCCCAGGCACGGCTATTACCTTTCCCGCGATCCGCTGGGGCGCGAGGGCGATTTCACCACCGCGCCCGAAGTGAGCCAGATGTTCGGCGAATTGCTCGGCCTGTGGGCGGCATCGGTGTGGAAGGCGATCGGTTCGCCGCCGCTGCTGCGGCTGATCGAACTCGGACCCGGCCGCGGCACCATGATGGCGGATGCGCTGCGCGCGCTGCGCGTGTTGCCGCCGCTCTATCAGGCGCTCAGCATCCATCTCGTCGATATCAATCCGGTGCTGCGCGAGAAGCAGAAAGCCGCGCTGTCGGGCGTGCGCAACATCGACTGGCACGACACTATCGACGACGTGCCGGACGGTCCCTCCGTGATCCTCGCCAACGAATATTTCGACGTGCTGCCGATCCACCAGGCGGTGAAGCGCGAGACCGGCTGGCACGAGCGCACCGTCGAGATCGACGGCAACGGCAAGCTGGAATTCGGCACCGCCGTGGAGCCGATCCCGCGTTTCGAGGTCCTGCTGCCACCGCTGGTGCGCGCCGCTCCGGTCGGCGCGGTGTTCGAATGGCGGCCGGACGCCGAGATCATGAAAATCGCGAGCCGAGTCCGCGACCAGGACGGCGCCGCCTTGATCATCGATTACGGTCACCTTCGCAGCGACGCCGGCGATACCT
>JARLJC010000116.1 GCA_031291435.1 Alphaproteobacteria bacterium | reverse complement strand
TGCCCGAAAAGGTTTTGACCCATCATTACCGGTCTCGGCATCCCGACCTCATATTTTTTTCGGACCTTTTTTCGTACGGGTCGACGCTTTTGACGTCGCCACATCCGACGGTCAATCAGGATTTCGGGGTTTTCCTTTACCGATTGATGGGCGTCACAGCCGAGGAATCGGGCGGAAGCATCGTCAACCGCTATGAGGCTGCCGCCATCGTTGACCTGGTCCTGAAACACATCGACGCATTGGAAACCCGCGGAATCAGCCTCGGCATCGTCGCGATGAATCGAGCGCAACGCGACGTCATCGCCGGCCTGCTCACGCGAGAATTGGCGAAGCAGGGGAAAACGGTCGCCGATCTTTCGCGCGTGCCGGGCGAGCCACTTTTTGTTCGATCTGTGGATTCCATTCAGGGCGAGGAGCGAGACGTCGTCATAATCGGGCTGACTTACGGGCGAAAACCCAACGGCGAGTTACCGCAGATTCTGGGGCCATTTTCATCCAAGGACGGCCTGCAGAAAATCAATGTGGCTATGTCGAGATCCCGAATGCAGACCTACGTGGTGACGTCGCTGCAGGAAACGGATTTGGAGCCAGCGCGGCGAACGTCGCACGCCCTGTACAATGCTTTGATCCGGACCGCCGACTGTTTCGTTGAGCCATTTTTTCTGCCGAAAACTCATCCGCTGGCCAAAATGGCCCAGCGGCACAATTGCCGCGTTCAATTCCTGGAAGGGGTTTTCGCCTTTTTGCACGAGAGTTACGCCGAACGATTTCTGCTCGGTGTGTATCTGTCGGGTCTGCGTGGCGAACTTGAAGACGCCGCTGAATTGGCGCGCCTCAAGGGATTGGAGTGGCGCCTCGAAGTGGTTGATGGGTCGTCGGCTTTTGAGCGCAGCCGAATTGAGGATTATTTCGCATCGTGGGATTGGCCGCTCGCGCTTTTGGAAGAACGCCTGAGCGACGCGGTTTTGGCTGAGCGGTTTAAGCCGTTTTAGCCAACGAACGTGACTCTGACCAAGGTCAAAAGCGCATGCGGGACCCGCGTGCGAACCAGTCCCGCATTGAGTCCAGCGCCTTTTCCGGGTTCGAAAACCGCTTGCCTTTTTTCTGTAATTTCGCGGGTAGGTTTTGGAGATCAAGCTAAAAAATACCGAAAACCCCATCCTGCAACGCAGATTAAAGGGTGGATGGGTTTTCGCGAAAACATAGCGACGCATAATTATTGAAAACGAACGGAGGTTTTCAAAACGAGAAGAAATCGCTTTTTGTTGGTTACATGATTATGGCAATGTCGACGTAAAAAAAATCGATAGCGCGCCACTTGACCTTTAAAATATTGTCTGATCGAATTAGTGATCGACAAAAGTTGGAGTGCGTTCAGAATGAGTACCAATTCGAAATTACATACCGAGGTCTCCACATCGGCGCTGATCGCAGCGACGAATTTTATCTTTGGGACGAAGCCTGGCGGCCAGGGCAAGACCCTCGCGGTCCACCTCGCCGCCAACGCAGCTTCAACGACCGGACGATCGCTGAAGCTGGTTTCAGTGGATTCTGTCGATGACGGTCCATCGAAATCGGGGTCAAAGCTCGCGTCGATCCTGACGGGTGTCCAAGAAATCTCGGTGTCGCCGAAACTGGCGCAGGTCGTCGCTCAAGGCTCGACCGCGCTCGCTCACTGGGACACGCTGGGTGAGGTGTTGGCGCGAGGCGGCGCGCTGATTGATGTCGGCGGAAACGTGCTGCAGTCTATCTTCGCCTGGGCTCGCCATTCGAAATGCGGCAGCCTCCTCAAGCCGACCATTCTGGTCGTGCCCGTGACGCGCCAGGCTCAATCAGCGGCGGACGCCGTGGCGATCATCACTGAAGCGAGGCAGCTCGGCGCGGATCTGCCGATCGCGAAGATCGTCATCGCGTTCAACGATGTCCATGGCTCGACCGCGGATGCGCCCGGCGACGCGTTTGATGCGTTGCGTCGTCTGGTCGCGAATGGCGCCGTCGTCAAGTGCCATATCGAGAAATGCCTGTCGGAGGTGTGGCCGAACATCGAGTCTGACACCGTCGATTTCGCCCGGCTCGCCGCCATGACCCCGCAGGAATATTCGGCGCATTTCGGCGTTTCGGCTTTTGTCGGCATGCGTGGCGCGAATGACTTTAAAGCCTGGCGGCAGCGTTCAATGGCGGCCCTGGCCGAAGTTCTCTTTCCGCCGAAAAAAGGCGAGGGCGTCCCAACCGGCGCGAAAAAAACCTCGTCCGGCGGCTTCGGAAGCTGAAGGGGACGCGATGAAGCCGACCAAGCTCATCGGGACCAAGCCGGGCGGCCAGGGCAAAACCCTGGCTGCTCAGCTATTGGCATTGGGCCACAGCGTGCTCGCAGATCCGCTTGAAACGGCTGCGGTTGATGTCTCGCCGTTTCATGGGCGGCGCTCGAAGCTCGGGCGAGTGTTGCCGGAAACGCGCGAGTTCGCAATCTCGGCGGACTTCTCGAAGATAATGAAATCGAGCGCGGCGGCCATCGAACATTTTGACGAACTCGGCGCCCGTCTGGTGCGTGGCGGCGTCATTGTTGATCTCGGCGCCAACGTTCTGCCTTCCCTGCTGGACTGGGCCTATCGCACCGACCCATGGCAAAGTCAAAACGAAGTCGCGCCGGTCTGGCTCATCGTGCCGTCGACGTCGCAGGCCGATGCGCTCGAAGCGGCGATAACTCACCTTCATTTGAGTCAGGCGTCGGATTTCGACCGCCGAATTCTGCTTTTGAACATGGTGCACGGGTCGCCTGACTGGTCTCCGAACGCCCCAATTCGTCGGTTAATGTGGCTAGAGAAGCATGGCAAAATCGAGGCGGTGAGACTCCTCAAATGTGAGTCAAAACTGCTGCCGTTGCTGGAAGCGAAATCGATGCCCATTCATGTCGCCCTTAAGATGTCGGACGAGCAAGCGGTGCGCGAATTCGGACTTGGGTTAGAGGAAACCATCGTAGGCCTGGAACTGCTCGCGAAATGGGTTTTCCAGCAATTGAAAACGTTTCAGGCGGCGCGCCTCCTTCCGGCCGGGCGGTTCTCAGGAAAAAAAGATTGAACGATGTCGCGGGCTAAATTGCCCGCTTTCTTTTTTGGATGAAGGGGATTGGCGCCCAAGCCACACGTGGCGCTGCGCCAGACGAGTGGGACTCCCGTCGAGATTCTCGAGCGCCTGTTTGGCGCACTGGATGTTCAACAAAAAATGCCGCGCCCAGTCCATGAACCGCTTGTCATGAGACGCCCCCGGGCCGTCGGTCATTAGCGGGAACGTGGGCGGATCATTCCAAAACGGCGCCTGGATCGACCGGCGCCGCGCCCGCGGGCTTCCTCAAGAGCAGCGCCAAGGGCATCACGGCGATCGACAGGATCATCAACAGCTTGAAATCGTCGATATAGGCGATGATGACCGCCTGCATGCTGATGACGCCGTCCAGCGCGGCCCGCCCCGCCGCCGCGAACGGATTGAAGGCTCGCGCGATGGTAGGCGCGCTGAAAGCATGGTTGAAAGGCGTCACATAGGCGGCGATGCTGGCGTGATTGATCTGCGTGTTCTCCGAGATGAGCGCGGTCACCACAGAAATCCCGACGCTCGATCCGATATTGCGCGACAGATTATAGAGGCCGGTTCCCTCACCACGCATCGACGCCGGCAAGGTCGAGAACGCCACCGTCGTCAGAGGCACGAACAGGAAGCCGAGGCCGGCGCCCTGAATGAAGCCGACGGAGACGATGGTCCATTGCGAAACGTCCGGCGTCCAGCCGGTCATGTCGTACATGGCATAGGCCGTGAGTCCCAGTCCAAGCGACAGAAGCCAACGTGTGTCGACGCGCCCGAT
>JARLJC010000115.1 GCA_031291435.1 Alphaproteobacteria bacterium | reverse complement strand
CGGCCTCGGCGGCGCGCGCCGATATTCAAACCATCCGCGATTCCGATAACGAATATTGGGGTGCGGTGGGTACGTCCTTCTTCAATTACAAAGAACCGTCCAGTTCACCCAATCTGCCCGATAGCGAACGTGGCTGGCTGCCGTCGCTGGCTCTCGGCGTCAGCACGCTGGGCGCGGACGACAAGATCGGCGGCGGCTTGCTCGGCGGCAATCTCTATTTCGCGCTGGAAGGCGCCGGCTCGTTCGGCGACGCCGATTATCGCGGTTCCTATATCGCCACGCCGACGGTGCCGCTGCAGGGCACGACCAGCGAAAGCATCTGGGACGTGAACGCCAAAATCGGCAAAGGCTATGTCGTGGGCGACAATGCTTTGCTCATCCCCTATGTCGAACTCGGATACCATTACTGGAACCGCGATCTCGGCGCGGGGCAGGTCGAAGATTATCAGCATTTCGCGGTGCTTGGCGGCGCGATGCTGCAATATGCCCTTGGCGATAGGTTCGTTCTAAGCGGCTATGGCGCGGCGGGCAGCACTCTCTCGCCCAAGATGACCACCAGTTCGACGACTTACGATCTGCAGGATCAGGCGATTTATAAAATCGGCGGCAAGATCGGCTATAGCCTTACCAAGCGCACCGAGCTTTTCAGTACGCTCGATTATAACGCCTTCAGCTATGGCCACAGCGACGTGATCGGCGGTTTGTACGAGCCCGACAGCCATACGGAGAACACGACCATACGCATCGGCCTCGGGTTTCATTTCCGTTAGTAGTCATTTGTCATAAGCCGGGGTATAGAAGGAATGCCTTTCTTCTTGCCCCGGCTTTTTCATGTCTGCTCCCGCCGATTATAGCGGCTTCTTCATCAATCTCGACCGCAGTAGCGAACGCCGTACCGAGATCGAGGCCGAACTCGCCCGCCATGGGCTGACGGGGCGCTATACGCGTTTCGCGGCGGCGGAAGGCAACCCGCTCGGTTTTCCCAATCCGCATAATCTCAGTCCCGGGGTGATGGGCTGCTTCACCTCGCACTATCAGCTTCTGAAGCAGAATCTGGACAGCGACAAACATCTGCATGTGATCGAGGACGATGTCGTGTTCGCCGCCTGCACCGAACGCGTCGTCAGATGGGCGATAAGTACGGGCGTGCTCGATGCCTGCGATATTCTTTACACCGACGTCACGGTGCCGCTGCGCAACGAAGTCTATAAAATGTACAAGGCGTCTTATGACAAAGCGGTGAAGCGCGATGCGGAGGGCAAGATCGCCAGCGTCGCTTTCGAGATTCTCGATATCCGCAACCGTCCTTATGCCGCGACCAGCTCGTTTCTCGTCAACCGCAAGTCGATCCGCAAGCTTCACGATATCTTCGAAGGCGAATTGACGCGCGGCACCGGCAATCCCATCGATCTTGTTATCCGCGACCGCAATCATCGCGGCGAACTTAAGATCGGCTGCATCTTTCCCTTTGTTACCTCCATCCGCCTCAACAAAAATTTTTCTTCGACCATCGACTTCAATCCCGATCGCGAGCCGGAACTTGCGGTGGATATCGCGCGCGCGATGTTCTTTGTCGAAAGCGACTGGGCGGCCTGTCAGGACTACCTCGACCGCTATGCGCCTTTGCCGCCGCCCGAGGATAAACTCGCGCAGATGCTGACCCACTTGCTGAGTCACTCATTAACCGATAAATACCGTTTTTTCTGAAAAGGATTATGCATGTCTAAAGGCCCTTACAAAAACTTGACCCAGCTCGGCCACAAAACAGAAATCCCGGCCTCGCCCGAAAAAGCGGTGCTGGAAAAAGTGCCGCGCCCGTTTCCCGAACATGATTATGTCGTGCGTTTCGTATGCCCGGAATTTACCAGCCTGTGCCCGATGACGGGCCAGCCCGATTTCGCGCATATCGTGGTCGATTACGTGCCGGGGAAATTTCTCGTCGAAAGCAAATCGCTCAAACTGTTTTTCCAGTCGTTCCGCAATCACGGCGATTTCCACGAAGCCTGCACCGTCGGCATCGGCGATCGCCTCATCAAAGCCATCGCGCCCAAATGGATTCGCGTTTCGGGGTATTGGTATCCGCGCGGCGGAATCCCCATCGATGTGTTCTTTCAGAAGGGCAAATTGCCTGCCGGAGTGGTGGTTCCCGACACCGGAGTGGCGCCTTACCGGGGCCGGGGCTGAAAGGCCTTCGAATCATGCTGTAACCCCTTGTTGCGACAGGGGTATTTATGCCCCTATTGCGCATAATTTAATGGTATTTCCCGGCCCTATCCGGTAGGATGTTAACCGGATTCGCCGTCCCCGTTTTTGCCTGTCCGGGCAGGGGGTTAGGGCGTTTTTGAGATGCCGGATCAAGACACCAAGTCAGGATGCAAACCACAATGAGCCAAGCCGTCGAAGAACTGCCCGTTAAAGACATGTCGCCCGAAGCTCTGGCCAAGGGGGAACAGGAATATGGCGCGGAGTCGATCACCGTTTTGCGAGGTCTCGATGCCGTGCGCAAACGCCCCGGCATGTATATCGGAGATACCGATGACGGTTCGGGCCTGCATCACATGGTTTACGAAGTCGTCGACAACGCGGTCGATGAATCGCTGGCGGGGCATTGCACGCGCATCGACGTGATTTTGAACGCCGACGGTTCCTGCACCGTGCGCGATAACGGGCGCGCCATTCCGACCGACATTCATACCCAGGAAGGCGTTTCCGCCGCCGAAGTGGTGATGACGCAGCTGCATGCGGGCGGCAAATTCAACCAGAATTCCTACAAGGTTTCGGGCGGATTGCATGGCGTCGGCGTTTCGGTCGTCAATGCGCTGTCGGAATTTCTCGATCTGCGCATCTGGCGACAGGGCGGCGAATATACGATGCGTTTCCGCCACGGCGTTGCCGAAGCGCCTTTGAAACGCACGGGCGATTCCGACAGGAAGGGCACCGAAGTCACCTTCCTTCCTTCGTCGCAGACTTTCACCAAGACCGTGTTCGACTTTGACACGCTCGAACACCGCTTGCGCGAACTCGCTTACCTCAATTCCGGCGTGAATTTGAATTTGACCGATGCGCGCGGCGTCGAGCCGAAATCGGTTCAGCTTTTCTATGAAGGGGGCTTGCGCGAATTCGTCACCTATCTCGACAAATCCAAGCAGCCCGTGCACGAAACCGTCTTCACCCGCAGGGAGCATGACGGCATCGTGGTCGAATGCGCGATGCAATGGAACGACAGCTATCACGAAAACATGCTGTGCTTTACCAACAACATTCCGCAGAAAGACGGCGGCACCCATCTCGCCGGTTACCGCGCCGCGTTGACGCGCACGGTCAATCAATATGCCGAAAGCTCGGGCATCACCAAGAAAGACAAAATCGCGCTGTCGGGCGAAGATATGCGCGAAGGTTTGACCTGCGTGCTGTCGGTCAAGGTGCCCGACCCCAAATTCTCGTCGCAGACCAAGGAAAAACTGGTTTCCTCCGAAGTCAAGCCGGCGGTCGAAGCGGTCATCAGCGAAATGCTGAACACATGGTTCGAAGAACATCCCGCCGACGCCAAGAAGATCATCGGTAAAGTAGCTGAGGCTGCTTTGGCCCGCGAAGCTGCCCGCAAGGCGCGCGAATTGACGCGGCGCAAGGGTGCGCTCGACCCGAATTCTTTGCCCGGCAAACTCGCCGACTGTCAGGAACGCGATCCGGCTCTGTCCGAAATCTTCATCGTCGAAGGTGACTCGGCCGGTGGGTCGGCCAAGCAGGGACGTTCGCGTAAAT
>JARLJC010000114.1 GCA_031291435.1 Alphaproteobacteria bacterium | reverse complement strand
TCTCGATGATGGCCTGGCGGTATTCGGCGTAAGGCGGCGGCTTGATCGACGGCAGGATGGTCAGGTTGACGCCGAACGGCTTGTCGGTCAGGCCGCGGCAGCGGGCGATTTCCCTGGTCAGATCCTCCGGCGTCGGCTGGGGTCAGCGCGGTGATAAAGCCGAGCGCGCCGGCATTGGCGACGGCGGCGACCAGCTCCGCCCGGCCGACCCATTGCATCCCGCCCTGGACGATCGGGTGTTCGACGCCGACGAGCTCGGTAAATCGTGTCTTGATCATCGCCTGCCTCTGGACCGCTTCCCCTGGGCGCGGTACGCGCGCCCTGATCTCTTTGGTTTTCGGAAAGGGCAGGATGCCGCCACGACCGGCAAATGTCTACGGGGGGCGCGCGGGCGGAATATCGGAACGAGTTTATCGGCTGGCCCAAAGATGCATCTCAGAGCCAAGGTGATCGTCGCTGAAGATAAACGCCTTCGTCAGGCGGGAACGGAGCGCGCCGCAGCCGTCGCTTCGTCGTCGAATGCGGTTGAAATATCGCGGATGCTGATCACGCCGCACAGACTGTAGTTGTCGATGACCGGCAGATGGCGGATGTGGTGCTTGTTCATGAGATGACGAACGTCTTCGAGCGTATCGTTCGACGTGCAGGAGACCAGCTGCTGAACCGAGATCAGCTGCGAAACCTTGATGTTGATGCCGGCCGCACCGTGTTCGGCGATGGCGCGGACGACATCGCGCTCGGTGAACATGCCGACGGCGGTATTGCCTTCGGTCCGCACCACGTCCTTGACCACGAGCGCGCTGACATTGCTGGCGCGCATCAGTTGGGCCGCGATGGCCACGGTTTCATTCATTCGAACTGTTGCAATACGCGCGGTCTTTTTGCGCAGGATGTCTCCGACTTTCATCGCAACCTCCTTCTGGTCAGCCGCAGGGAATTCCCAACGAAATAATTTTGGTATACATTATGCCAATTGTCAATTCGATTTCGGAGGAAATCGACCGCAGAAAGCGGCAGTCATATTGACGTTTCGAGGCGCGCTCGGCTCGGACACTTTATCCCGAAAAGAGATCCGGAAGTATCTTGTATTTTGTATGCCAGTTCGCGCGACCAAAAAAGAGGCGCGCTAGTGCGCGCCCCTTTCAAGCGAGCGGGAAAGCGTCAG
>JARLJC010000113.1 GCA_031291435.1 Alphaproteobacteria bacterium | reverse complement strand
GCGTGGACAGACGTTCGATCATGCGCTTGACATTGGCGGTCAATCGCAGCTTGAAGAGATAGGCCAAGCCGCGCTGTTCCGCTTCGCGCATGATCGGCTCGTTGCCGAACCCGCAGTCGCCACGCAACAGAGACGGCCACAAATCGCGCGGGATGCGATCAAGCAACGTCCACAGACCGGGCGCGAAATGTTTGGATGTGTGCTCGTTGCCGGCGACAACATCGACATCGAGGACCAGCCGTACGCCAGCCATCGAGTAGGTATGATAGGAATGGCTCGGCCGCCCGGGCTTCTTGGGGTTGTAGCCAATCACCGCGCCTTCCTGATGGCCGTAGAGTGGCTTCACAGTCGTATCGATGTCGAGTATCCACGGCTCGGCGAGAAGCGGCGCACTGCAATAATCGAGATGCCGTCGCAGCCACACCGCGCCGTCATCTTCGTCGATCGCCGCGAAGGCGCGCCGAACGGCGTCCTCGCTAACGATCTTGTTCATGCCGAGAAGCTCTGGAAGAACGCTATCGCAACGGAGCGCCGCGATATGTGCATAACGCTTGTGCCCGGACAACATCGACAGCATCGCCGTTCCCAACACATCGCGTTTTTTCGGCGCATTCGGGCTCGTGTAATGCAGAGGGCAATCCGCCACGAGAGCATCGAACAGGCCGGCCGCTTTCAGAAAATCGATGAAGAACGGCAATTGCCCAAGCGGCGTCAGCGCCGCCTCGGTATCCCATTCGACATGCACCGGGCCGGCGAAACTGTCGAGGATCACGCCTTGCGGCGAGCCTTTGCCTTCAACCGGCGGTTGCTCACCCGCAGGGTGAAAAGAGAGATCAGAAAGTTCGTGCGTCATGCCCCTGATAATGCGGTGATTCTCGCCAAATTCAAACCAGCCAACTGCCGTTTATAGGTTGAATTGCGCGCCGCTGCGGTGGGATCGGCGGTCCAGTCGCTTCTAAGCACAGCCACGGCCACAGAAACGATCACCAACCAATACCGCGTTGGTCTCTATCCGTTCATTTCACAAATGGGTACGCTTTATGCGCTTTCGAACAATTTGACGGCAGCGCAAACCGCGGCCGGAACTCTCGGCAGCTTGCTCGATACTGGTCAGTCGACGACGGCTTACGGCAGCGGCGGTACCCATTTCGAAAATGCCATTCCATCGCTCAATACACTTATCACAACGGTCGGGACGGGGTCGGCCGCGTCATCGCCACAGCCTTTCGTCTTTCTGGTGACTGACGGCGCCGACAACAATCAATATTATACTACATCCTCGAACAGCTGGACCGGCTCCCAGCCGCAAAATATGGACCCGACCCTCTGCACGCCCCTAAAGAATCGCGGGATTACGGTCGCGGTTCTCTATATTCCCTATCCGCCGATCACCAACCCCAATCCGAACTTCGCAAACAATGAAGACGGCAAGGTCAATGCGATCATTCCGGACATCCCTACCGAGCTCCAACAATGCGCTTCGCCTGGCTTTTATTTTTCCGCCTCCACGCCTCAGGATATCACCAATGCCATGCAGGCTATGTTCGCGCAATCGCTTGCCGCCGCGCGGTTGACGCAATGATCCCGCTCCTTTCCGCATGAGATTTCTTGGCAAGCAAGTGTTTGCTTTCGCCTTAAGGTGATCTACGCTGTTGCATCGACCGCGCTTGCGGCTTTTCCGGCAATGTTGCGAACTGTGCTTCGCTGAGCAGAAATCCCGGCCCTGGGAGAGCGTGACAGGAGCGATGCGCAGGAGAAGATCGGAAACATAGGCTGTGTCATGGTTTTTGTCATCGTGGCTCTCGCGGCTTTCGCGGCGGGCTTCATCAATGCCGTTGCCGGAGGCGGCTCCTTTCTCACCTTCCCGGCGCTCATCGCCGCCGGGCTGCCGCCAATTGACGCCAATGCGTCGAATACTGTCGCGCTGTTCCCGGGCCAGATCGCGACGGGCTACGCTGCGCGGGACGGTCTTGTGGCGGCGTCGGCGGACAGCCGCGTCAACGTGCCTGTTCTCGCGGCGATTAGTCTGGTAGGCGGGTTTCTCGGCGGCATTTTGCTTCTCGTCACGCCTCAATCTGTTTTCAGCCGGATCGTCCCCTGGCTTATCCTGTTCGCGACGGCGATCTTCGCGGGCGGAAATTTTTTTCGGACCGGAGGAAAAAAATTCAGGCTGAATCAAACCGGGATCTTCGCGGTGCAAGGATTGGTCGCCGTCTATGGCGGCTATTTCGGCGGCGGCGCTGGCATTCTCATGCTCTCCGCGCTCACCCTTTTCGGGCTGCGCGACATTTGGCTGATGAACAGTCTAAAGATTCTTCTCGCGGCACTGATGAACGCGGCTGCGGTCGTCACTTTCATCGCTGCCGGTCTCGTTCATTGGCACTGGACGATCATCGTCGCGGTTGCCGCAATTGCGGGCGGATATACCGGACTGCATGCGGCGCGGCGAGTGCCCGCGCAAATCGTCAAAGGCTTCGTCGTCGCGGTGGGCCTTGTGCTGACCATCTATTTCTTCATGAAACCGGCCTGACCGGAATGCGTTTCCGGGTTTAGACGGTGCGTGGCGGAAAAATCAAACTCATGATGCGGCAGATCTATTTCGAAGGCCATGGCGGCCCGGACGTCATTAGGATAGGCGAGGCGCCGGTGCCGGAACCCGGGCCCGGCCAGGTCTTGATCGAAGTCGCCGCGGCGGGCGTCAATCGTCCCGATTGCCTGCAACGCGAAGGTGTCTATCCACCGCCCGGGGGCGAGAGCGATATTCCGGGCCTCGAGATCGCCGGCCGTGTCGTCGCCCATGGGGATGGCGTGAGCACCCCTCGCATAGGCGACGAAGTTTGTGCTCTCGTTGGCTCAGGCGGATACGCGGAATATGCGCTAGCCCATGCCGTGCTCTGTCTGCCGGTGCCGAAAATTCTGGGGGTTGTCGCTTCAGCGGGACTTCCGGAAAATTATTTCACGGTCTTCGACAATATGTTTACACGCGGTAGGCTCGCACCCGGCGAGACCTTGCTCGTGCATGGCGGATCGAGCGGCATTGGCTCGACCGCGATCCAGCTCGCCAAGCAGCACGGCGCACGGGTCATCGCCACCGCCGGTTCGAGTGTGAAATGTGCGTTTTGCAAGACGCTTGGAGCAGATTTTGCGATCGACTACAAAACCCAGGATTTTGTCGAAGAGGTAAGGAAGATCGCCGGCAAATATGGCGTCGATGTCGTGCTCGACATGGTCGGCGGAACTTATCTGCAAAAGAATCTGTCCGTTATGGCGGCGGAAGGCCGTCTGGTTCAGATCGGCTTCTTGCAATCGGCGATGGTGGAGAATTTCGATTTACGTCCAATCATGCTGCGCCGCCTGACCTTGACCGGCTCGACCTTGCGGGCGCGTACAGTCGCGCAGAAAGCCGAGATCGCATCAGCTCTGCGCGAAAAAATCTGGCCGCTCATCGAAAACGGCTCGGTGAAGCCGCTGATCCACGCGACTTTCCCGCTCGAGCAGGCGCACCTGGCACATGAAATGATGGAATCATCAGCGCACTTGGGAAAGATCCTGCTGGTCACCGGCAAATAATTCGCCTTACTCCGGTATCCCGACGTGCAGCGCCTTATTTCTTTCCATGATCTCATTGCGCATTTCCTTGCGCATCTTGCCTGCTTCGAAGAGCCGCCGTTCGATTTCCGTCTCGATCACAAGCGGGGGGACAACGCAAAGGGTGCCATCCTCCTTTTTCGCGACCATGGTGAAATAGCTCGAGTTGGTATGACGAACCTCTTGCGTTGTCAGGTTTTCGGCGATCACCTTGATCCCGATCTCCATCGAGGTCCGGCCCACATAGTTGACATTGGCCTTGAAGGTTACCAATTCGCCGACCTTGATCGGCTCCTTGAAGATCACCTGGTCGAGCGAGGCCGTCACCACGTAGTTCTTGCAGTATCTCGCGGCGCAGGCATAGGCCACTTGGTCGAGCAGCTTTAAAATTGACCCCCCGTGGATATGGCCGGAAAAGTTGGCCATATCGGGGGTCATGAGAAAGGTCATGAACAGGGATTTTTCTTGTTTGCTCATGGGGCTTCCGGCCAGATTTTCGCCAATATGCGCCCGGTAGGGCTTAGACGCTCTCGGTGCGGTAGGAATATGATCTTCGCTTACAGAGTAACAAATGGCTATGACCGAGACAAACACCGCCACGCGGTCTTGATAAATGCAAGGACGGAATGGTTTCCGGAACCAATTATATACTTGACGAAAGCTCCAAGAGTCACGAGATAAGCGGAACATTTTGGTCCGGTTGTGTTATCTTTGCCTACGCACTGCACTTAGAGGCGGGGAGCGAAGGTCAATGAGACGCTTAGAAGTTCTCGATCTTTACGAACGTGGCGGCGAGTTGACAACGTTCGTACGCCATTTAAACCGCGCAAAGGTACCGACCTTAGATCTTTGGATTCCTTGTTCAGTCAAAGATGGCCGCAGATGTCTGAATCTATCATCAATGTCTTATTTCTCTGCACCGGCAACAGTGCTCGCTCTATCCTTGCCGAAGCGATTTTGAATAAGGACGGGGC
>JARLJC010000112.1 GCA_031291435.1 Alphaproteobacteria bacterium | reverse complement strand
GTTGTCGGCATGCAGGCCGCGCAAATCCCCGGCGACTCGGTCATCACCTCCTATCGCGATCACGGCCACATGCTGGCTTGCGGCATGGAAGCGCGCGGCGTCATGGCCGAGCTGACCGGGCGCATCGGCGGCTACTCGCACGGCAAGGGCGGGTCGATGCATATGTTCAGCCGCGAGAAGGCTTTCTACGGCGGCCACGGCATCGTCGGCGCGCAGGTTCCGATCGGCACCGGGCTTGCTTTTGCCCATAAATATAAAAATGACGGCCATGTGTCGGTTAGCTATTTCGGTGACGGCGCTATCAATCAGGGGCAGGTTTACGAAAGCTTCAACATGGCGGCCTTGTGGAAACTGCCTGCCGTGTTTGTGGTCGAGAATAACCGTTACGGCATGGGCACGTCGCAGGCGCGTCACGCTGCCGGCGAATTGTACAAACGCGGCGCGGGCTACGGCATTCCCGGCAAGCAGGTCAACGGCATGGATGTTCTGGCCGTGCGGACTGCGGCTGACGAAGCGATCGAATATGCGCGCTCTGGCAAGGGGCCCGTGCTTCTCGAAATGGAAACCTACCGCTATCGCGGCCATTCGATGTCGGACCCGGCGAAGTATCGCAGCAAGGACGAAGTCGAGGAAATGCGGGCGAGCGACCCAATCGAAAAACTGCGCGAGTTGATGGTCAAAGAAAAGGCGCTCAACGAAGACGGCTTCAAGCAGATCGAGCGCGAGGTCAAGGATATCGTCAACGATTGCGCCGAATTCGCGCAAACCAGCCCGGAACCCGATCCGTCCGAATTATGGACGGACATTTTGGTGGACTGACCATGTACGCTGTCTGCGTCGAAGAACCTTATGTCGGATTGATGGGCCGCCATGTCGTGGAAGGGCAGGGCGTAGCGCCCGGCGCGCCTCTCCTCGACATCATGACGCCCGACGGCGTGGTTCGTACAATTACGTCGCAGGGCTGGGGCGTCGTCGCGCATGTCGAGGGCGGGCGCGTATTCCCCGCTAACAATGACGAGCGCGACCCGGAAGACGACGAAGACGATGATGACGAAGGCGAAAGCGGCGCGGCGCGCGGCGGCAGCGGCGGCGGCATGGGCGTAGTCTTTTCGAAAGGCGACGTGATTTGCCACATCGTCGCGCGTATCGACAGCGGCAGCGCGAGGAAAGCCGGATTGCATCCGCGTCCCGCGCCTTCGGTGCGGTTGCGGCAGATGTTGAACATCAACCGAATGTAATTCCAACCAACGGAACGAAATTATGCCTATCAAGATTCTTATGCCCGCGCTTTCGCCCACCATGACCGAGGGCAAGCTTGCCAAATGGCTCAAAAAAGAAGGCGACAAGGTCAAGTCGGGGCAGGTCATCGCCGAGATCGAAACCGACAAAGCGACGATGGAAGTCGAAGCCGTCGATGAAGGCGTCATGGGCAAAATTATGGTTCCGGCGGGCACAGAAAACGTCAAGGTCAACGACGTGATCGCGCTGCTGCTGGAAGAAGGCGAGAAGGCCGAAGATTTGAAGGAGGCCGTGCCAAAGGCCGACGTGTCGGGCGCAGCCTCTTCGGCGAAGCCTGAAGAAGCGCGCCCGGTTCTGCATGTGGTTTCTCCGTCGCCCGTGCCTGCCGCCGCACCTGTCGAAGAAAAGACATATAGCGGCGCGATGAAGAAACAGACCGTGCGCGAAGCCTTGCGCGACGCGATGGCCGAAGAAATGCGCCGCGACCCCAATGTGTTTCTGATGGGCGAAGAAGTCGCGCAATATCAGGGCGCCTATAAAGTCTCGCAAGGGCTGCTGGAAGAGTTCGGCGACAAGCGCGTGATCGATACGCCGATCACCGAAATGGGTTTTGCCGGGCTGGGCGTCGGCGCGGCGTTCGGCGGTTTGCGCCCCATCATCGAATTCATGACCTTCAATTTCTCGATGCAGGCGATGGATCAGATCATCAATTCCGCCGCCAAGACTTTGTATATGTCGGGCGGGCAGATGGGCTGCCCCATTGTGTTCCGTGGCCCCAATGGCGCGGCTTCGCGCGTCGGCGCGCAGCATTCGCAATGCTATGCCAGCTGGTACGCGCATATTCCGGGGCTGAAGGTTGTGTCGCCTTACGATGCCGCCGACGCCAAGGGTTTGCTGAAATCGGCCATTCGCGACAACAACCCGGTCATCTTCCTCGAACATGAAATCATGTATGGCCAGTCGTTCGACGTGCCGGAAGACCCCGATTTCATCGCCCCCATCGGCAAGGCGCGCATCATGCGCGAAGGCACCGATGTGACGTTGGTCGCGTTCTCGCGTATGGTCGGGCACTCGCTGGTCGCGGCTGAGAAACTGGCCGAACAGGGCATTTCGGCGGAAGTTATCAATCTCCGTTCCTTGCGTCCTTTGGACACGGAAACCATCATCAACAGCGTCAAGAAAACCAACCGTCTGGTGTCGGTCGAGGAAAGCTGGCCGTTCGCCGGTATCGGTTCGGAAATCGCCGCCGTGATGATGGAGCAGGCCTTCGATTATCTCGATGCACCGATGGTGCGCGTCACGGGTCTCGATGTGCCGCTGCCTTACGCCGCCAATCTCGAAAAAATGGCTTTGCCGCAGGCCGACAATATCGTCGAAGCCGCGCGCAGCGTTTGTTTCCGGCAGGCGGCGTAGAAACCGTTACGACGGCTTGCAGTCGATATAGGTATTTTGCGTGAGCTGCTCGCGCGCCATGCCAGTTTTCCATATACCGGGCCGGTCGGCCGTACCCACATTATATTGATAGGGAGAGGAAAAGAATCCAAAGGTCAGTGGTTTTGTGAAGTCGACCGACACAGGTATGACGGCATAATAAGAATCCGCAGACTCGTTGCTGCCAACAAAGGATTTTTGAACGATGCTCGTTACTTGAGCGGTATAGGACTTGCCGCCTATTTGAATGGTGATGTCCTTATTCGGCACCCAGCATATATTATTTGCCGCTTCCGTGAAGGCGTCCAACACCATGCGAGGGGTATGGTGGAAGGCATACCCTGCCCACGATCCCACTAGCGCCAGAGCACCAATAAGTACTGCCGCTGAGCGCAAATTCTGTTTGGTTCTTTTTTTGTTAGCGAGACAGGCCGTCCCCGCAAAAGCCGAGGCAATGCCTGTGGGAACGCCAAGCCATGGGCCGAGCAAAGCGGATACTGCCACTGTGGGGACAATAAATGTTGCGGCGCCGATGAGTTCCGAAGAATAGTTTGTGCAGAAATCTCTTGCGCGCTGCAGCATTGACTTGCCGGCCTTCCGGAATTCTTCCGTATTATTCGAGTCCGTCATAATAGCCCTCTATAAAATGGATTTGATCGCCAGATTTGGCTTTGCAACAATGCGGCTTTAGCATAAAACAACGGACGTAAAAAGCCCCATCCCTAGATACGGTTAATACCAATGCCGACGCAAATTCTGATGCCCGCCTTATCGCCGACTATGACCGAGGGTAACCTCGCCAAATGGGTCAAGAAGGAGGGCGATATGGTCAAGGCCGGTCAGGTGATCGCCGAAATCGAAACCGACAAAGCGACGATGGAAGTCGAAGCGGTCGATGAAGGCAAGCTGGTCAAGATTTTGATCTCCGCCGGGTCGCAGGGCGTTAAGGTCAATACGCCTATCGCTTTGCTGGTTCAGGAAGGCGAGAGCGAGATTACTCTGGATACCGCCTTCACCTTGCCGACCAAAACGCCTGCTGTCGCGGCTACACCCAGCGCGCCTGTCTCCGCTCCTCCCGCCAAACCCGCACCCGCGAACCAGATCATGTCTCATATTTCGCCCTCCGACCGCATCGTCGCCAGCCCGCTTGCCAAGCGCATCGCCGCGCAATCGGGCATCGATCTAAAAAATATTCGCGGCACCGGGCCGAATGGCCGCATCATCCGCGCCGATGTCGAGCAGGCTTCGCCTTCGGCTACGCCCGCCAAGGGCGCGGTGTCGTTCGCGCCTTCTGCTCAGGGCATCGATGCCAAGGATTACGCCGACAAACTCGGCATGGCTTATGACGTTCTGCCCAACAGCAGCGTGCGCAAGGTTATCGCCAAGCGCCTGACGGAATCGAAACAGCTCGTTCCGCATTTCTATCTGTCGGTCGATTGCGAGATCGATGCGTTGCTGGAATTGCGCAAGCAGTTGAATGAAGTCGCGGGGACTAAGATTTCGGTCAATGATTTCGTCATTCGTGCGACCGCGCTGGCGTTGAAGAAAATTCCCGCCGCTAACGTGTCGTGGACCGATGCCGCCATTTTGCAATACAAGGATGTCGATGTTTCCGTGGCCGTGGCGACGCCGGAAGGCATCGTAACGCCGATCATCAAATATGCGGACGGAAAATCGCTGGTTGAAATCGCCGCCGAGATGAAGGATCTCGGCTTGCGCGCCCGCGAAGGC
>JARLJC010000111.1 GCA_031291435.1 Alphaproteobacteria bacterium | reverse complement strand
GCGCACCCCGCAGAATGCCGCCGCCATAGACGCCCAACTCACCGTAGCCCAAGTTATCCGTGAGAATGAAAACTAAGTTAGGTTTGGGGACTTGAGCTATTGCCGGAGTGGCTGCTACGGCCAGCGCGATAGCGACCGCCATGTGGACTGATCGGAAGGCCCTCATCACACTCTCTCACGTAAAGTTGTGGAGAAAAGAGAAGCACGACGATGTCAGTTTAGCACGGATCAATTGGGCCTAAAAGACGTTGATCAGCTCCAAAATGTCTGTTCCGGTTGAATGCCTGCTAGATCGCTGCGCAGCGTCCGCGGAGTGGATCGCGGATGAATACCAGACCGATCCGGCCTTCGCAGGCAGCTTAAGCCAAAGCGCTGCCGACGTTACTGGGTCGTGCGCTCGCGCCAGCAGCGCATAGGGTCACCTGACCAAGATTTCAGGCTACCCCCCGCGTGGCGGAGCCCGCACATAAGCAGGCTGCGGCCCGCCAGCGCCGCCTCGGCGAAGCGGGTTAGCGGCGGGCGGCTGAATCGACAGAGGCAGAAAGCGGAATCGATCTCGTCACGTCCGCTTCACAAGAGCGGATATCGTCACTGGGGTCGGCCATGTCCGAAAAGTACATCAATTTCGGAAGTCGGCTAACTCAGTCCCACTTCTTACTTGGTGACCAAATGCTTGGTTGGCGACACGGTGCTTTCAGGCGCGGCGGGTGAAATCGAGAACGTCAACCAGGCGTTCCAGCCCGATGGGCGGTTGGCCGCATCGAATTCGCCGTAGCCTTTCAGGTTCAGATATCCCTGCATGTTTCCGATCGGAAAAATATATCCGACCTGCGGGCCGACACCGAGCACGCGGGACTGCATGCTGCCCAGGACCGGAAGCTGGCCGGAATCGCTGGTGACCTGCTGATATGCATACCCGACCAGACCAACAAAGACCTGCTTTGATATAAACTGCGAGGCGCCCCAGTCGAAGTGGAAATCAATGCCGTTTTGGTATTGCGTGTCCGGATTCTTGAAATTGTAGGTGAAGCCGGCGACGCCTGAGAATTCGCGTCCCGTCGCGGGATTTAAATAGGTGTAACCGCCGCCGCCGTCGATGGCACCATGACCGATCCCAACGTTGGAAATGCGCATGGGGTCGTAGGCCCCGACGGGAATGTCGCCGGTCGCGTAGGTCATCCAGTTGTTGACGCCGTTATTCCACTTCAGGGTGACCATCGGATAGAGGTCGCCGACCGCCGTGAGCGAGTCCGAAACGCTGCCGGACCGCGAGGCCATAATAGGACCGATACCCGCGGTCAGCGTTCCGTCAATGGATGTGTCTGCTCGGCCAAATATGCTGGATACGCCGATCGCGAGTTGGCCACCGAGCACGGGCGTCGCAAAGGTGTAGGTCGGAGCTAGAAAGAGGAGATCGGCCCGCGCATTCAGATTAGCATTCAGGCTGACGTTGACCGTCGCGGGGATTCTGCCGATCTGTATTTCTCTTGCTGCCGCGACGTCACCTGAAGCGCCGACGCTCGTATAGTAGTAGACCGCCGCCATGGACCAGCCCGGCGCCCCGGGAATGGCAGCCAGGCTGCCGAATTGCCCCGGAAGCCAGAACGACACGCCACCCTCGTCGGCGCGAGCTATTTGAAGAGGTAGCACAAGCAGGGTGGTGACGATGACCGCGCCTAGTCTTACCGACGGCCCGGAAGCGGTCCCCGATTTTGATATGCCGCGTTGCATGGGTACGCCCCCCACCCAAATCTTTCTTCAATGACGTTCACTATCTGTCGATCTTCCCGCTGCGCACCATGCAAAACAGCTCAATGGCATCGATCTATCGCGCCTGAGGCTTTAAGGTCACACCTTGGACGCCAGCGGACCTTGTCACGCGCGGCGCGGTTCGAGCGGACCGTAGCGGCGAAGTATTGTGTTCTAGCCCTTGCGCGGAACAGTCTGAATCCGATTGCCTTCATTAATGCCCGCAGGTTTGGCCGGTCCAAAATACACGGTGCACAGCGCATAGGCGCCCATCGCCAATGCGACGATGCTATCGGACTCTGAAGCAGGCGCTCAAACAAGCCGTGAGGCGGAGCCTACTCAAGCGTAATCCTTGTGATGCTCTCGACCCACCGCGCGTGGAGAAGCTGGAAATGAAAACGCTCGGCACGACATAGACGGTGGATGCGCTGACCGAGATACGCAAGACACGTTTCTTGATCGCGTTTTTGCTCGCTGGAATTTGCGTTTGCGCCGTGGAGAGATCGCGGCACTACGCTGGGAAAACGTTGATCTCGAAGCCGGTGATGATGATCGTGCAAACCGCTCGGCAGATCAAAATCGTGGTCAGCTTTAAGCCGGTGAAGAAGGGTCGTCCGGTAGCTCTATCGGGCATCAGGCTTGCTGAACTCGAAGCACACCGTGCCAGGCAAGCCGAAGAGCAATTAAGATTCAAATTGAAGCTTTCGCCGGATAGCTTCGTCTTTGCGCAGCCGGACGGCACGCCAATCAAGCCCGGCAGTATCACAAATGAATGGAAGCGGCTGGTGGCCAAGCACACCCTGCCCTGTATTCAATTTCACGATCTGCGCCACACCCACGCCACCGCGATGCTGGGCAGCGGCGTCCATCCCAAGATTGCCAGCGAACGGCCCCAGCTCTATTGCCATCACACTTGACCTCTACAGCCATGTGCTGCCGAACATGCAGGCCGATGCCATTGAGGCGATGGACAACGAGTTGCTGGCAGCTATAAGCAAGCGCGCGAAAGAGATGTGAGCAAACTGGTGAGCAAAGCGACCTTTTCGATTAACCTGATGTCAAAATTATTCGTTGTTATCAACGGTTTGGAAGGGTGGCCGAGTGGTTTAAGGCACCGGTCTTGAAAACCGGCGTACCCGCAAGGGTACCGTGGGTTCGAATCCCACCCCTTCCGCCAAAACTCAATAAAATCAATGGGTTTAACACTCTCTCGGGGCTCTGATTTAGCACTTTGCGTTTATCGTCCGTTCTCCGAAACTTCCCAAAGCCGCATTCCATCGGCGGCCATCACCTTGCGCCGGGCCTGCTGAATGTACTTCCTGGCTTCCTTGTCGGTTAGATGTCCGAGAATGGATTTGATTTGCTCCAGGGTCGCGCCAGCTTCCGCCAGAGCCGCGCCCGCCAGATGCCGCAGCCCGTGGGGCGAGTAGCCCGGAAAACCGAAATCGGTACACGCATTGCAAATGGTTGTTGTGAGGCTCGTTGCCCGGAACCGATCGCCGCGCGTGCTCATAAGCAGATACGGCCCCTCGCCGATCCCGTCCGCGTTGAAATGGGCTCGCAAAATCCGGTGACACGGAATCCAAACGAAAGTGCCGGTTTTTTCCTGCACTACCTCGATTGCCGTTCCGTCAAAGTGTTTGCGTTGCATCATCACAACGTCACTGCGGCGCTGCCCGGTATATCGGAGCAGATAATAGGCCCTGCGCAATCGCGGGTTCTCGCTGGCTTCAAACCTCGCGCATAGTTCCTCGGGCCAAGCTGGCGCCGATTCGTGTCGCGTGTGGATTGCCGCGACTTCGGCCGCCGGGTTGGCGCCGATATCTTCCATTTCCAAATGCTCTTTTGCGTATCGCCAAAGCCGGCCGATCATGTCAACCGTGGCATCTGCAACCGAGGGCCGATCTTTCAAGTTGTTGCGGATTCTGCGGACTCCCTTTTCCGTGAACGTCGCAAGGTCCGCGGCGCCGTATCTCGATTGCAGATAGTCCAGCCGTCGATTGTAAATCTCTTTGCTTGAGGGCTTTAGTTTTTTCCATTCGGCGGATTCGGCCTTGTACTTCTCAACTACCCAATCCAGCGTTTTTTCCAGCGGGCCGTTGCCCCTGCCCTGCCGCATGATCGCAGCGCGCGGCGCGTGCTCTGCCAAGAGCGCGTTGTATTCTTCCATGAAGGTCGGCGCGGTCGGCACCGGGAGCGGGTAATACTTTCTACGGATGCGGAAATAGTGCCGTACCTTCCCGTGGCGGTCGGGAATGGCGCAATAGTATTTCAGCTCGACCTTGCCCATTTATTGCGCGCCGCCCGCCGCCCCTTCGGCCTCCAGCATATCCGCTAGTGATTTGCGGCCGGACGCAAGTCGTTTTTCCTTGGAATCGGTCGCATCGGACGCCGCGTCGAGGTCCAGGCGATGCCAACGGGGCACCCCATCCGCGTCCCGTGGTGCCGGCCAACTGCCGGATTGCACGCCTTCCAAAAACTTGGTTTTCGATAGATCAAGGTAAGCTGCCGCGCGATCGGCATTCATCATCCGAGGCGGATATGCGCAACTGTCTTGAAGCTTGCGAGCCATCACTCGCCCCCTTCCCCGATCGAGGGCGACGGCGCGATCCGCCAAACCGTTGCGGTCATCCCGCTTTCATTTTTGCGCCGGCCGCCGGTCTGCTTAATTTTGCCCGTTCGGTTCAGCTCACTAACGCGAGGGCGCACGCTCAAAACCGAAAGGTTCAGATCCTTCGCGACCTCATCGGCGGTCGCGCCGCCGGGATATTGGGCGAACTGCGCCAGCACCGCCGCCCGCATTTTGTTGGCCGTGCTGCCCATGGCTTCCGCGGCTTGTTCGGAAGGCCCAGACACTTTGAAGCCGGGCGCATCGGGATAAACGAGCTCTGACATTCGGCTCATGCCGCACCTTTAGAATTTGAAACGGGAGTGAAGATTAAATGCGAGGGGATGAGGCAGCCGGGGGCGCCAGGCTTCGGTCCCCATGCCTCAAGCCATGTTTCGCTGTCCTGCAAATACGTCAGGCGCTTTTGCCAATCGGCATCAGTGAATGACCGCGGGTCGCGGACAATTGGCGCGGGTTTGTCGCCGTCGCCACCGTCCGGTTCGTCATGGTAGCCGCCAGCGTTAAGCCAGCTCGCAGGGTACGGAATGAACTTTCGCCGGTCTTTGGGTTCGTTTTGCCAGATCGCAGCAAGCGCCCGAGTTTTTGCCATCAAGGCGTCAAGGGTAATCGCCCCCGAGTTGATGGCCTTGGCGAAGGCTTTCTTGGCGTCTTGGGGCTGTTTCTTTCGCGGATAGATCGAATACCATTCGTCAAAGCCCGCAGGGCTTGCCGGCGGCGAGAGCATCTTCTTTTTAATGCTTATAATGTTTTCTTCTTCTGGCCCATTGCTGGCCCTTTGCTGGCCTATTGCCGGCCCGTTTGATGGCCCCGCGAGGTTGCCGCCGTGCTGAAAAACCCCGTAATTGCTGATAGAAATGACGGTTTGAAGCTGGCCCGTTTGAATGTCTATCATGCCCTCCCGCTCAAGCCGCGCCAGGAACGTCCTAACCGTCTTGTCGGAAGTCCATGACCACGCCCTGCGGAGAAAAGACCGCGAATAAGTGAGCTGTCCGCGCTCCAGGTTGACCATTTGCTGCGATCGGCCGTTGCGGACCATGACTTGAACGGGTCTCCATGCGGCGTTTGATATCAGCCAAAGCCAAGCCTCTCGGGGCGACAACGGGCGGCCATCATCGAACATCGGATGATCGAAAATCGAGCGAGCGACGTTGATATGTCCGGTTACAGCGCGCATTAGATGCCCTCCTGATCGCGGACGGCATTGCAGGCGATATTGCAGAACAGATGCACCGTGCCCGTAGGGCCGTTTCGCTGCTTGGCTACAATGGCCTCAAGCTGATCCTTTGCGTCTATCAGCCGGTCAACGCGGGCCTCCTCTTGCTGTGCAGTCGCGCCAGTCGACCGCTCGAGGTAATATGCCTCGCGGTACACAAAAATGATCGCGTCGGCGTCCTGTTCGATCGAGCCGGAATCGCGCAAGTCCGCCATCGTCGGCCGCTTGTCGTCGCGATTTTCTAGGGCTCGCGACAATTGCGCCAGCGCGATAACGGGAACGTCCAGTTCCTTTGCCAGCCCTTTCAAAGCGGCAGAAATTTCGCCAACCTCGTTGACGCGGGCGCCGGAATATCGGTTAGACGGCCGCACGATATGCATATGATCGACGATGACGGGACCGAGCCGCCGGCCTTGACGTTCCAGGGTTTGCTTATGCCGGCGGACGCGCGCCGCGATCTGCGAGACGGTCAAACCGGGGGCCGGATCGATCGTCAAAGGCCATTCGCGTTGAAGTCTCGCGGCCTCGATAATGCGTCGGGCCTGTGCTTCGTTTAGAGTGCCGTTCGCAATATCATAGTAGGG
This sequence comes from Alphaproteobacteria bacterium, assembly GCA_031291435.1. Classification (GTDB taxonomy): domain Bacteria; phylum Pseudomonadota; class Alphaproteobacteria; order UBA9219; family UBA9219; genus CAIXLI01. Next base: position 2,561 of record JARLJC010000111.1, on the reverse strand, counting down.
AATCGGCCGCTGCCGCTCAAAAGCAACATCGGCCAGGTTGCGATCCGACAGACTAATGTCGCCCATTTCCAGGGACGCAAAGAAAGTTGGTTCACCCGCCGCCGCGGTCGCCCGCGCAACACAAAGCGCAAGCGCCGTCTTGCCCATGCCGGGCCGCCCGGCCATCACAAACATTTCGCCGCGCTTCAGGCCGCCGGTTTTGCTATCCAGCCCCGCAAGGCCCCAGCTCATGCCCGAAAGCTTGCCGGGGTTTTGCATCCCGTATTGCATTCGCGCTAACGATTTGTCGTTAGCTTCACGAAGCGAGACTTGCGGCGTTGCCCCGGCAGAGGCTCGTATAGCAATTTCGTCTAACAGCTCGATCCCGTTGCCCGCGATGTCCGCCGCCGGCTGGTTGGATTGAATGCCGATAGACATTGTCTTCGCCGTCGCGAGGATCTTGCGCCGGTCGGCAAACTCTCGAATTTGCTTGGCGTATGCTTTCGCGGTACGCGGGACGCAAGCTGCTGCCGCCAGCCTCGCAACGTATTGCCCGAGCGTCACGCCCTCTATGACGGTTGCGTTGGCGTCGCCGCCCATTGAAGCAACGACAAGCGCGGGCGTTATGACCCCGTGCATGTCGCGAACGCTAGCGAGCGTTTCAAAAAGCTGACCGTGCAGAGGTTCGGAAAAATCTTCCGCCGAAACCTCACGCTCGATAATCTCAAGCGCGGAATTTATAACGAGCACCGCGCCCAAAATCTCTTGCTCTAGCTCGATACTGCACAGTGCCGCGTCAGGTGGGGCGCTCAATTGAACCCCCATGTCGAGTTTGAACGAAGCAAGAGCGGTTCTTGCTGCTCTTTAGGAAAGGAGCCATCAATCCAGGCGTTATAGCCACGGATCGCGCGCTGTCGGTCTGCCTCGATCTTCGTGCGGTGCCAAACGTCTTTTAGTTCGCAGAAAGCGGCAAACAGGGAATTGCTGTCGGCCACGCAACCGGATTGGTCGCTTACGACAAGTCGCAGATATGGGATGGACATGGATCATGCCCCTCCGGCGCGGTTTGTTGCCAGCATCGCTTCCTGCAATTTCTGCAGCATGGCGATGACGCCGGGCAGATGCTTGGCACCAAATTCGAGAGAGCCACCAGCAGCTCGCAGATCGCCGGAAGCGTTGGGCTTCAATCGAACGATCCGAACCACGGACTTGCCGTTCCGTTCGTCCCTTTCGCCCCTGAAACACTCGCGCTTGTTGATCTGCAGCGAGCAACTATCCTGTTGCCGTTCGGCAGGAGATTCTTTATATAAACTCATCGTTGGTTAGCCTTTGAATTGAACCCGGTGCGCTCGTCCCGCCAAGGAATAGAGCCGCCGGGTTTTTCGTTTCCGGGGTTAAGCGGCTCGCCGAGCGGCATCGACGCGCGGCAGATTTGCTGCCCAGGCGTTGAGGTCTTCGACGTTGATGAGTGTTCGCTTTCCGAGTTTGCGGGCCACAAGGCGGTTCGCTCGGATTTCTTCGCGCAGCTTGGTCAGGCCGATGCCGGCCGCCTTCGCTGCCTCATTGACACTGTAGGAAATGCGGTGTTCGGCCATCGGGCCATCCTTTCGCTATCTACGTCCAGACGCCGTCGTTATGACGGTGCATGACGATTGATGGCGAGCATCGACCCGTGCCACTAACGCTCGCTGCAAGCCGCGATAATAAATTGGGAGGCATGTGCTATGCCTCGCGAGCAGTACGCGCCGCAGCCTGGAAAGCGGCTACGTCGTCTTCGAACCAGACAACGGTCTTTCCGTTCGGATCGAGCCTCGTCCCCTTGGGAAAAATCCCCTGAGACATCTTGTTGTACAGCGTTTGTTTAGACCAGCCCGTCGCGTCTAAGACGGCCGGCAGGCGCATTACTTTCTCGACCACGTTTAGTCTCCATTGAGCCAGGATGGCCCAATGCGACTCTTAAGGTCGCCCAACTAACCGCCTGTGAGTTATCCCCGGCGCATCCACAACAATCGGAAAATGAATATTTTGGGAGTTTCCGCTGGTTGTCTCCGAGACAGTTCACGGATAGTTGCAACAGCGATTCGAAGGCAAAAGGCCCAGACCGCGGCCGAGGTGCGCCTCAAAGCAACCCCGCGCCCGCGTGATCCTTGAACAACTCCGCATCGCGAACGTAGCCCCGCAGGGTATCCACCGATTTGTGCCCAGACTGATCCATCATCTTGAAGATTGAGGCGCCCTTGGCCGCCGCGGACGTCAGGAAGCCCGATCGCAGCGAATGTCCCGAGTATGTGCCGGCGTCGAACCCGGCGCGAGCCGCATACGCTTTGACGAAATTTGCCACCGAGCGGCAGGTAAGACGTGAGGCCCGCACCGTGCCCGCCCTGTCGATCGGCCGGAAGATCGGGCCGGCCACAATCGCAGCCGCAACCAGCCACGCCCCCAGCGCCGTGACGGGGCAAGCAACGTCACCGCGGGGAATCGCAATGGTGCGGCCGACCGCTTCCTGATCCGTTTTGCCCCGCCGGATCGTGACCAAGAGGCCCGTTTCGATTTCCTCGATGTCAGCAACGTCAAGGGCTACG
>JARLJC010000110.1 GCA_031291435.1 Alphaproteobacteria bacterium | reverse complement strand
TTCGGAATAGTCCTTTCCATAGACCAGCGACCCAACATTGAACGGAGCTATGTAAACAGAATATGAACCTGAATTGTAAACCTGATTATTATATAGAGTGACGTATGGCTTGCTTGCTTGTGTCATGTTGAATCTCCGCCAAATGCTTCAAGCGGGAGCGTAGCCTCGAACTTTTGTCTATTTCTGTTGATAATGTGGTGGATTTTACGAAATATTGAGTCCGTTCCGAGGCGGCGTGATGCGTTGCGGCGGGTAACGATGCATCCGTTGTCTGGTGACCGCTGGTCAGAACAGGGTCAAAAATGGCATAGTTCCAGAATCAGGAATGGAGTTCGGCGCCATGCGGAAATTTTCCTTTGCTTGCCTGTTCGGCCTTGCGCTAGCGACGGCGTTTTCGGCGCCCGGTTCGGCGGCGGATGTCGCGCAGGGCGAAAAAATCGCCAAACGCTGGTGTGCAGCCTGCCACGTGGTCGCGCAGGATCAGAAACAGGCCAGCGTTGACGTGCCGACTTTCGCCGATGCCGCGCGGCGCGAGAGCGACCAGCAGCTATCGGCTTTTCTGGTCGACCCGCATCCAAAAATGCCGGACCTGCATTTGTCGCGCAGCGAGATCGCCGACCTCGTCGCCTATATGCGCACCCTGAATCCCTGACCAAAGCGGCTTGCCTCGCGAGTAAAACCGCGTCATGCAGGCGCCATCAATTTTGAAGCGAGGGTTTGGCGATGCCGATCTATGGCTATCGTTGCAGCAAATGCGGCGAGAATTTTCAGACTTTGGTGCGCTCCGGCGAAACTCCGGAATGTCCGTCCTGTGGTGGCGTCGAACTGGTGCAGCAATTATCGCTGATCGCCTCGCCAGCCAAGGGCGGCGACAGCGATGCGCCCTCCTGCTCGAGCGTCGGTCCGGGACCGGGCTGTGGCGGATGCCCCGGCGGGGCGGCTTTTGGCTAGTCTGGCCTGAATCTGGCATCGCGGCGCGGCATTCAACACGCCTGTCCGGGAGCCTCCATGCCAACCTACAAAGTCGCCAGCCTGCAAGACCAGGGGCAGGACATGCTGATTGTCCCGGTCGATAGCAGTTTTACCAAGGGTAGGCCCGCCGACATCGAAGCGCGGATCGCCGAATTGCAGACGGCGGCCGTCACCGCTGGCCTGAAGGGCCTGATCGCGCTGGTCTGGGCCGACGGCGAGCGTATGGCCTATCTGGCGCCGCAGCCTTGGCACGCCTTTTTCCACACCCTGTCGATGCCGATCGTCGAGGCCCGCCTCAACGCCGAGATCTCCTGGTAAGCCGAGGCGCTCGTTGCCTTAATTGCGAACAAAGCGCGAATCTGCAATCCTGCCCCAGCTCTGGCTGGGGATTCGTTTTGAACGC
>JARLJC010000109.1 GCA_031291435.1 Alphaproteobacteria bacterium | reverse complement strand
TCGACCTGCAAAAATTCTTGCTGCGGATGTTTGCGGCCACCCTGCGGCGGAACGCTCGCCACGGTACCTTCCATCAGTTTCAACAAAGCCTGCTGCACGCCCTCGCCCGACACGTCGCGGGTGATCGAAGGATTGTCGGACTTGCGCGAAATCTTGTCGATTTCGTCGATATAGACGATGCCGCGCTGGGCGCGTTCGACATTGTAATCGGCAGCCTGCAACAATTTCAGAATGATGTTTTCGACATCTTCGCCGACATAACCGGCTTCGGTCAAAGTCGTCGCATCGGCCATGGTGAAAGGCACGTCGATGATGCGCGCCAAAGTCTGGGCGAGCAAAGTCTTGCCGCAACCGGTGGGACCGACAAGCAGAATGTTCGACTTCGCCAGTTCGACATCCGAATTGCGCGCGCCGTGGGCGAGACGCTTATAATGATTATGCACGGCGACCGACAGCACGCGCTTGGCGTGAATCTGGCCGATCACATAATCATCCAGAATCGCCATGATGTCTTTCGGCGAAGGCACGCCTTCCTTGGTCTTGGTCAGCGTGGTCTTGCTTTCCTCGCGAATGATGTCCATGCACAATTCGACGCATTCATCGCAGATGAACACCGTCGGCCCCGCGATCAGCTTGCGCACCTCATGCTGGCTTTTGCCGCAGAAGGAGCAATAAAGCGTGTTCTTGGAATCTGTGCTGGTCGGCTTGGTCATTGTCTTCCCTTATTTAAGACCGCTATGGAGTAGTCTAAGTCTCAATTGGTTACCGGTTTCTTAAATTACTTAAGCCGCCTTCTTTTCATCTCCGACACCCGCTGGGCGCGACGTCACCACCTCGTCGATCAGGCCGAAAGCCTTGGCTTCTTCCGACGACATGAAGTTGTCGCGTTCGACCGCCAGCTCGACCTTGTCAAAGCTTTGATGCGTATGATGCACATAAATCTCATTCAAACGCTTGCGAAGCTTGAGGATTTCCCGCGCCTGAATCTCGATGTCGGTGGCCTGACCCTGCGCGCCGCCTGACGGCTGATGGATCATAATCCGGCTGTTGGGCAGGGCAAAACGCTTGCCCGCCTCGCCCGCAGCCAGCAGCAGCGACCCCATCGAGCAGGCCTGCCCGATGCACACGGTCGAAACCGGCGATTTGATATATTGCATGGTGTCATACATGGCCAAACCCGACGTCACCACCCCGCCCGGCGAATTGATGTAAAGCGAGATTTCCTTGGCGGGATTTTCCGATTCAAGGAACAGCAACTGGGCGCAAATGACGCTCGACATATGATCGTCGACCTGCCCGACCATAAAAATGATGCGTTCTTTCAGCAACCGCGAATAAATATCGAACGAACGTTCGCCGCGCGCGGTTTGTTCGATAACCATCGGAATCAGCTGGCTCAATGTCTCTACGGGATGACGGTCTTGTGCGGGCATTGGGGGAACTCCTGTTGGGGGAACGTCGCGAAAAGAGAGGCAGCGGATGCGGATCAGACTTTAGCGGATTGGGCGGAGAGTGCAAGGGATTGGATAGAACGCCGAATAGGCTTATTATGTGTTCCTGTAACAGCGCAGAGTATCGTCATGGCCGAAATTTTCATGTGGTTTATCGCCAGCCTCCTGGTCATCGTGACCGTGTGCCTGCATTACGAAACCATGAGTCTGGTATCCGACAAAATCGTCCCCTGGGCGCAGAAACATTCGCGCGGACGCCGCGTCATCGCCGTATCTATCGCGGGGCTGATGCTGGGGCATATTGCCGAAATATGGGTATTTGCGCTGGTGATCATGCTGCTTGTTCATTTTCCCTATCTGGGGAGCGTGCAGGGAAGTTTCAATCCCGGCCTTGGCGATTTTCTTTATCTGTCTTCGGTCGATTATACGTCGCTCGGCGATAACGATATGCGCCTCACCGGGCCTATCCGCGCCCTCGCTTCCACCGAGACTCTGGCGGGGATGCTTATGATCGGCTGGTCGGCCTCCTTCACTTATCTGAAAATGGAACAGATATGGAAAATAAGCCGCAGCAAGTGAGATACAGGAACCAGCGCAGCGCGGCTCAAAAGAAAGATATGCGAGAGAAAGATATGTAAGAGATCGTCATCCCGGAAAGTCCGCTTTTTGCTAAACCGCCTTAGCGGTTTGGCAAAATGTGAGCTTATCCGGGATCCAGTTCATTTCTCCGCACGACCAGCCTTTGCCGAAACGCCAACTGGATTCCGCACAAATTTTCTTTCGCCTTCCCCGCTGTCGCGGGTAAGAGCGAAAAGAAAATTTTGCGGAATGACGGCTCTCGTACTGAGAACCTTTTACTCTTCTTCCGGAAGCGCGATCAGTTCGTCGGCGCTCATCTTCTTCTCGGTGACTTTGGCTTTGCCGACGATGAAGTCGATGACTTTTTCTTCAAGCAAGGGCGCGCGCAAACGTTCCATCGCACCCTGCGTCTGCGTGTAATAATCGAACACGGCCTTTTCCTGACCCGGATATTTGCGGGCTTCGGCCATCAGGGCATTGCGCAGTTCGTCGCTGCCGACTTCCAGCTTGTTCAACTGCGCCACTTCGGCGAGCAGCAGGCCAAGGCGGATACGGCGTTCGGCGATGTCCTTATATTCTTTCCTCAGCTCGTCATCCGACTTCTTTTTGTCGTCTTCGGGCAAATCGCCGCGCTTCTTGGCGTCTTCAACCTGCTTCCAGATTCCGTCGAATTCGGATTCCAGCAAACCGGCAGGCACTTCGAATTTATGCGTGTCGGCCAGCTTATCCATCAATTCGCGCTTGATAACGGCGCGGCTGATGCGGGCGTAATCGGCCTCCATATCGGTCTTGACGCGTTCGCGCAATTTATCGATGCCGGGAAAGCCCAGTTCCTTGGCGAGTTCGTCATTGAGTTCGGCGGGCTTGGAGGCGCGCAATTCCTTCACTTCGACCGCGAATTCGGCCTTCTTACCGGCAAGTTCGGCGGCGTGATATTGTTCGGGGAACGTGACCTTGATCACTTTCTTGTCGCCGACCTTGCTGCCGACCAACTGGTCTTCGAAAGTGTCGATAAAGCTATGCGAGCCGAGTTCAAGGCGGTGATTGTCGCCTTTCATCCCGTCGCGCTTTTCGCCATCGACGCTGCCGTCGAAATCGATCACCAGCGTGTCGCCCATCTTGGCGGCGCGCTTTTCTTCGACCAGTTCCGGTTCGCGCATGCGCTTGGCGAAAGTGGAAATCGTCTCATCGACCTTGGCCATATCGACTTCGGCAACGGGGCGTTCCAGCGCGATCTTGCTGAAATCACCGATCTTCACTTCCGGCAACACTTCAACGGAAATCTTGAATTCGAGATCCTGATCTTCGGCGAAAGTCACCATCTCGATCTTGGGCTGCAAAGCCGGGCGCAGTTTATGTTCCGACAAAGCGGCGGAGGCGGCGTCCGACACCGCCTGATCGATCGCTTCGGCGCGGGCGGCTGCGCCGTGGCGCTGCTCGATGACGTTGGCGGGTATCTTGCCGGGGCGGAAGCCGGGCATCTTGGCTTGCTTGCCGATTTCCACAAGGCGGATAGCTTTCTGCTTGTCCACTTCCTGCTTCGGCACCGTCACCGAGAATTCGTGCTTCAGACCTTCTTGCTTCAATACCTGAACTTTAGCCATTTGGATCTTTCCTTAAGTGTGTGTAAAAATTGAACCAGTCCGCCTTCGCAAATGCTGCGGCGTGACTACGGCGTGGCAAACTTTAGAAAACGCCAAGGCGTTTTCTAAAGTTTGGTGCGGGCGGAGGGACTTGAACCCCCACGACTTTCATCACCGGAACCTAAATCCGGCGCGTCTACCAGTTCCGCCACGCCCGCCCGTCGTCGCCCGCTCTGCGGACTATGCCGGGCATGCGTGCTTGCCCTGCGAAGCCCCTTGGCGAAGCAGGGTGGGTTTTACCGCAATCACGGGGAAAATCAAACCGCTTTATGGGAAGGGCTTTTAGGGCCAAAAGGCGGGTTTTACAGACGCAAGGGCAGCCGGTCTTTTTTCTTGCCCTGAATAAGACTGATCTGCTGCTGCAGGGCCGCCCTGTCGTTGGACCTAATGCGAAAACGGCTCAACTCGAAGCCGGACGGCTCCCCCGTCGCCAGTTCATGGACGATTTCGGCCACGAAGGGAAAATGCTTGAACCCATGCCCCGAACAAGCCGATTCCAGCACAATATCGGGATTATCGGGATGCAGATCGATGATGAAATCGCCCCTGGGCGTAATCGAATAGCGCCCCTTCATAAAATCGACCGCCTGCCCGCCGATACCGGTCATCAGCTCCCGGGGTATGCGATCGGTAACGGCATAATCGGCGTCGCCCGGGGGCGTCAGCCCCGCGCCGGGGGAAATGACTTCACGCAGATGATTGCTGTCCCCGGTCTTGAACAGACCGCCCTTCCAGGAGGGCATGCCGTAAATAATATGCTCCTTGGTATAATAGACATAGGGCACCGCCCCATGATTTTCCAGAATCGGGTAATAAGCAAGGAAGCGCTGTTCATTGATGATCGGCAGTTTGTTCTTTTCGTCGAGCAGATCATTCAGCCAGTTGCCGCCGATACAGACGATCTTGGAGGCATCGATGCGCTGACCGTCTTCCATAATCACCGCCGTGCGATGCTCGTAATCAAGCCCCGCCACACGCGTGTTAAAATAGAACTGCGCGCCGTTAGCCTCGGCGATCGACAGATTAACTTCACGGGCGGCGGTGCTGATTATTCCCATATCGGACTCGATCACGATCTCGGTATCGTCGGGAAGGTTGAGGTTGAAGTTCTCTTTCCGTTTTTTGAGATCGTGGCCGTTGGTCTCTTCGAAAGGCAGGCCGAGTTCGCGGCGAATGCCTTTAACGGTCTGAACCCATGAGGGATCATTGACCGGATCGCGAGATGGCGGCGAACTGTCGATGCCGCCGGTGATACGGAGCAACTCGCGGCCGGTTGCCGCCTGCAGATCTAGTATCTTCTCCTGCGAGAAACGCGCCCCGACCGCGTAATTCATCCCTTCGCCGGTAGCGAGGCGCGACATACGTTCCCATCCGCCCGACGAACCTTTGTCCGTGCCGCGCTCGAACTGCTCGAAGCCGACAACGTTGAATTCTTTGGAAAGCCGCGCGGCTGCGGCAGACCCGTGAATACCGCCCGCGCCGACAATAATAAGATCTGGTTTCTTAGCCATAAAATCACACGCCCTATGCCTATCCGTTCTAATAAATCCACAAATAAGCCCAAATTATTCAAAGCGTGTGTAATCTTCCCGGCATAAAAACCCCATAATCTTCTGTCCCCCTCCCCACGGCAAAACAGGACATGAACCGCCTTCCCCGGCCCATGTCCTGCTAGGCCTTATGCCGGGGCCTTAGCGAGGGACGTAATCATGAGCGAATTGTTTCATCCGCTTGACGCCCAAAGCTTCGGTAGCAACGCCGAGGCCTTCTGCGGCGATCCCCGGCATGACTGCGCCAAGCGCGAAATCGACCACGCCGATCCCCATGTCAACAACCCCAAGCCCCATCAGCATGGCTCCGGATTTCACGGGGTGTTTAAGAGCTTCGCGTGCGACGGGACCCCAGTCGGTTCCAACATTGTTTGTCATGTCACCCTCCTCTTCTTGTTTCTTCGTTGATGAAGCCATGGTACCTCACGCCTGCGATTCACCTGAATGAACTAGCTCACACCGCCAGGCCGATTGTAAAAATATCCGCGTTCCTGCTAGAATTTCATTTATGGACATTGACAATTCGAATAGCGGGGTTCCCGGCGCCGGCTCGTTTCAAAGCCTGGTTGACCGTCTGCAATATGACGAATTCTTCCGCCTGTTTCCGGCGGCGACGCGCGCCGAACTCTTCGCGCGGGCGACGCACAAATATTTTCCCGCCGGTTCTTTCATCTATCACCGTGGCGACGAGGAAGCCTTCATGGGCATCGTGATGGCGGGCCGCCTGCGCATGAGCATGCATGCCAGCGACGGGCGCGGCGTTCTGGTCGGTCTGGTCGAAAGCGGCGAAGTCTTCGGCGAAACCACTTTGCTCGACGCCCTGCCCCGCACCACCGACGCCGAAGCCGAAACCGATGTCAGCCTGATGATTTTGCGCCGCGACGATTTCATGCCCGCGCTCAAAGCCAGCCCCGAAGCGATGCTCGGCGTCATTCAGATGCTGTGCCACCGCCTCCGCATCTATCTCGACACCATCGACCTTATCGCGTTGCAGAATTTGCCGAAACGCCTCGCGCGTCATCTCCTGCGCCTCGCCGCCGACTACGGCGTCAGCGAGAACGGCCAGACCGTCATCCGCGCCGGGCTCAATCAGGCTTCGCTCGGGCAGCAGCTCGCCACCTCGCGCGAAAGCATCAACAAGCAGCTCAAATCCTTTGCCACCGAAGGTTTGATCCGGCTCAACGGCAACGAAATCATTCTCCTCAACCAGCAGGCCTTGCGCGATATCGCGTAAGGCCCCACAGGAACATTCATGCTCACGCTGCATAACGGCACGCCGGATTACAAAGACATCACACCTGATCTAACCGGCGCGGCACTACCGCCGCAGGTGACATGGATCGACATCCTTGACGGCACCGGCGAAGAAATCGCCTATGTCGAGCGCGCCACCGGCCATCGCCTCCCCACCCTCGCCGATCTTCAGGAAATCGAGACGTCGAGCCGCCTGCGCTTCGCCCACGATATGTTCATTCTCAGCACGCCGATCGTATCGCGCGACAAGGACGGCGTGCCGCACGGAACCCCGGTCGGCTTCATCCTCACCAAAAATTTGCTGGTCACGGTGCGCTTCGCGCCGCTCAAAGCCTTCGCCAGTTTCGCCGAAGATTATACAAGGCGCGATGCCCTGCATGCGGGTGGCATCGCCGTCTTCACCGGCCTGATCGACGCGATCATCGACCGCGCGGCGGATATTCTCGAGGAAGTCGGCGGTGAACTCGACCTCCTTTCGCAAAGCGTGTTCGGCGGCGGCAAGCAGGCCCCTGCTTCGCGCCAGGCCCCCGCCCACGAAACCGCCAGCTTGCGCGAAACCCTGCGCCGCATCGGCTTCAACGGCGACCTCTCCTCGAAAATCCGCGACAGCCTGCTCGGCATCGCGCGCATCGTTTCCTATGTGGCGGGACTGAGCGCCGATATGTGCGCGCCGGAACTGCGCATCCATATGGAAACGCAGCGTCATGATATCGCCTCGCTGGCCGACTACGACGCACATCTCGCCAACAAGGTGCAATTGCTGCTCGACGCGACGATGGGCCTCATCAATATCGAGCAGAATAACATCATTAAGGTCCTCACCATCGTTTCGGTGGTGGGCGTACCGCCGACTTTGGTCGCCAGCATGTACGGCATGAATTTTCATAATATGCCCGAACTCAGCTGGGCGTGGGGCTATCCCTATGGCCTCGCTTTGATCGCGGTCAGCGCCATCGCCCCCTTGTTGTGGTTCAAAATGCGCGGCTGGCTGTAGCTGGCCCAATGAAACTATTAATCCGTTAGACAGCGCGCCGCCGAAACCTATAATCGCGCCATGTTTGAAGTCATTGAAGACGCGCCGTTTTTTATAACTGTGCCCGACCTCCCCCTGCTCGACGCCGCCGAGGGATTCGCGCTGGCCGCAAGCGCGTTCAAACCGCATTTCAAAGAAATCGTCACCGGCCGACGGAAAGCAGCCATCCTCATTCCCGAAGACCGGCCGCCTTTCACACCCAATCTGAAATCACGCAGCATTACCGAAGCCTTCTTCACCGGCATGTTTCAGGAATTTCTCACCGCCCTGCGCGAGGAGTATTTCCCCGAACTGAAATTCGAAGCGGCAAGAGAAGGCCTTCATATCGTCGGCGG